>JAGZNE010000055.1:0-9731 GCA_018363825.1 Atopobium sp. | reverse complement strand
CGTAGACGCCTCTTTTTTGGCGAAAGACAACGCTTGCACGTTAATGAAAAGTGACTTTACGGGAAAATTACAAAGCAGCTGGTAAAACACTGTATCAATTTAGACATAAGTCCTTTTAGAATTTTCGCAACACACCTATGGCGGATAATCTGCAATTTTTGTCCCTGAGAGCACACCTATGGCTGATATTCTGCAGTTTCAGAGAGAAATAACACACCAATGTCAAAAAATATGTTAACTATCGACAGATTATCCGACTTTACTGTGGTCGGGCTTCTCGATACATGCAGATTATCCGACATAGATGTGGTCGGGCTTCTCGATACATGTAGATAATCTGACGTAGGTGTGGTCGGGCATTGAGTAGAGCCATCTGCGACAGATTATCCGACATAGGTGTGTTAGAAGGGTCAAATCAGACCCCACATCCAACAGAATATCTGACTTTGCTGTGCTTGAGCGTTCTTTAACTGTCGTGGGCTGACGATTTGGCGGTAAAAAAACAAGAGAGCCGATTTTCTCGGCCCTCTTGCTGGGTGATTTTTGCGGTTGCGAGATACGTTATTGCTCGTGGAGCACCGTGAGCTGCGCCGAACCTGCGGGCGGCAGCAGCTACAGAGACTCGAGGAAGCGATGCTGTGCTGCTCGTCCTTCTTCGTCCCATTTGAATACGCCGGCGTCCTCTAAAACGTGCGAGAAGACAATGCCAACTTCGTCGTAAATGTACTTCTTGAGCTGCTCAGACGAGAGGGAAGAGATGTCCTTCTTCGAAGCAGTATCCTTACTAGAATCGTCGCCCTGCTCAAGCAGCTTGGCGTAGATCTGGCGAGCCCAATCGGCATGAGAGATGGTGGTGGAGTCCGTAGTCAGCTGTCCATAGACTGCGTTAGCTTTCTTGTCATTTGCCAGGCACTGCTCCATAACCGACTGAACTTTGTTGAGCTCTGGCACAAGGCGAGGAGGAAGTACAGCAAGGCCCATGACCTCGATGAGGCCGATATTCTCTTTCTTGATGTGGTGATACTCGGCATGAGGATGGAAGATGCCAAGCGGATGCTTTTCGCTGGTAACGTTGCAGCGCAACGCAAGAAAGACCTCGTAAGTCTCATCTTCAAGCTTGCGAACAACAGGGGTAACCGTGTTGTGGAGCTCGCCGTCAGTTTCCGCATAAACAGAGACGGACTCGTCGGTATAGCTGCGCCATGCGGTGATGATAAACTCTGCAGCTTTGAGTGCTTCTTCTCGACTGGTAGAGGAGAGGCGGAGAACAGAGAGTGGCCACTTGAGAATTGCACCCGCTACCTCGGGGAACTGCTTGAGCTCAAATTCTTCCGCAACTTCTGCGCGCATCATAGGGAACTCGTAACGTCCGCCCTGGTAGTGATCGTGCGAGAGAATCGATCCGCCCACAATGGGCAGGTCAGCGTTTGAACCAATGAAGTAGTGGGGGAACCTATCCACAAAGTCAAAGAGGTTGACCAGCGCCTCGTGATCAATGTGCATAGGAACGTGATCCGAGTTCATGGCAATGCAGTGCTCGTTGAAATACGCATACGGACTGTACTGGAATCCCCAACGATGCTGGTTGAGCTCAATGGGGATGATGCGCAGGTTCTGCCTGGCAGGATGAGGGCCTGCGCCAGACGAAGCGCCGCGTCCAGAATAGCCCTCATTATCAAGGCAGAGCTGGCATGCGGGGTACTTCTCGCCAGAAGTGTTTTGAGCCGTTTTAGCCGCGGCAATCTCGCGAGGATCTTTTTCTGGCTTGGAGAGGTTGATAGTAATCTCCAGGTCTCCCCAGGTGGTTGGTGTAGTCCACGTGATATTCCTGGCAATGGCGCTTCTTCTGACATAGCCTGCATCGCAGCAGAGCGTGTAGAACCAGTCAGTTGCAGCACGAGGACCCTTGGCAGCATACAGCTCATTGAAATGGTGCGCCACCTCGGAAGGCTTTGGCAGCAGAAGGCCCATGACGCGCATAGCAAAAGAGTCTTCGCCGCTCTGGGTGTTCTCGGCCAGACCATGAGCAACAGCTAAGCGAGCAAGCTCGGCAAGTGTCTGGTCAAGATCAAACGACTCCAGGTCAATCTTCTCCCAAGGCTTAACGGGAGCGGGCCCCTCGTACGAAAGCATGTCCAACAGCGCGTTATAGCACCAGGTCAGATCCTCAGTTTGAATAAGTCCGTGCTCGCATGCATACGCGACAAGCTGCTGAATGCAAAGCGCGCTTTCATTGTCTGCTACAGCCATTGTGCACAAGCTCCCTGGTCAGAGATGGCGTAGTGGCGGCAGGCGCCTTCGCCAAACCACTGGTTCATCTGTGCAATGAAGGTCTCGACTAGGGCGAGAGGAACAAAGCACTGGATAGAGCCACCAAAACCGCCACCGTGAATGCGAACGGCACCAGAACCTTTCAAGATACTCTCGGCCAAACCGAGGGCAAGCATAGCTGGCTGATACGAGCCAGAAGTAGAAACGTTCTGCAGGTACATGCCGGAGCTTGCGCCAGAAGCGTTGGTGAGCGCAATAAAGGACTCAATATCGGAATTTTGAAGGTCTGCCCATCTCTTGTCTACCAGGTCATTCTCGTACCAGTAGTGGATAGCACGGAGAAGGGCGCGGTCTCCAAGATCTTCTCGCAGCTCATTAACGCGAGCCTGGAAGTCTTCAACCGGAACTTCAGAGAGGCGAGCCTTGCCAAAGGCTGCTGCAACTTTTTGCATCTCAACAGGGACCGCCGCGTATTCATCTGTGAAGGCAACGTGGTCGCAGCCAACATCAACAAGGCAGAGAGCGTAGCCATAATCCTCAAAGTTAAGGTCCAGCTTTTCTGCCTTGGGCTCTGCAGAATCCTCAAAGTTCATGAAGGCAAGACCGCCAAGGCAAACAGCAAGTTGATCCATAAGGCCGCAAGGCTTGCCAAAGTAAACGTTTTCTGTGTTCTGGCTCATCTGAGCAAGCTTAACCGCAGAAATCTCGGAGCCGCCTTCCCAGAGTGCTTCCATTGCGCGACCTGCTGCAGCCTCAAAAGCAGCAGAGGAAGAAAGTCCACCGCCACCAGGCACGTCGCTTACTACTGCCATGTCAAAACCAGTTGGCTCAAAGCCAAGTTTGACCAGGTTTGCAGCCATGCCGCGAACAATGGCCTTAGTGGTAAGGAACTCATCCTCTGAGGGTTCCAGATTTGTGAAATTGACCTCAAAAGGATCGTATCCAACGCTGGCAACACGAATAACGCCCAGGTTATTAGGTGCACAAATAGCGTCAATAGCAACATCTAGAGCGCCGGCAATAACATGACCACCCTCGTGATCAGTGTGATTACCAGCAATCTCGGAGCGACCAGGCGCATGTACTGCAAGATAGCGGTCAGCTTTTCCAAACATTTGCTCAAAGTGCTCTTTTGCGCGATTGAGCTGAGCTGTGGTTTTCTCGTCAAACGTGTGAGCCATGGTGTTCCTTTCCCTTTATTGCTGTGAAGCTACAGGTACCTTAAAAGAATCGATAAACAATTTGCGAGCTGTAAGGCTGCTCAGGCGTGCAGATAGGCTGAGGCCACTCTGCATGGTGAGCACAATCTGGATAAAACTCGCTCTCAAATGCAAAACCAGCGTGAGGCTTGTAAATAGCGCCGTCTTTTGCGCGAGCCTCATCAATCCAGTTGCCGGTATACAGATGGGCGCCAGGAGCGGTAATTTGAATTTCTAGTGAGCGTCCGCTTTCTGATGTGGCGAGAAGAGCGGGGCGTAGCTGGCCATTTTCATAGTTATTAATGGCAAAGCAGTGATCATAACCGCGAGCAATTTTGAGCTGCTCATTATCTGCGTCAAGATCTTTGCCAACAGTCTTAGGTGTGCGGAAATCAAAAGGAGTTCCTGCGACAGAATCTATGGTTCCTGCAGAAACTGAGTCATCTCGTAGAGGCAGATATGAATCTGCCTGGATTGTAAGCTGGTGACCAAGAACATCACCAGAATCATGACCATTAAGGTTGAAGTATACGTGGTTAGTCATGTTTACAAATGTTGCAGTATCGGTTGTGCAGGTATACGTAAGATGTACCGTTGACTGCGCACCCTCTTCAACAAGCTTATAGGTTGCGGTAATGTGGCGGTTTCCTGGTAGTCCATATTCTCCATCTACCAAGTCAATGCTGAAGGTTACCGTATTTTGAGCTTCATCAATTTCTGCCTGCCAAATGCGCTTATGTATACCAGTAACCAGATCAGTATGCAGGTTATTTTGGTTGTCTGGACCGTTGTTTTTAGGAAGATGATAGATAACACCATTAAGCGGAATCTCTGCTTTATCTGCGCGATTAGCAGAAGGTCCAATGGAGGCACCAAAGCAGGCAGGGTTATCTAAATACAGGTCAAATAGGCTATATCCAAGAACTACATCTGCCTGCGTCCCATAAACATCTGGGACTGAAACGCCCAGAATGGTGGCACCAAAATTGCTTAATTTAATTGATGAATGGGCGCCGCGAATGGTATACGTAAGCGCAGCAGGGGAGTTAACAAAGCTATCAAAGGGTCGAACGTCAATCATCGGATACCTCCGAGATACTACTCATAGTGCATTACACATACTATGTTAACGTACTCATAACGAACTAACAGGAAATTATTAAGTTTTCAGTCAGTGGTATCTTTGCGGGGGCAAACGGTTAGAGCGCAGGTCAAAAGTCCTTCTCGCCGAACGGTAATTTTTTTACCGTGAGCGTTTAATTTGCTGCTATATATGCAATTTTATCGCGTTATGCCAATCTGCCTGTTAGTATGAGTACGTAAACAAGCAGATAATCGGAGGAATTCGTGACTCGCTCGCATAGTTCTAGCTCAAATAAACGCTCTGTTTCAATGGCTGATGTTGCGCAAGCCGCTGGTGTTTCTCAGCAGACCGTTTCTCGTGTTGCTAATGGTGCTCAAAACGTGAGCAAGGCAACGCGAGAAAAAGTCCAGGCCGCAATGGAGTCCATGGGCTTTAGGCCAAGTTTTGCGGGCAGGTCGTTGAGGTCTGGTTCGTATCAATCGGTGGGTCTGTGCCTGTACGACATTCGTGAGTTTGGTAACTTGGCAACCCTCGATGGCATTGTCTCTGCTGCTCGTGAGCATGAATATGCAATTACGATGATTGAGAAAGGCTCCGACGACGGCTTGTGCCTGCAGGATATTTCTCATCGTATGTCCAATCTTCCCGTTGACGGCATGATTATCAGCATGAGCCTTATGGCATCAGACTTTGAATCATTTGTACCGCAGCCGGGCCTTGGAACAGTGCTTCTTACCATGCATGAGCACCCTTACTGCACAACCGTTGACTCAGATCAGTACGGTTGCTCAAAGCTTGTCATTGATCACCTCTATGAGCTTGGTCATCGCAAGATCCGTTTTGTAGCAGGCCCTTCATACTCCATTGACTCGCAATTTCGCGAGAAGGGCTGGCGAGATGCCATGTCTGAGTATGGGCTAGAAATTGTTGAGCCTTTAGCTGGCGATTGGACCGCCAATAGTGGCTATGAAATTGGTAAAAAACTGCGAGAAACTCGTGATTTTACTGCAGTTTATGCAGCAAACGACCAGATGGCACTAGGTATCATTGCGGCATTTGAAGAAGTGGGACTGAGCGTACCGGAAGACGTGAGCGTTGTTGGTGTTGACGACTCTCTTGAAGACTATTTGCCAAACTTCTCTTTGACCACCGTACGCTTTAATCTCCTCGAGCGCGGTCGTGTGGCACTTGAGCATGCAATACGTGCATCTGAAGCAGGGTATGAACCTGAAGCAATTAGGATTGCTCCAAAGCTTATTGTTCGTACCACCACAGCGGCACCACAGAAGTAGAGAAGTCTCTTAAAAAGTCGGGTTTCTCGCCATAATCAGCTATACTGTTCAGGCAATAGTTGATTAGAGGAGTTGTATGTCTGAGTCACCAAATAAAGAGTTAGGCTGGTCAGTTCAGGTTTCCTTAGATACGCACGAGATTCGTGCAGGAGAGACTGTAACTGCTACTCCTAAGATTATTGGTGCAGACCCTGAGGGCTTTAAATTTCACTATGTGTGGAGTTTGAACGACCGTTGGGATGAGGGTTTTTGGGATACCACAGAGCATCAATTTGGTGATTCAATTCCTAATACGTCGTGGACATATACCTTCCCAGAGCCTGGTCGCTATCATCTCTATATTGATGCATTTGACACACACAACAACCCTCAGACAGTTACCGCTTGGGTAGTTGTTGCTGGCGATGACGATTTTATGCGCCCTCCGCTTCCAGCTGAGGATGCAGAAACCGTTGTTGCAGTAAACGGTGTTTCAGAGATCTTTAACATTGCCTCTGAGCAGTTCAACTCTTTGAAAGAGTACTTTATTGCCTTTGCACGCGGCGAGGTTGCTTTTAAGGAGTTCAAGGCTCTTGATGACATCTCGTTTGAAGTAAAGCGTGGCGAGGCTTTTGGCCTGGTAGGCACCAACGGTTCTGGTAAGTCTACCATGCTCAAAATCATTGCGGGCGTACTTGAGCCTTCTAAGGGAACTTGTGAGGTCAAGGGTACTATTGCGCCTCTTATTGAGCTTGGTGCTGGCTTTGACATGGAACTGACTGCTAAAGAGAACATCTACCTCAATGGCGCTCTTCTTGGTTACAAGAAGGAGTTTATTGACTCGCACTTTGACCAGATTGTAGAGTTTGCTGAGCTTGAGGGCTTTATGGACATGCCGCTCAAGAACTACTCCTCTGGTATGGTGGCACGTATTGCCTTTGCAATTGCAACCGTTACAGAGCCTGACCTGCTCATTGTTGACGAGACACTCTCGGTAGGAGACTTCCTCTTCCAGCAAAAGTGCGAGAACCGCATCAAAGAGCTGGTTGCTTCTAATAATGTTACGGTTCTTCTGGTTTCTCACTCCATTGACCTGGTCCAGCGCATTTGTGACCGTGCCATTTGGATTGAGAAGGGCAAGCAGCGCATGCTTGGTCCCGTGGATGAAGTTTGTGAAGCTTACGAGCACCTCAAGAGATAATTAAAATTCCTAACCAAAAGTTAGGGTCTGTACGAGTACAATATGTGTGTCTTTAAATGTGGTACGAGATACCCGTAAGGCTCATAGTCATAGTTTTGCCTTTTGGATACCTTGTGCCTGGTCAGGTGAGGTATCTTTTTTATTGGAGGCGCTATGGCTCAAGAAGGTTCGCACTCTCTCATTGTGGATGAGCAGTCCCTTGACCGCATGCTTACACGAATTGCTCACGAAATTGTCGAGAATAACGATGCAATTGAAAACGTTGCTTTGGTGGGCATTATTCGTCGTGGAGAGGTTTTGGCTTCTCGTCTTGCGGAAAAGATTTTGAGTTTTACCGGATTTAAGCCAAAAGTTGGCTCACTTGATATCAGTTTTTATCGCGATGATTTTAGAAGAAATACTGCACCGGTTCTCCACGCAACTAATATCGATTTTGATATTACAGGCACAAGCGTTGTGCTGGTAGACGATGTTCTTCAGACAGGAAGAACTATCAGAGCAGCACTCGATGCCCTCATTGACTATGGCCGTCCTGAGCGCGTTCAGCTAGCAGTTGTTGTTGACCGTGGTCATCGCGAGCTTCCTATTAGACCTGACTATGTGGGAAAAAATGTT
The DNA here is from genome assembly GCA_018363825.1 of Atopobium sp. GTDB lineage: Bacteria > Actinomycetota > Coriobacteriia > Coriobacteriales > Atopobiaceae > Lancefieldella. Next base: position 2,090 of record JAGZNE010000055.1, on the reverse strand, counting down.
CCTTCATCAAAGAGCCAGGTAGTCAGCTTAAATGTTAAAGAAATTGATGGTCAGGACTGCGTCTTGCTGTACGAAGCTGACTATTCTGACCCCTTTATTGAGGGAGGAAACTAATGCTTTCAGTTAAACATTTGATTGATACAAACAGCCTGACGCGTGACGATATCCAGCAGATTCTTGATACAGCTCAGTCGTTTGAAGCTGTAAATAACAGAGACATTAAAAAGGTGCCGGCACTTCGTGGGCGCACCATTGTTAACCTGTTCTTAGAGCCTTCTACCAGGACTCGCTCTTCATTTGAGCTTGCCGAGAAACGCCTCTCGGCTGACGCTTTAAATATGGGAGGATCTACTTCATCTGTGGTTAAGGGAGAGTCTCTGGCAGATACCATTCAGACTATCGACGCTATGAACGTTGATATGTTTATCTGCCGTGCAAGACTTGCAGGTACACCGCAGAAGATTACTGAGCACACTGATGCCGTTGTCATCAACGCTGGTGACGGCAAGCATCAGCACCCCACTCAGGCCATGCTTGACCTTTATACCATTCGCAAGAACTTTGGACACCTTGATGGCCTTAAGGTTGCCATTGTTGGCGACCTTTCTCACAGTCGCGTTGTTGGTTCTTTGGTGCCAGCACTCAAGACTATGGGCGCAGAGGTTGTTCTAGTTGGACCTCCAACATTCCACGTAGACGATCCAAGCTGGTTTGGCTGCTATCAGACCTCACACTTTGATGAAGTCATTGGCGATGTAGACGTCGTGTACATGCTCCGCGTGCAGCTGGAGCGTATGGAAGGAGCTCCTATTCCTTCTCGCCGTGAGTACAACAGGCTTTGGGGCCTTGACGAGCGCCGCAGTAAGCTGATGAAGCCTGAGGCAATCATCTGCCACCCAGGTCCTATGAACCGTGGCATGGAAATTAACAGCGAGGTGGCCGATTGCGCTCGCTCTCGTATTCTTGACCAGGTCAATGCAGGCGTTTTGACGCGCATGGCCGCAATGTATTTGCTTCTGGGAGGAGACTCTGATGGCATTTCTGCTTAAGGGCGCGCGTGTTGTAGACCCGCAGCTTAATCTTGACGCGGTAATGGACGTCCGTATTGACGGAGAAACCATTGCTGAAGTTGCAGCTACGGTTAAGCCTCAAGAGGGTGATACCGTCATTGATGCAAAGGGCAAGGTGCTTACCCCTGGCCTTGTTGATATGCACGTTCACTTTAGAGATCCTGGCTTTGAATACAAAGAGACCATTGAGACGGGCTCTAGGGCTGCGGTTCATGGTGGCTTTACTGATGTTGCTACTATGCCTAACACCAATCCTGTTACCGATAACGGGCCTGCTGTTCGCTTCCAGATTGATCGTGGCAATGAGGTTGGTCTCATTCACGTCCGTCCTATGGGTGCTCTAACCAAGGGTTCTAAGGGACAGGAGCTTGCTGAGATTGGCAACATGGTTGACGAGGGAGCATCCGCATTCTCTGATGACGGCCACGGCGTCCAAAGTGCTGGTATGATGCGCACCGTTATGGAGTACGTTTCCCAGTTTGACCGCGTTGTTGCAGCTCACTGCGAGATTGAGTCCATCAGTGCTGGCGGCGTTGTTAACGAGGGCCGCGCAAGCACGCGTCTAGGTATGTTTGGCTGGCCAGCACTTGGCGAGGAGCTGGAGATTTCTAGAGACATTGATCTTTGCCGTCTTACCGGTTGCCCTCTGCATATCTGTCACATTTCAACGGGCAGGGGAGCAGAGCTGGTACGTGCAGCTAAGAAGGAAGGTCTACCGGTTACCGCAGAGGTTTGCCCTCACCATCTCTTCTTGTCTGAGGATGACATCACCGATACGTATAACACCAACCTTAAGATGAATCCGCCACTCAGAACCGCTGAGGATGCTCTTGCACTTCAGGCCGCTGTTGCAGATGGTACGGTTGATTGCATTGTTACCGACCATGCACCTCATGCAGCTCACGAGAAGGACTGTGAGTGGGAAATCTCTTACTTTGGCTGCATTGGCCTTGAGACCTCGCTGCCTCTGATGATCACCAATATGGTGCGCACCAACAAGCTGTCCTTTACGGGCCTTGT
>JAGZNE010000054.1:0-9856 GCA_018363825.1 Atopobium sp. | reverse complement strand
TGGTGAATACCTGCTGAGTGATCTTCAGCGTCAGGGTATTCCAAGTAACTTCGTCAAGCTGGATTCAGGCTTTACCCGCATTAATGTCAAGCTTAACGGCATTGTTATGACTATGGTCAACGGCAATGGTCCACGCATTCCGGAGAAAAAGGTTGATGAGCTGCTGGAGCGCATGGATGTTGTTGGCGCAGGTGACACCCTGGTTCTTACCGGTTCTATTCCAAGCTCGCTTCCAGAGGATATCTACACTCGCCTTATGGCTCAGCTTGCTGGTCGCGGTATTCAGTTTGTTGTTGACGCTCCTGGTCAGCTGCTTATGGAGGCTATTAAGGCTCAACCATTCCTGATCAAGCCTAACAACCACGAGGTTGGCCGTATCTTTGGTGCAAGTCCAGAGACTCCAGAAGAGTGCATTCCATTTGCAAAGAAGCTCCAGGACGGCGGCGCTCGCAACGTTATCGTCTCTTGCGGCGGTGCAGGTTCGCTGCTCCTGGACGAGTATGGTACTGAGCACATTGTCCCAACTGCAAAGATTCGCCTTGTTAACGCAACTGGCGCTGGTGACTCCATGGTTGCAGGCTTTTTGGCAAAGACCACCGCTGGCTATGATTACGACACTGCGCTTATCTACGCTTCTGCTTGCGGAACGGCAACTGCAGCAAGCCGAGGAATCGCAAAGCGCGCAACCATCGATCGTGTTGTCACTGCTCTCTACAAGAAGATGGGCCGAGAAATGCCTGCTTCTATCGCAGAAGAGATTCAGCTTGCTCGCCAGAAAGAGGAGAGCCGCGAGGGCAAGTCATCTTGGCTGGCAGATTCTGAGTAGTAACCACAAGCTAATCGTCTAGGTCTTTTGGCGAGAAACCCTCAGATGGTGTACTTTCGCCGCGCAAGAAATACTGAACACTTTTACTATTGTGAACGTACATACACTTGGCAAGAAAGATTCTCTTGCCAAGTGTTTTTTTATTGAAATTTATTTAACGATACTCACAACGTAACAGGTCAAAAAAATGTTACTCTGTAAAAAGACAGTTTTGTTTCTGCGACTATTGTCCAATGTGGATAGGCTTGCAGAACTAAATACACCGCTTCGCGGACAATGATTGGAGCAAGTATGTTTGAGGGAGTCAATGCGTCCAATGGAATCGGCATCGGTACTGCTCAGGTTGCCGTAGATCCAGATCTTACTTTTACTCCACACACTGTTGAAGATACAGCTGCAGAGAAGGCTCGTTACGCAGAGGCTGTAACTAAGTTCATCGCACAGACAAATGCGCAGATTGAGCGCATGACCAAGACGGTGGGCGAGGAAGCTGCTGCAATTATGGGTGCTCACATTGAGTTTGCTGAGGATGAGGGCATCAAAGAGGCTGTTAACGGCGCAATTGACGGTGGCACCTGCGTTGAGCAGGCTGTAAGTGACGCATACGACATGTACTACAACATGTTCCTTGGCATGGAGGATGAGCTCTTCCGTGAGCGCGCTGCAGACGTTGCTGACGTAAAGACTGGTCTTCTCGCTGACCTTCTTGGTAAAGAGGTTGTTGACCTCTCCACACTTCCAGAGAACTCCGTCATTGTCTGCCATGAGCTGACTCCTTCTATGACCGCAGACATCGATAAGGACCACGTTGCAGGTATTGTTACCGAGACTGGTGGTCGTACTTCTCACTCCGCAATCATTGCTCGTGCTCTTGAGATTCCTGCAGTTCTTTCTGTTCCTAACATCACTTCTGAGGTTGCAACTGGCAACGCTATTGTTGTCGACGGCACCAATGGCAAGGTTGTTGTTAATCCTTCTGAGGCTGAGCTTGCTGAGTACAAGACTCAGGCTGAGGCTTATGCTGCAGAGAAGGCCGCTCTTGAGGCTTATCGTGGCAGGGAGACCGTAACTGCTGACGGCATCAAGGTTCTGCTTGTTGCTAATATCGGCAACCCAGATGATGCTAACGGCGCAGTTGAAGCTGACGCTGAGGGCATTGGTCTTTTCCGCTCCGAGTTCCTGTTCATGGACGCAAAGGAGCTTCCAAGTGAGGAAGAGCAGTTTGCTGCTTACCAGAAGGTTGCTCTACGCATGAAGGATAAGCCTGTCATCATCCGCACTCTTGATGTTGGTGGCGATAAGGAGATTCCTTACCTCAACATGAAGGCTGAGGAGAACCCATTCATGGGCTTCCGCGCTATCCGTTACTGCCTCAACAATGCTGAACAGTACAAGGTTCAGCTCCGCGCTCTTCTCCGCGCATCCGCATTTGGCGACATCAAGATTATGCTTCCTCTTGTTACTACTGTTGATGAGGTCCGTGAGGCTAAGGCTCTTGTTGAGGAGTGCAAGCGTGAGCTTGACGCTGAGGGCGTAGCTTACAACAAGGACATTGAGGTCGGCACCATGATCGAGACCCCATCTGCATCTCTGATTGCAGATAAGCTGGCTCGTGAGTGCGACTTCTTCTCCATTGGTACCAACGACCTCATCGGTTACACCATGTGCGCTGACCGCGGCAATGATCGCGTTGCCTACCTCTACGAGGTCTACCAGCCATCCGTTCTCCGTTCTCTCAAGTTCCTCATCGGCGAGGGCAACAAGGAGAAGATCATGGTTGGTATGTGCGGCGAGGCTGCTGCAGATCCACTGCTCATCCCAGTCCTTCTTTCCTTTGGTCTGGACGAGTTCTCCGTCTCTGCACCATCTGTCCTGCGTACCCGCAAGACCATTGCTGCTTGGACAAAGGCTGAGGCAGATGAGCTCACTGCTCGCGTTATGGAGCTTGATACCGCAGCTGAGGTTAAGGCTCTGCTTGAGCGTGAAGCTCGCTAAGTTCTAGTCGTAAAGTCTTAGCTTACACGATACAAATTCAGGGGCATCTGCGCTGGCAGGTGTCCCTGATTCTTTAACGCTAACCTTTTTGGCGAGAAGATTGATCTTCTCGCAATGCGCAACCGGCAAAGCCCGAGCTTCGAAGCGCGACCTACGGTGCAGGAGTTGCTCTGTGCGCTAGGGAACAATCACGGAAAGTGCGGCGGGAATGACCTCAATGACAAACTTTTCCGCAAAGGGGAGCTCTTCGCCGTCAACCTGAACAGGAACCGGCTCGTGGAAAGTCACCTCTGCGCGCTTAAGGTGGCGCTCTTCAATGATGCGTGAGTTGACGTGCTTACCAGCCCTTGCCAAGCCAAACAAAGCCAGCAGGTGAGGAATGACAGGCACTTTAGTGTTGTAGCAGACGGTAAGAAGGCCATCGTCAGGCTGCGCATGCGGGCAGACCTTAAAGCCGCCGCCATACGTAGGGCCAATCTGAAAGGCCATGATAAGCGCTTGAAGATCAATGTCCTTCTCGCCATCAAACGAGACGGTGCAAGGGTAACCCTTGCTGCCTGCAGCCATAAACTTGAGGCCCGAGGTTAAGAAGAGCGCCTCGCCCTCGGTAGAGGAGTTGTTCGCGCGGCGCTTTGTGGTGTCGGCTGCAATAGCTGCATCAAGTCCAAACGACATGGTCTCCATGAAGTAGACGTCGTTGATGCGACCAATTTCTAGCTGCTTAACTTTGCCGCGAACCAGCTGTGCAAAAGCGCCTTCTGGGTCGTTGATCTTCATGCCAAGCGTGCGTGCATAATCGTTTCCGGAACCCATAGGAATAATGCCAAGTGCTGGACGAACCTCTGGCGATAAGGCCATGAGGCCGTTGACCACTTCATGGATGACGCCATCTCCTCCAAGTGCGACAACCGTATCAAAATCTGCAGCTTCTGCAGCCATAACACGAGCGTCTCCCATGGCTGTAGTGAGTTTGAGCTCATATCCGTCAGTCGCAGCTGAATAGCTGGTCAAAAAGTGACGAGCAAACTCTGCGCCTGCAGCGCCCTTACCACTGTGAGCAGCGGGATTAGCTATGATAAGCGTGCGTCCAAGAGGGGATTGAGACATTTTGCACCATTTCTATTAGGACTGCAAAGCAGCGTTTTTACTAAAGGCTGCCAAGTAGCACTGTTTCTAAATAGTTTTGTCACCACATGTACAAACAAAATAGTGGAGAAAACAGTTCAACAACGTTTCAAGTTTAAACGGCTTTGTCTGTCTGTGCTAGGATAAACCATACAGAAATCGGTAGAAAAGGATAGCGCGTGAGCGAGTCTTCAACACAAACCAATAATGCGCAGGATGCAAGCATAGTTTCTGCAAATACAAATGGTGCAAGCGCAAGTCTTGTAGCTGTTTCTGCTCGAGATGCATGGTATCCAACACATCAGCGTGACCAGTTCATTTTGCGCCAGCTGGTAAGTAAAGACTTCAAGCTTAAGTATCGTCGCTCTATCTTGGGCGTTGTGTGGTCGGTTTTGAACCCACTTTTGATGATGACCGTTATGGCGGTTGTCTTTTCTACTTTTTTAGGCAACCGTGCCGAGGATGTTGTGAACTATCCTTTGTATCTTATTCTTGGTAACACAGCGTTTCAGCTGATGAACGATGCAACCACTATGGGAATGCGTTCAATTATTGATGCATCTAGCTTGCTTAAGAAGGTTCGCATCAATCGTGTTGTTTTCCCTGTTCAGAAGGTGCTTTTTGCGGTTGTAAACTATCTTTTCTCGCTCATTGCTGTTGGCATTGTTATGCTTGTCTTCCGCATTCCGCTGACAATTTATTCATTGCTCACACCTGTTGCTTTGCTTCTTCTGGCTTGTTTTTGCATCGGTCTTGCAATGCTTCTCTCGGCCCTTGCAGTCTTCTTTAGAGACGTTATCCACCTGTGGAGCGTTGTAACCACTGCTTGGATGTATGGTACACCGCTCTTTTACTCCGTTAATATCATGTCGCCTTGGATGCTTCAGATTGAGCGCTTTAATCCAATGTTCCACTTTGTAACATTTATTAGAGATTGCCTTCTTTTCCAGAAGTTTCCTGCAACAAGCACCATTTTAGGCTGCCTTGTTTCTGCAGTTCTTGCCCTCGTAATTGGCTATACCGTTTTCCACAAACTAGAGAAGAAATTTATTCTGCACATTTAACCGCAGATTATCTTTTTGAAATAACCTTGTAGCAGAACGTTTCTGGATGACTACGAGTTTGTGTGAAGCCAAACATAACGCCTCTCGAGTTAAACGAATGGCTCTCTACCACCGCTACGCAATTAAAATCTCCAAGCTCTAAATGTTGCTGGTCTTCTTCAGTTGCCAGCTCAACACTGATGGTTCTTTTGCTCTTTAGAATTTTCATGTGAAGCGTGTTCTCTAAATACGCAAAAATCGAGGTTGCCGCATCGTCTTTGCCTAAATTTCCCACTGCGGATGCCAAGAGATAATCGTTATCTATTTGGCGAGAAGATCCGTTGAGTTTGCGGATTCGAACAATGTGAATAAGTTCTTCTCCCGCCCTAAAACCAGTTTGATGAGAAATGTCATCTGTGCATGGTACATGCTCAAAGACAATGACATCCGTATCAGGTATAAGATGATTTCTATGGGCATATTCTTGAAAGGACTCAAGTCCTTCTAGTGAGCCAATAACTTCACTTGGTTTTTTCTGCCATATGACACGCACGCCCCTGCCATGAATTGGTTGAAGGAGCGCTTCATCCGATAGGAGAGTAAGTGCTCGTCGAACAGTGTTTCTTGAGCAAGAATATGTTTTGGTCAGCTCCATCTCGGTGGGTAAAAAAGACTCATAGGCGTAGGTACCGCCTAAGATTTTATTTTTCAAATCCTGATAAATCGTATCGAATCGTGTACTTGGCATAGTATTTCCTTAACAGGCTGCTGAAGTTCAAAGTTACGTGTTCAAACTACCCTTGATTAGATAGTAGCTTTATAAAAATGAAACAAACATAAAATGGTTCCTTTCATACCATTTACCGACAATTTCATACCGTTCGGAAGTGAGTTGTTTAAACAACTTGATACTACAAATATACTTTTCTTTGTAGACGTAAGCAAAATTGTTTTGACAGTGTGTCAAAGCATGGCTTATGAAAATCATGAGAAGAGACGTCAACCTAGCAAAGGGTTAGGAGCGCTCTCTAAGGAGGAGTCTTATGTCTGGTATCAATCGTAGGCAGTTTGTCACCTTAAGTGCGTCAGCTCTTTGCTCACTGGGTCTTGTTGCTTGTGGCGGAAATAACCCCTCAAAGCAGGGAGATTCTGATTCAGCAAAAGGCTCAGTTTATTTTCTAAACTTCAAGCCTGAGTCTGATCAGCAGTGGAAAGATCTTGCAGCTAAGTATACTGAGGAAACTAAGGTTCCTGTAAAGGTAGTAACTGCTGCTTCTGATACTTATGCACAGACATTCCAGTCTGAGATTAACAAGGATGCTTCTGTAGCACCAACACTGTTCCAGACAAATGGTCCTTCTGGTCTTATTGGCGTAAAGGACTACTGCATTGACCTTAAGGGTGCCAAGATCCTGGATGAGCTCACTAATGATGCTCTTAAGCTTCAGGAGGATGGCGTTGTCTACGGTGTTGACTACGTAGAGGAAGACTACGGCATTATCTATAACAAGAAGCTGCTTGAGAAGGCAGGTTATAAGGGAGACGATATCAAGGACTTTGCTTCCCTAAAGAAGATTGCTGAAGATATTCAGGCTCGCAAGGCAGAGCTTGGCGTAAAGGGCGCATTCACCAGCGCTGGCCTTGATTCCAGTTCTGACTGGCGCTTTACCACACACCTTGCAAACCTTCCTTTGTACTATGAGTTCAAGGATACTGGTGATCCAGAGGCTAAGGAAATCAAGGGAACCTATCTTCCTAACTACAAGCAGATTTTTGACCTCTATATCAACAACGCTACATGCAGTCCAACTGAGCTTTCTGGCAAGACTGGCGATGACGCTGTTGCAGAGTTTGTTAACGGTGAAGCAGTCTTCTACCAAAATGGTACCTGGGCATACAATGACATCAAGAAACTTGGCGATGATGCCCTTGGTATGATTCCAATTTACATCGGCGTTAAGGGTGAAGAGAAGCAGGGTATGTGCTCTGGCGGCGAGAACTATTGGTGCGTAAGCTCCAAGGCAGACGACGCTTCCCAGAAGGCAACGCTTGACTTTATCTATTGGTGCGTAACTTCTGATACTGCTACCACTGCAATTGCTGAGGAAATGGGCTTCACCATTCCATTCAAGAACGCAAAGGCAACTAAGAATGCACTTGCAAACATTGCAGCTGAGTATGCAAAGAAGGGCAATGAGCCCGTGGCTTGGGACTTCATTTACATTCCTTCTCAGGAGTGGAAGAACAACCTCTCCAGTGCGCTTAAGGGCTATGCAGCAGGAACAGAGGGCTGGGATGCTGTTAAGTCCGCATTCGTTGATGGTTGGAAGACTGAGAAAGAGGCTAACGCATAGTAGTCCTTCTAGTAATACTTTGATTGGTGAGAGACGAGAAGAGAGATCTCTCTTCTCGTCTCTTGTTATTGGAGGGTATCTCTATGGCTAAGATGTTGAAGCGATGGTGGCCATTATTTGTTCTGCCCACAGCGCTCTCTTTTTTGTTTGGATTTATGATCCCGTTTGTTCAGGGATTCTATCTTTCATTTTGTAAATTTATTACCATCAGTGATGCTAAACCAGTTGGTCTAGATAACTATGTAGCAGCTTTTTCTGACCCACAGTTTGCTCATGCTTTTTGGTACACCGCATTATTTGCGCTTGTCTCAACAGTTCTTATTAACGTGTTGGCGCTTGCAATTGCACTCGCTTTAACTCGCAAGAATCTTAAGGGTACCAATTCATTTAGAACTGTCTTTTTTATGCCTAATCTTATTGGCGGCATTGTTCTGGGATACATCTGGAATATTTTGATTAACTGCGCGCTTTCTATTGTGGGCGAGCAGCTTCTTGCGCTTAATAGCACTGCTGGATTCTGGGGAATGATTCTTCTTACTCTTTGGCAGCAAGTTGGTTACATGATGATCATTTATATTGCTGGCCTGCAGTCTATCCCAAGTGATTATCTTGAAGCAGCGAGAGTTGATGGAGCAAATGCTTGGCAGACACTTTGGAAGGTAAAAATTCCAAACTTAATGTCTACTATTACCATTTGTCTTTTCTTGACGGTAACAAATGGCTTTAAATTATTTGATCAGAACCTGGCACTTACTGCAGGTGAGCCTAAGCATGCAACCGAAATGCTTGCTCTTAATATTTACAATACCTTCTACGCTCGACAGGGAGCAAAGTGGATGGGTATCGGCCAGGCTAAAGCTGTTATTTTCTGCATTCTAGTTATTTGTATCGTCATGATTCAGCTGAGAGCCACCAGGTCAAGGGAGGTGCAGCAATAATGAAGCGCGATCAAATCATTAATAAAATTCTTGCTGTATTCTTTACCGTTCTTTCTCTTGCATGGATTTATCCAATGGTTATGATCTTGATGAATTCATTCAAGGAAGAAACAACTATTACTACATCTACGGCATTTGATTTTGTTACATCAGAGAACTCTGCAGGTTTTGCTAACTACATTGCCGCTTTAGAGAAGCAAGGTTTCTTAGCAGCCTTTGGATATTCTCTAGTAATTACCATCACATCTGTTGCACTGATTTTGGTGTGCTGCTCAATGTGTGCATGGTTTATTGTCCGTGTAAAAAATCGCATTAGCAACATTTTGTACTACCTGTTTGTTTTCTCGATGGTAGTGCCTTTCCAGATGCTTATGTTTACGCTGTCCAATATGGCAAATACGCTTGGATTTAATACTCCTTTCAATATTTGCTTTATTTATTTGGGCTTTGGCGCTGGTCTAGCAGTATTTATGTTTGCTGGATTTGTTAAGACCATTCCACTTGAGATTGAAGAAGCTGCAACTATTGATGGTTGCAACCCACTTCAGACGTTCTTCCATGTTGTTTTGCCTATTATGAAGCCAACGTATATTTCTGTTGGTATTCTCGAAACCATGTGGGTCTGGAATGACTATTTGCTGCCATATCTTGTACTGGATAGGACTAAATACCAAACTATTCCAATTTTGATTCAGTACTTTAGAGGTGGATATGGAAAAGTAGAGATGGGTCCAATGTTTGCCTGCATCATGATGGTTATTGTCCCAATTGTCATTATGTATTTGCTGTGCCAGCGCTACATCATCAATGGTGTCATTTCTGGCGCGGTAAAAGGCTAAATCTCAATGTATTGCAGCAAGCTATAGGCATTTCTGAAAGGTTTTTATCATGGCAGAAATCGTTTTAAAGAATATAAAAAAGATTTACCCAAATGAGAAGAAGAACAAGTCTCTCTTTGGTAAGAAAACTGAGCAGAAAAAGAGCAACCTTGAGGTGACTGAAGAGGGTGTTGTCGCTGTTCAAGACTTCAATCTCACTATCAAGGAGCACGAGTTTGTGGTGCTTGTTGGTCCTTCGGGCTGCGGCAAATCTACTACGCTTCGCATGATTGCAGGCCTAGAAGATATTTCTGCTGGCGAGCTTTATATTGATGGAAAGCTTGTCAATGATGTTGCACCAAAAGATCGAGACATCGCAATGGTCTTCCAAAGCTATGCGCTGTATCCAAATATGACCGTTTATGACAATATGGCGTTTACTCTTAAGCTTAAAAAGGTTGATCCACAAGTTATTGACGAGAAGGTCCGTGCAGCTGCAGAAACATTAGGTATTACAGCATATCTTGATCGTAAGCCAAAGGCACTTTCTGGTGGTCAGCGTCAGCGCGTTGCAATTGGTCGTGCAATTGTCCGTGATCCAAAAGTCTTCCTGATGGATGAGCCACTCTCAAATCTTGACGCAAAGCTGAGAAATCAGATGCGTACAGAGATTATTAAGCTTCGTCAGAAGGTTAATGGAACCTTTGTTTATGTTACACACGACCAAACAGAAGCGATGACACTTGCTGATCGTATC
>JAGZNE010000053.1:0-9894 GCA_018363825.1 Atopobium sp. | reverse complement strand
GTCAACGAGGACAAGCTCGGAGTCTGCAACCTTGCCGGAGAGGACGGACCTCATAGCAAGCTTGACCATCTTGTTGTTAATACGACGTGCGTGGGAACGAGGGGTAGGTCCAAAGATGACGCCACCACCAGTCCACTGACCAGCACGAATAGAACCCTGGCGAGCACGACCAGTACCCTTCTGACGGTAAGGCTTAACGCCACCGCCGGATACCTCGTGACGGTTCTTTGTAGAGTGGGTACCCTGACGTGCGGATGCGTCCTGGCAGACTACAACCTGGTGCACAACAGGGATGTTTGGCTCAATGCCATAGACGTCAGAGGAGAGCTCGGCGTCGCCGACCTTCTTTCCCTCTACGTTCTTAATCTCATACTTGGACATGTTGTCTCCTTGTTAGCCTAAGTGTTTGCCTAAAGGCCCTTAGGCCATGCGGACCTGGACGAGGGCATTCTTGCCGCCAGGAACAGCACCCTTGATAAGCATGAGGTTCTGCTCAGCATCAACGCGGACAAGCTTAAGGTTCTTGACCGTAACGCGCTCTGCGCCCATGTGACCATACATGTGAAGGCCCTTACGAACGCGTGCAGGGTATGCGCACTGACCAATGGAACCTGGACGACGCTGGTTACGAGAACCGTGAGTCATTGGACCGCGAGAGAAGTTCCAGCGCTTAACGGTACCCTGGAAACCCTTACCCTTAGAAGTGCCTGTTACGTCAACAGCGGTGACCTCAGAGAAGTCAGCAACTGTGACAACATCGCCGGTCTTGTGCTCAGAAGCATCCTCAACGCGGACCTCGCGGAGGTAACGCATTGGCTCGACGCCCTGTGCCTTGAAGTGACCAGCCATTGGCTTGTTGACATGCTTCTCGGAGATGTCGCCGAAGCCAATCTGTACGGCATTGTAGCCGTCCGTCTCAACAGTCTTTACCTGTGAAACGGTGCAGGGGCCAGCAAGAACGACGGTAACAGGAACGACGTTGTCGTTCTCGTCCCATACCTGGGTCATGCCCAGCTTGCGGCCGAGGATGGTATTAACCATGCTCTTTCCTAACCTTCGGTGGTCATGGGACCTTGAGAGCACATCGGGTACTCTTCCCCAGCGGACCACGTCCTGTACATACTGCCTTTAGACATAATTGTCCTGTTTGAGCAGCCCGTCTACTTTACACTCATTTTTGACAAGAAACAAGCCTAAAATCTCTAAAAGATGAACGCTTTGTGAAGAGCGTTTGATACCTTCTAGCTGCGAGATCTTTCTTCTCGCCTATTTTGCGAGGTCAAACCGCTGACCCGGGCGTATCCATTGGCGAGAAACCCGAAGAAATTTGAAAGATTTTTCCAAAAAATTTTGCTGTACAATTCGCTGGAGCTAGTTGCCGAAACAATTTGCTGGAACTAGTTGCCGGAGAAATTGCGGTGCAGGCTATCTGGCTAAAATTTTCTTGAACAACGCTTCGCAACCTTCTGTAACGTCCTCGTACGTCAGGTCAAAATTGCCCGAATACCACGGATCCGCGATATCGCGAGTCTTCTCTGTCCAGTCAAGAAGCAACGAAACCTTTCCAAGCGGATCATCCTTGAGCATACGCATCATGTTGCGCAGGTTGTTGTGATCCATGCCAACGAGGTAATCAAACTCCTCGTAATCTGCGCGAGTCATCTGTCTGGCACGATGATTGCCGCAATGAATCCCCTCTTGCTGCAGTTTTCTGCGCGTGCGAGGGTCCACAGGATTGCCGATCTCTTCTGTGGATGTTGCGGCTGAGTCAATGAAGAACGATTCTGCCAGACCGTTTTTCTCGACAAGGTCTTACATGACATATTGCGCCATAGTTGACCTGCAGATATTTCCGTGACAGACAAAAAGGATCTTTGTTACCTGGGAGTTCTCCGGGCGGTCGGTGTTCTGCTGGCTGCTTGTATTCTGCTGGCTATGCTTCATCTCTTCTCCTGTGCACTGTAAAAGTATTCGCTTCTCTATTCTACGAGTTTCTCGTTAAACGTGCCCTTTACTCTGTAATGCAACGTGCTCCTGTATTAGCCAGCCTGAAAAGTTCATCAAGTCTGAGCAAATTTACTCAGACTTGGCGAGAAAAACCGGCAAATAACTCAGACATGGTGTACTTTTCCGGCAAATCGTTCAGACATGGCGAGAAAATCAGGCGCAAGCGGGCCAGGCGCAAGCGGGTTCGGCGCAAGCAGAAAGCCCGCCTATGCAAAAACCCTCCCGCGCGAAGATGCGCAGGAGGGTTTGCAAGTTGGATTAAGCCGTATGCTTAGAGCTTGATCTCGATATCGACACCAGCTGGAAGGTCGAGACGCATAAGCGAATCAACGGTAGAAGCGCTTGGGTCGAGAATATCGATGAGACGCTTGTGAGTGCGCATCTCAAACTGATCACGGGAATCCTTATCCTTGTGTGGGGAGCGGATAACCGTGTAAAGGTTACGCTCGGTTGGCAGAGGGATAGGACCGGAAACACGCGCACCTGTCTTCTGTGCGGTGTCAACAATCAGCTTAGCGGACTGATCAATGACCTCGTGATCATAGCCCTTGAGGCGAATCCTGATCTTCTGGCTTGACACTTTGGGTACCTCCATACATGAGCTAGAGCTCGTGGTCGTTTACTTAGGATGCAGAGCCGCCGTTTTTGGCGACAATCTCTTCGCGTACAGCGTTAGGAACGGGCTCGTAAGAATCGAACTGCATGGTGTAGCTCGCACGACCCTGGGTCTGGGAACGAAGGTCGGTTGCGTAACCGAACATCTCACCAAGAGGCACCTTAGCGCGGATGACCTTGGCGTCCATACGATCGTCCATACCCTCAATCTTGCCACGACGGGAAGAAAGGTTGCCCATAACGTCGCCCATGTACTGCTCAGGTGTCTCAACCTCAACAGACTCAACAGGCTCGAGAAGGACTGGGTTGGACTTCTTGAGAGCATCCTTAATTGCCATAGAACCAGCAATCTTGAATGCTGCCTCAGAGGAGTCGACCTCGTGGTAAGAACCGTCAACAAGGGTGACCTTGATGTCGACTACTGGGTAACCAGCAATGACACCGTTCTCAAGAGCCTCACGGATGCCCTTATCGATAGATGGGATGTACTCCTTAGGAATAACACCACCGACGATAGCGTTGACAAACTCGTAACCCTTGCCCTCTTCCTGTGGCTCAAGGTCGATGACTGCGTGGCCATACTGACCCTTACCACCGGACTGACGGACAAACTTGCCCTCAGCGTGGCTTACTGCCTTACCAGCAGTCTCGCGGTAAGCAACCTGTGGCTTACCAACGTTGCAGTCAACCTTAAACTCACGACGGAGACGGTCAACAATAATCTCAAGGTGAAGCTCGCCCATACCAGCAATGATGGTCTGGCCGGTCTCGTGATCAGTGTGAACCTGGAAGGTTGGGTCCTCTTCAGCCAGCTTAGAAAGGCCGATGGACATCTTCTCCTGCTCAGCCTTGGTCTTAGGCTCAACAGCAACGTCAATAACAGGATCTGCGAAGCTGATGGACTCAAGGATGATTGGGTTCTTCTCGTCACAAAGGGTGTCACCAGTAGTGGTGTTCTTTAGACCAACGCATGCAACAATGTCACCTGCGGAGCACTCTTCACGGTCAACACGGTCGTTTGCGTTCATCTCGAGGATGCGGCCAAAGCGCTCACGGTTGTCCTTGACGGAGTTGTAGACGTAAGAACCTGCCTCAGCCTGACCAGAGTAAACACGAATGTAGGTAAGCTTACCAACATAAGGGTCAGTCATGATCTTGAATGCAAGAGCGGAGAATGGCTCCTTAACGTCTGCGTGACGGACTGCCTCATCACCCTTAGGAGTGACGCCATCAATCTCTGGAACATCCAGAGGGCTTGGAAGGAAGTCGATGACTGCGTCCAGAAGCTCCTGGATACCCTTGTTCTTGTAAGCGGAACCAACAAAGACAGGGTTAATCTGACCAGCAAGAACGCCAGCACGAAGAGCACCCTTAAGGGTCTCAACGTCAACCTCTTCACCCTCGAGAACAGCCATCATGAGCTCCTCAGAGAAGTCAGAAGCTGCCTCAAGAAGCTCTTCACGCTTCTCAGCTGCAATCTCTACAAACTCAGCAGGAATCTCGTCGAGTGGCTCAGGATAAATCATGCCCTTAGCATCCTCTTTGAAGTCCCATGCAGTATTGGTGACAAGGTCGATAAGACCCCAGAAGTTGGACTCAGCACCCATTGGGACCTGAGCTGCAATTGCGTTTGCGCCAAGGCGGTCACGCATGGTCTGGATTGCACGGAAGAAGTCTGCGCCTACGCGGTCAAACTTGTTGATGAATGCAATACGAGGTACGCCGTACTTGGTTGCCTGACGCCAAACGGTCTCGGACTGTGGCTGAACGCCTGCAACTGCGTCGAAGACTGCAACTGCGCCGTCCAGAACACGAAGAGAACGCTCAACCTCAGCGGTAAAGTCAACGTGACCTGGGGTGTCGATGATCTGGATGACGTGGTCTTTCCAGAAGCAAGTGGTAGCTGCGGAAGTAATGGTTACGCCGCGCTCCTGCTCCTGAACCATCCAGTCCATAGTTGCTGCACCGTCGTGGACCTCACCAATCTTGTGGGTCTTACCGGTGTAGTAAAGAATACGCTCCGTTGTGGTGGTCTTACCAGCATCGATGTGAGCCATGATGCCGATGTTGCGGAGGTCTTTAAGATTGTACTTAGTCTTAGCCATTTGTTTGCTACTCCTGAATTCCGACTAGAAGCGGTAGTGGGAGAAGGCGCGGTTGGCCTCAGCCATCTTGTACAGGTCCTCGCGGCGCTTGACGGATGCACCTACGCCGTTAGTTGCGTCGATGATCTCGTTTGCAAGACGCTCTGCCATGGTCTTCTCTTTACGGCTACGGCTGAAAGTGACCATCCAGCGGATAGCAAGAGTAGTTGCACGGCGGGAGTTGACCTCCATTGGAACCTGGTAAGTAGCGCCACCAACACGCTTAGGCTTAACCTCAAGTGTTGGGCGAATGTTATCCATAGCCTTCTTGAAGACAGTGAGGGCATCCTCGCCAGTCTTCTCTGCGACGATGTCAAATGCACCGTAGACAATGCGCTCTGCGGTTGCTTTCTTGCCGTCGAGAAGGACCTTGTTAATGAGCTGGGTTACCAGACGATTGTTGTAGACGGCGTCAGGCATAACCTCACGACGTACTGCTGCTGCGCGACGCGGCATATTAATCTCCTAAGAACTAGTTCGAGTAGTGGACGTGATTACTTAGCACGCTTAGTGCCGTAACGGGAACGGCCCTGAGCACGATTCTGAACTGCTGCGCAGTCGAATGCACCGCGAACAACCTTGTAACGAACACCAGGAAGGTCACGGACACGGCCGCCACGAACCAGAACAATGGAGTGCTCCTGGAGGTTGTGGCCCTCACCAGGAATGTAAGCGGTTACCTCAATGCCATTAACAAGACGAACACGAGCAACCTTACGGAGTGCTGAGTTAGGCTTCTTTGGCGTAGTGGTGAAAACGCGGGTGCAAACACCACGCTTCTGTGGGTTGTGCTGAAGAGCGGCGTTCTTAGACTTTGACTTGACGCTCACGCGGCCCTTACGTACGAGCTGGTTAATAGTAGGCAAGATCTTCTCCTTCTTATACCTATCTACCTGCAGTTTTACATATTCGAAAGGTGACACAGCACTGTCCCCTTGGAATTACGCAGGGAAGTACTTTACGCTGATGAAAGCCACATGTCAACAAGCCACTGTGCCGGGCGTATCTATACTTCATAGAAATTACACGAGTAGCAAATATTAGTTTTAGATAAAGGAGTCTTTGTTCTCAAAGGCTATAAATTTAGCGAGAAATGCCTTGGTTAAGGATGACTCTAAGCTCAAGAGACTAACTTCAAAACAGCAATTACTTCTTCGCCGTCTTTCTCGCCCGTCTCAACAAATCCATATGAACGATAGAGATCTTGCGCGACCTTATTTTTGGGTTCATAAGAAAGCCAACAAAACTCTGCTGGTCCTCGGACACCTTGAGCTTAAGAATGTCCCACACGTTTCTTCCGTTTATGTGCTGAAGACTTAACATACGGTATCAATCAAAAAATTCATTGCTCGTTGATATAAAAAGCGACAAACTTCTACTTTCCTAGTGCTGATGAGCAGCGTGAGCAAGACCGACGCTAATAAGCGTAATGACATGATCATCAGCAAGAGAATAAATGACGCGACGACCATCTCTTTTTGCAGCTACCAGACCACGATCGCGCAGAAGGCGGAGCTGATGAGAAGTAGCAGACTGAGAAACAGAGAGAAGCTCCTGCAGTTCAGTTACACTCTTCTCGCCCAAAAGAAGAGCTCCCAAAATCTGGAAACGTGTAAAGTCAGAAAGCGCATCATAAATTTGAGTGGCATCATAGATGATATCGTCATTAGTAAGAAACTCGTGCAGTTGTTCTTCAGAAACGCACTCGCAAATATTGTTTGTATGCTCACACTCGTGAGAATAATTAGTCATGATACTTCCTACTCTTTACAACTCAAAACTCTGAGTACACAGGGCTTCTCGCAAAATATTGTTTGTAACGCATCTTAGTATATACCGACTCTGCTCCGTTAGAACAAATAAAAAGAGGACTCCAGCTAACGGCTGAAGTCCTCTTCTGTATCGGAGTCAATCTCCGAAAAAGTTTGATGTATCAGGCGAAATTACTTACTCGTCTTCGCCGTCTGCCTCAGCGTCCATACGGACAACCTGATTAAGAAGGTCATCCAGAGAACCAAGGTCCTCGTTGATTACATCAGGGCTCACCTCGTCGGAAGAAGAACCGATGAGTGTCTCGGTGTAATCAGAGTGCGTGGATGGAGCTGCAGAGCCCAGCATCAAGCCGCCATCACCTTCTGGCGAGAAGACCATGTTGAGCAGCTGAGAAAGATCCTCAGAATCTGCCTCATCCTCTTCTGGCTCAAGGATGTAGAGGAGGTTACGAGCCTCAAGGCCATCGCGGAGCTCCTCGATTGCCTTTGCACCAATACCATCGATGCGAAGCAGGTCTTCCTCGGTCTTACCGATAAGATCGCCTACGGTCTCAATGCCAACCTCGCTGAACTTGTTGGTCCAACGCTGTGACACGCCAAGATCGTCGAAGAGGTACAGCTTTGCGTCCTCGCTTGAAAGCGTGCGGCCATTCTTGGAGTAAACGCCACCGTTGTAATCCTCGTTGACCCAGTCAAGCTGCTTAGGAAGCTGCTCCTCTATGTCCTTAAGCTCTGCTGGTGCCCAGTCTGGAAGAGACTTAGCAAGAGAAGAGGTTGGGCCATCAATCTTGGTGCCGTGGTAGGTAAGCTCAACATCGTTGTATGCGGAGAGACCAGTACCTGCAGGAATCTGCTTACCAACAATAACGTTGGACTTAAGGTCAAGCAGGTGGTCAACGTCGCCCTCGATAGCTGCAGAGGTAAGAACGCCTGCAGTACGGATGAACGATGCACTGGAGAGCCAAGAATCGATAGAGCTTGCAACCTTCAGAGTACCAAGGATTGCTGGCTCTGCCTCTGGTGGAGTACCACCAGCAAGGGCAATGTTCTGGACAGTCTCTGCAAAGACATAGCGGTCCACATACTGACCAAGCAGGTACGAAGAGTCACCTGGGTTGGTAACCTGAACACGACGAAGCATCTGACGTGCGATAACCTCGATATGCTTATCGTTGAGTTCTACACCCTGGGAGGTATAGACGTCCTTAACGGACTCAACGAAGGTGTGCATAGTGGACTCAATGTCAGTGAGTCGACGGAGCATACGGAAGTTGACGAAGCCGCGGGTAATCTGGTCACCAGCACGGACAACAACGCCATCCTCAATGCCAGGCATGAAGCGGACAGATGCAGGTACACGCCACTCCTCGATGACACGGGAAGCATCGTCTGCATCAACAATACGCAGCAGGTACTCGGTGGTCTCTGGGGTAATGTGAAGAACACCAGAAACAGGAGCCAGGTCAGCCTCGCGACCAAGAATCTTCTCGTTGACGTTGCCGACGACGTCGAACATACGCGCAACGGTAGGAAGACCCTGCGTAATATCGTCTGCGCCTGCAACACCACCGGAGTGAATGGTACGCATGGTCAACTGAGTACCAGGCTCACCAATGGACTGAGCTGCGATAATACCAACTGCAGTACCAATGTTGACAGGACGACGGGTGGAAAGATCCCAGCCGTAGCACTTCTGGCAGACGCCGTACTTAGACTTACAGGTCAGAAGCGCGCGGAGCTGAACCTTAGCAAGGCCGTGCTCAACAAGACGCTCAAGATCCTGCTTGGACTCAACATAGCCACCAGCAGGGATAAGAACCTCGCCAGTGTTTGGATCGCAGACATCCTCAAGGGTGCAGCGGCCAATCAGGTCAGTATCAACAGAAGTCTGACCAGGCTTAATCAGAGGATAGGTAACTGCCTCATCAGTGCCGCAGTCCTCCTCGCGGACAATAACGTCCTGTGCAACGTCGACGAGTCGACGAGTCAGGTAACCAGAGTCGGAGGTGTGGGATGCGGTATCTACCAGGCCCTTACGAGCGCCGTAGGTAGAAATGAAGTACTCAAGAGGCTCAAGACCCTCGCGGAAGTTTGCCTTAATTGGAAGGTCGATGGTTTCACCGGACATATCCGCCATCAGGCCTCGCATACCAGCAAGCTGGCGAAGCTGTGTCTTAGAACCACGAGCTCCAGAGTCAGCCATCATGTAAATTGGGTTGTTCTCTGCAAAGCCTGTAAGCATCTCAGAGCCGAGAAGATCGGTGCACTCGGTCCATGCGTTAACAACCTCAACGTGACGCTCTCGCTCGGAAAGGAAGCCGTCCTCGTAGTACTCGTTGATCTGGTCAACGCGGTCCTGTGCCTCCTGAAGCAGCTGTGGCTTGTGTGGAGGAATAACAGCGTCCCAAACAGAAACGGTCAGACCAGCAAGAGTTGCGTAGTGGAAACCAGTCTTCTTGATGTTATCCAGAATTGGCTCAACATCAGCCATTGGGTAACGGTCGCAGCAATCGTTGACCAGAACACCAATGTCGGACTTAACCATCTTGTAGTTAATGTATGGGTAATCCTCTGGCAGGCACTGACGGTTGAAGATAATGCGACCAACAGTGGTCTCAAAACGCTTAGTACCCTCAGTAACGTCCAGATCCTCATACTGACCGCGACCAGTCATAACGCGGAAGATAGCACGATCGCTATCAGCAACGTTTGCATCCTTGGAGCTTACGCGGACAACAACCTTTGCCTGAAGATCAAGGTCACGGTTGGCCTCAATAGCCAGAAGAGCATCCTCAAAGCTTGCAAAGGTAAGAGTCTTAGCGTCTTCACCGGTCTTCTCGGAAGTGAGGTAGTAGACACCAAAGACCATATCCTGAGAAGGAACGGTCAGAACCTTACCAGAAGCAGGGCTTCTGAGGTTGTTGCTGGAGAGCATCAGAATGCGAGCCTCTGTCTGTGCCTGAGTAGAAAGTGGCACGTGGACAGACATCTGGTCGCCGTCGAAGTCTGCGTTGAATGGTGCGCAGACCAGAGGGTGCAGGTGGATTGCCTTACCCTCGATAAGGACTGTCTCAAATGCCTGGATAGACAGACGGTGAAGGGTAGGTGCGCGGTTGAGAAGAACGAGGCGGTCCTGAATGACCTCATCCAGAACGTCCCAAACAACTGGGGTACCACGGTCAATAGCGCGCTTTGCGCCCTTAATGTTTTCAACCTTGCGGAGCTCAACCAAACGACGCATGACAAATGGCTTGAAGAGCTCAAGTGCCATAGCAGATGGAAGACCGCACTGGTGCAGCTTCAGGTGTGGGTCAACAACAATGACGGAACGGCCAGAGTAGTCAACACGCTTACCC
>JAGZNE010000052.1:0-10056 GCA_018363825.1 Atopobium sp. | reverse complement strand
TTGCTGCTGCTCTTACGTACGTAGCTGCTGCAATGGTTTCTGCACTACAGCTTCTATATCTACTTGGTTCTTCTAGAAACAGGAACTAGTAATGGATCAGATTCAAGAGAAAGAAGATTCTGTTCTTTCGGTATCTGATGCGGTGCTCTTTGCAAAAAATGAAGTTGCCTCAATGCCATCTATGACGGTGGTTGGTGAAGTTTCTGGATTTAGGGGTCCAAACTACAAGTCTGGGCATTGCTACTTTGACGTAAAAGACCCTGTTAGTTCTATGGCAGTTATTGTCTGGTCAAAGATTTATGCTGCTAGTGGCATTACGTTGCAAGATGGCATGAAAATCCAGATGACAGGAAAGTTTGATATTTACGCTTCAAGCGGCAAACTTTCTTTTCATGCGCGTACTATTCAGATCGCTGGAGAAGGAGACCTTCGCCAAAAGGTGGCACAGCTTGCTAAAAAGCTAGAAAAAGAAGGTCTTACAGACATTTCCAGAAAGCGCTACATTCCAGAGTTTTGTACACGCATTGGTGTAGTTACTTCACTTTCTGGCAGCGTCATTGATGATGTTAAGCGTACGCTTGCGCGAAGAAACCCTCTTGTAGAGCTTGAGGTATCTGGCTGTGCTGTTCAGGGTACTCACGCACCTGCAACTATTATTAGAGCTCTCCAGGTTGCTGCAACTACACGTCCAGATGCAATCTTGCTGGTACGTGGAGGTGGCTCATTCGAAGATCTTATGTGTTTCAATGATGAGGGAGTGGCTCGCGCTATTGCTGCATGTCCAGTTCCTGTTATCACGGGCATTGGTCATGAGCCCGATACCACCATTGCAGATATGGTTTCTGATAGAAGAACTTCAACGCCAACTGCTGCTGCAGAGTCTGTAGCTCCCGCTATTAGTGAGTTACAAACTACGTTTAACAACAGAATTTCTCGCCTTGGAAATGCTACAAGAAAGATTTTGCAGTTCTATAAAACGGGACTTACAACTGTTGAGCAACGCTCTAACTTGGCAATAAAAAATGCTCTAGCAAGTAAACAGTACCAGATAGAGAAGCTATCAGATCGTCCTTGTTTGAAAGACCCTGCTTATATTATTTCAACAAGAACAGAAGACCTTAATCAGACTGAGCAAAGGCTTATGGACGCTCTGCCAGCGCTTCTTGCAAGAAAGAAAGAGACGCTTTCTGTTGAGTCACAAAGGCTAACCAGAGCTAGTGCTGCCATGCTCCATCCACATGAGGCTTTGCTGTCTTCGCTTGCAGGAAAATTAGATGCACTTTCTCCTCTAAAGGTTCTTACAAGGGGATATGCGTATGTCCAAGATGAAAAGGGGTCTGTCATTAAAACGGCCAAAGACGCCTCGGTTGGAGACTCTTTGCTTGTCAAAATGACGGATGGAACAATTAAGGCAACTGTTTCTGATATTGAGCTTTCATAGATAAGGGGAACAACATGGATACTAAGAAGACTGAAGAGCTGACTTTCAAAGATGCTTCTATTGAGCTTGAGCAGATTGTTCGTAAGCTTGAGGGCACAGATTTGGAGCTCGAGGAGTCTTTGGCTCTGTATGCTCGTGGCGTTGAGCTGGTAAAGGATCTTCGCGGAAGGCTTGATACTGCAGAGCAGAAGGTTAAGGTTCTGCTTGATGAGTCCCAGGCAGGAGCTGCAATTACTGATACAACCGCAGCGCCTTCTACTGCATATTTAGATGAGTAAAGGAGAGGCTATGTCTGATTGCATTTTTTGTAAGCTTGCTAACAAAGAAATCCCTACAGAGTTTCTCTATGAGGATGAAAACGTTGTAGCTTTTAATGACCTAAATCCTCTTACGCCTGTGCATGTTCTTGTTGTGCCAAAGAACCACTACGACAACATCATTGATGGCATTCCTGCTGCAACACTTGAAAGTGTTACTAAAGCTATAGCTGCGGTAACAGAAAAGACTGGGATTAAAGAGACTGGATTTCGCGTAATCACCAATACAGGAAAACATGGCGGTCAGTCAGTTAACCACGTCCACTTCCACATTTTAGGTGGCAAG
This sequence comes from Atopobium sp., assembly GCA_018363825.1. Taxonomy (GTDB): domain Bacteria; phylum Actinomycetota; class Coriobacteriia; order Coriobacteriales; family Atopobiaceae; genus Lancefieldella. The sequence continues at coordinate 8,012 of JAGZNE010000052.1, read as the reverse complement.
CAGATGGATGATTCAATGGGCTGTAAATAAAAATATTCAAGTTTTTTGCTCGTCTATTTAACTCCGGGGTATCTTGGGGTTTATGATGTCATGCGGTTATGTTTATTTGAAGTAGGAGAGTAAGACCTAATAGTCTGCACTGCTTCACGGAAAGAGGAGTCACATGAACGTACTGGTTATCAACGCAGGTAGCTCATCTCTTAAGTATCAGCTTCTTGACGTTGACACCCGCGAGGTTTACGCAAAAGGAAACTGCGAGCGTATCGGTATCGAAGGTTCTTTTGTTGGTCACGAGGAGCTTGGTGGAGAGAAGCAGAAGCTTGAGGTTGCTCTTCCTGATCACAAGACTGCTATTAAGCATGTCTTTGACATCCTTAAGACTATTGATAAGCCAATTGATGGCATTGGTCACCGTGTTGTTCAGGGTGGTTGGTACTTCCCAGAGTCTGCCGTTGTAGACGATAAGGTCTTGGCTCAGGTTCGTGAGGTTGCTCCACTTGCTCCTCTTCATAACTATGCTGAGGCTGATGTTATTGAGATTTGTCGCGAACTCTTCCCAGAGGTCGGCAATGTAATCGTTTGCGATACTTCTTTCCACTTCAATATGCCAGAGAAGGCACATCGCTATGCTCTTCCTCGCGATGTTGTTGATAAGTACCACGTCCGCAAATACGGCGCTCACGGTACTTCTCACCGCTACATTTGGCGTGCAACCAATGAGTTTACCAACGGTCAGACTCACAAGCTGGTTAGCTGCCACCTTGGTTCTGGTGCTTCTCTTTCCGCTATTGAGGATGGTCGCGATCTTGAGACCACCATGGGTCTTACTCCACTTGATGGTCTTATCATGGGCACTCGTTGCGGCACTATTGACCCAGCTACTGTCTTCTATCTCTCTCGCGTTGGTGGTTACTCCATCGATGAGATTGACACTATGATGAATAAGCAGTCTGGTCTTCTCGCTCTGTCTGGCCATTCCGATTCTCGTGATATTGAGGATGGCGCTCACGCTGGCGATAAGGACTGCCTGCTTGCACTTGATATGTTCTATTATCGTACGTCTCAGCTCATCATGGAGATGGCTCAGGCTATGCATGGCTTTGATACCATGGCTTTCTCTGCTGGAATTGGTGAGAATTCCGATGAGATGCGTCTTGGCGTTGTCAAAGAGCTTGAGTGGATGGGTGTCAAGATTGATGAGGAGAAGAACAGGGTTCGCTCCGGTGAAATCCGTGACATCTCTGCTCCAGATTCAAAGGTACGTGTCCTGGTTGTACCTACCAACGAGGAGTACATGATTGCTCTTGACGTTCAGGAGCTTCTGGGTAAGTAAACTTTACTTACAATCCAAAAAAATAAAAACTCCCGCATTCTGTGCGGGAGTTTTTTTATGGAGTTATAGATAGTTCTTTGACATCAGTACTTTCGAACTTTATATTTTTAAGTAATAAGTTAGAGTTTCAAAGAAATCTTATTGTTTTGTACAGCTATTTGTGTGCAGATAAATAAATCTTTGAACTAGCTGTGAGGAGCATCATGCAGTCTAAGGGTTTAGTTAGCAGGTCTTTGAGCTTTGCAGTTATGTTTGTGCTCACTGTATTTGCTGCGCTCACTGTATTCAACACAAAGGCACAAGCTGTTGAGTACACACCAACTATTTCAAATGCTAGCTATACAACATTAGTTGGTAGTAACGTACGTGTAAATTTTGATTATGCGCTCAATAATGGTGCCCCTGCACAACCAGGTGATACCTTTACTATTATGCTTCCTCCAGAGCTAGAGAATAATACTCCAGCTCCTTTTGAGGTTATGGGTGTAGATGCAAACGGAAATAGTATTTCTGTTGGTACGGCAACTCCTACCAGTAACCCTAATACCATGACTGTTACCTTCAATAACAATATTGCGGGTCTTCTTAACGTTCATGGCCAGATGTCTTTCTCGCTCAATTGGTCAAGCGCAATTGCACAGAGAGGCAATGGCAGCACTACGCTCAATATTGGTAACACCAGCCTTAACATGACGTATGGCGGTTCTATTGCTGCAATGGATACTGCAATTACTAAGTACAACAGAACTGGTGCAACTGCAGAGACAACCTATACGCTTCCTTCTGGTGCAACTATTGAGACCGGAAGCGATTACTATGTGACCAGTTGGGTTGTTAACCTAACTCCATCTGATATCACCCAGGTTGGTCTTCTTAATGCCACTGTTAAGGATCAGATTGTAAATCCTTATACCGTTGATGCATCAAAGCTTACTGGTACTGGTGTTAATCCTTCAGATGAGCTTGCTGGTCCATATCTTAAGCACTCTTTTGTTCTCCACCTTGTTAACGGTGCTGTTCAGACTCTTTCTGCAGATCAGATTCTTCCTGCAATTACCTTTACTCCTAATGGTTACACTCTTGATTTTGCTCGACTCAATAATCAGGTTAACTTTGCTGGTTTCCAACCACTTATCCAGGATTGCTGGCTTGAGTACAAGACCATTGTTCCAGCCAACGTTACCCAGGTAGACAATAGAGCAACTCTTGATTTTGATGGCAACACTGATAACTTCACTCGTGAAGGTTGGTGGATTAATCCTCGCGGTGCCGGTACTGCAACTGGCGAGCAGCAGGTAAGCGTTTCTGTATCCAAGGTTTGGGAAGATCAAAATAACGCTGACGGTACTCGTCCTACTTCAGTTACCGTACACCTTTATGCAGACGGCGTAGATACTGGTAAGAGTGAGGTTCTCTCTGACGCAAATGGCTGGACTGCAACATTTAGCAACCTCGATAAGAATCAGGCTGGCACTACAACAGCTATTACGTACACCGTTGTTGAGGACGAGGTTGAGGGATATACCGCTGAGGTAACAGGTGATGTTACCAGTGGCTTTACTATTACTAATACTCACATCCCTCCAACTCCAACCACTCCACCTTCAGAGACTCCTAAGAAGCCAAAGCAGCCAAAGAAGAAGGAGCCTAAGCTTCCTTCAACTGGTGATGCTTCCTTTGCTGCAGTATCTGTAGCAGCTGTATCTTCTGTTCTTATTGCAGCTGGTGTTCTTGGTAAGAAGCGCGCTCAGTAACGCACGTTACAACAACGTAAGTTAAACGTAAAAGAGCCTGTGAGATTTATTCACAGGCTCTTTTCTTGTTCGAGCGTTTCTCGCTGTCTATAGGGCTACAAAATGAAATGCATTACGAGGCGTCGCGTCGTGTCCAACTAGTTTGCTAGAAGACCTTAATATTCAATGTTTTAGCAATACTTTGGCCAGGCTCAAGGCTTATGATGCCTGGTTTGTGTTCAAAGATGCCATCAGTATCAACGGTATCTGCAATGCCACACCATGGCTCAAGAGCAACAAATGGACAACCAGGAGCAGCACTCCAAATGCCCAGATAATCAAAGCCTTCAAAATCCATTTGAATACCATGGGTCTCAGACGAAGCTTCCACGTTAGCCGCAAGTGTAATGCGTCTATCAGGAACATCTTCAAGTGTGATGGTCTTCTCGCGATCAATAAGCTTCCAAGACAGGTTAAGCGTATCAGAGTCCACGATAAGCCTCTGTGGAGTTGTGTAATCGCAAAGACCCTCATCAGTAATAGAAGGGCCGTAGCTGGTCCAGGAGCGCGTAAACGATAGGTGATACTGGTCCAAAGAGGCTGCCTCAACGCTGGGGATTGGAATGTTGAACGCCGGGTGTGCGCCAAGGGTAAACGGCAGTACAACGTTTGCAGGATTGGTGATCTCATACGTTTGCGTCAGCGTATCACCAGCTACCGAGAAGATCAGCTTAAGTTCAAAGTCATAGGGGTAGGCCTTGCGAGTCTCTTCGGTACTTTTTAGCCGGAGCGTTACAGAAGAGGGACTCTGCTCGACAACCTCAAACTGGTTGAGGCGAGCAAGTCCGTGACGGGCAAGAGAGATGGTACCTTCTGCAGATTCTGCTTCACCGTCTTTGAGAACGCCAACAATGGGGAAGAGGATGGGAGCACGTCTTGGCCACCAGTTGGAATCTCCCTGCCAGAGGTATTCTGACTCACCTTTGCGTAAGCTCATGAGCTGCGCGCCCATGGTGTCAATTGAAGCGGTAAGAGAGTTGCTAGAAATAGAAATAATTTCAGACATAAATGCCTCCAGCTAAAGAATAAGCCAGCCTCTTTTGATACTGGCTTAGTATACCAAGTTAGAAGTGCAGAAAGACTAGTTGTTATCTGCCATCTGAGCCTGAACAGCAGTAATTGCAACAACGCCAACAATGTCGTCAGCGGAGCAACCACGGGAAAGGTCGTTGACAGGACGAGCAATGCCCTGAAGGATTGGACCGTATGCCTCAGCACCACTGAAGCGCTGAACAAGCTTGTAGCCAATGTTGCCAGCCTCAAGGTTAGGGAAGACCAGGATGTTTGCGTTTCCTGCTACCTTAGAGAATGGAGCCTTGAGCTTACCAACCTCAGGAACAAGAGCTGCGTCAAGCTGAAGATCGCCGTCGAGTGCTAGCTCAGCGTTCTTCTCGTGAGCAAGCTTTGTGGCCTCCTGGACCTTCTCGGCAGTTGCGCCGCCAGCAGAGCCCATAGTGGAGTAGGAGAGCATGGCAACGCGAGGCTCGTCGCTCATGAATGCGCGCCAAGAATCAGCGGAAGCAAGAGCAATCTCGGAGAGCTCCTCTGCAGATGGATCAATGTTAAGGCCGCAGTCAGCAAAGAGCAGAGTGCCGTCCTCGCCAAAGTCAGTTGAAGTGCTCATAATAAAGAATGCAGAAACAAGCTTGGTACCAGGAGCGGTCTTGATGATCTGCAGTGCAGGTCTCAAGGTGTTTGCGGTAGAGTGGCAAGCACCAGAAACCAGGCCGTCAGCATCGCCCATTTTGACCATCATGGTTGCAAAATAGGTAGCGTCGTTCATCTGCTTGCGAGCTTCCTCAATGGTGACGCCCTTGCGAGCACGAAGTTCAGCAAACTTCTGAGCATAGGCCTCATGACGCTCATCAGTGGCAGGATCTACTACAGTTGCGCCTGGAACATTAATCTGCTCAGGATCGCCAAGAATAATGACCTTTGCAATACCTTCTGCAACAATCTTCTGAGCTGCATCGATGGTACGCTGGTCCTCGCCCTCTGGAAGAACAATAGTCTTTATGTCGGACTTAGCGGTTTCTTTCATACGGTCAAGAAACTTGCTCATGTGTCGTGCTCCAATCATACTTTGACATTTGTGTCTCGTTGAATTTTGCACTTCTCAGCTTGTAGTTTGTATAAAAGCTAGACACAAAAAGCCAAGAAATGCATTTTCACACCAGTTGCATATTTTACGCCTAACGGCAGAGCTTTGCGCCCCGCGTGGCTCACTTTATAGACGCGTGTTAAAATGAGTGAAGTTTCACATACAAATCCTGCGCACTTAGGCGCACACGGAGGTTTACATGTCTATCAATCATGGTCTTCCTGCTGGTTTTAACCCCGACAACTACGACGTTATTGTTGTTGGAGCTGGCTATGCAGGTGCAGTTGTTGCTCGTCGTATGGCAGAAAACTGCAATTCAAAGGTAGCAATCTTTGAGCGCAGAAACCACATTGCCGGCAACGCTTACGATCGCCTTGATGACGCGGGCGTTCTTGTTCACGAGTACGGTCCACACATCTATCACACCATGAGTGACCGTGTTCACCAGTTCCTCTCGCGCTTCACTGAGTGGACTAACTACCAGCACAAAGTTCTGGCTAACATTAACGGCCAGCTCATGCCGGTTCCTTTCAACCACCAGTCTTTGAAGCTTGCCTTTGGAGAAGAGCGTGGCGAGAAACTCTATCAGAAGCTGGTTCTCACGTTTGGTGAGAACGTCAAAGTTCCTATCATGGAGCTTCGCGAGAAGAACGATCCAGATCTGGAAGAGATTGCTGACTACGTTTATGAGAACGTTTTTCTGCATTACACCATGAAGCAGTGGGGTAAGACTCCAGACCAGATTGACAAGTCCATCACAGGTCGCGTTCCAATCTTTGTCGGCGATGACGATCGTTACTTCCCAGGTGCAACCTATCAGGGCATGCCAAAAGAGGGCTACACCAAGCTCTTCGAAAACATGCTTGACCATGATTTGATTGACGTCTTCCTAGATGTTGATGTTCGCGACATCATGAAGCTCACCGCTTCTAACGTGGCTGTTTGCGAGAAACCATTTGCAGGTGAGGTAATTTACACCGGTCCTCTGGATGAGCTCTTCAACCTTGATCAGGGCGCTCTGCCATATCGTACGCTTGATATGCAGTTTGAGACGCTTGATCAGGACCAGTTCCAGCCTGTTGGTACCGTTAATTACACCACCAGTGAGGACTTTACTCGTATCACCGAGTTCAAGAATATGACTGGTCAGGTTCTTCCAGGTAAAACAACTATCATGCGTGAGTACTCACACGCCTATGTTCCAGAGAGTGGCCAGACCCCTTATTACGCTATTCTCGAGCCAGAAAATCAGGAGCTGTATCGCTCTTACAAGGAGCGCACTTCTGGCATTCTGAACTTCCACGCAGTTGGTCGTCTTGCTGAGTATCGCTACTACGATATGGATGGCGTTGTTGCTTCTGCTTTGGAACTTTCTGACGAGCTTATTGCTCATCAGGCATAGGGAGCTTGCATGAAAAAGACAATCACCTTTGGCATTCCATGCTATAACTCTTCTGAGTACATGGATCACTGCATTGAATCTATTCTTGAGGGCTCTGATTATGCCGATGACGTGCAAATTGTTATTGTTGATGACGGCTCTGTAAAAGATGACACCGCTGCTAAAGCCGATGCTTGGCAGGAACGTTACCCCAACATCATTAAGGCAGTCCATCAGGAAAACGGCGGCCACGGCATTGCTGTTATGAAGGCTGTTTCTCATGCTGACGGTGTGTACTTCAAAAACATTGATTCAGATGACTGGGTAGACGGGGACGCTCTGAAGACCTTCCTTCAGCAGCTCCGCACCTTTATTGCCTCTGATAATCCTGTTGACCTGGTACTCTCCAACTACGTCTACGAGCACGTTGAGGATAATACCCAAAACTTTGTAGACTATCGCGATGCTGTTCCTACCAACAAGATTATTGGCTGGGAAGAGATTGGCCGCTTCAAGCTGTCTCAGTACCTTTTGATGCACGCAATTACCTACCGCGTTGAGGTTCTGCGCTCTGCAAATATCCAGATGCCTGAGCATACCTTCTATGTGGATAACGTCTATGCCTACGTTCCATTCCCTAAGGTAAAGACTATCTATTACGTTGATGTTGACCTGTATCGTTATTTTATTGGTCGAGACGATCAATCAGTTAACGAGAAGGTCTTAACAAGTCGTGTTGATCATTATTGGCGTGTTGCTCGCAATATGATGCATGCATATCACATCTACGACGACATCTCTTCTCCACGTCTTCAGACGTACATGATGAGTTACTTCACTATCATCATGGCTATCTGCTCAGTCTTCTCTAAGATGAGCGATCGCGAGGATGCCATGGATCAGTTGGAGGAGCTCTGGGATGAGCTTCGCGCTTATGACAAGAAGATGTACCGCAAGGCTCGCTACGGTCTTGTAGGCACTGCTACAAATCTTCCTGGCAAGATTGGCAAGACAGTCACCATCGGTGGCTATCGTGTAGCTCAGAAGGTTGTTAAGTTCAACTAGACGTTCTTTCAAATCTAAAAGCAAAACCCTCGCATCCTGAACTGCCTCCCATTTCTCGTGTCCAAGAAATGGGAGGCAGTTCTTATGCGGGGATTATGATTCTGCAGCGTGTTAGCGTCGGCTTTTAGGCCTGGCGCACAAAATAGCGCAGCTTTGGTAGGTTCTGCTGAAGAATCAACATGTTCTTAATCAAGATAGCCAGGCAGCTAGGCGGTCGCACTACCTGATATGCATCTCTATGCATAAACTTCATCTAATATGCTTAAACATGAATAGACTTATATAAGAAATTTAACTATCGATAAATTCTGTATCTACGGAACACACCTAAGTCAGATA
>JAGZNE010000051.1:0-10078 GCA_018363825.1 Atopobium sp. | reverse complement strand
AAGATGTTGTTCGAGTAGGTAGGAAAGGTCTTTAGTCATGGTTAATTTTGAGTACGTTGTACCTACTCAAGTGGTTTTTGGAAAAGATACTCAACTTCGTGTGGCAGAGCTTGTCTCTGCTCACGGAGGTACCAAGGTGCTGGTGCATTTTGGTGGCAGTCACGTGGTAAAGAGTGGCTTGCTTAACCAGATCCACCAGCTTCTAAGCAATGCGGGAATTGCTTTTGTTGACTGTGGTGGAGTTGTCCCTAATCCTCGATTAGAGCTTGCAGAAGAAGCTGTAGAGCTGGGCAAACGCGAGGGTGTTGACTTTATTTTGGCTATCGGCGGCGGATCTGTTATGGATTCCGCTAAGGCTATTGCATACGGCTTAGCCAATGACGTTTCTCTTGAAGACCTCTATTTGCATAAGGTCAGTGTTTCAAAGGCAGTTCCTCTTGGTGTCATTTCTACTATTGCAGGAACTGGATCTGAAACCTCTGATTCTTCCGTCATGAACATTACGCTGGCTGATGGCCGTGTTCTTAAGCGTTCTTATCACCATCAGAGCGACCGTCCTTGCTTTGCCATCATGAATCCAGAGCTCACCTATTCCGTGAGTGCTTATCAGACGGCATCAACAGGCGCCGACATCATGATGCACACCATGGAGCGCTATTTTACGCTCGAGAAGGACGTGGCGCTCACCGACGAGCTGGCTGAGGGACTCTTGCGTACCGTAAAAGAAGCTGTTCTGGTTGCTGTCAAAGAGCCAGAGAACTACGCTGCACGAGCAGATTTGCTCTGGGCATCGTCGCTTTCTCATTGCGGACTTACCGGCACTGGTCGCGTAAGCGATTTTGCCTCTCATGCAATTGAGCATGAGCTCAGCGCAAAGTATGATGTAGCTCACGGTGCTGGTCTCACGGCTATTTGGGCAAGTTGGGCTCGCTATGTTATGAGCCAAGATCCAGAGCGCTTTGCGCAGTTTGCGGTTAATGTTTTTGGAGTTCAAAATAACTTCCATAATCCAACAGCTACGGGCCTTGCGGGAATCGAAGCTTGGAATCAGTGGTGTCATGCAATTGGTATGCCAACCTCCCTTGCCGAGCTTGGAGTAGACCCTTCGGAAGAGGACATTCTCCAGATGGCAAAAGGCACTATTGATGCTCGCGGTGGAGATCATGCGGGTAACTTTATGCAGCTTAAAACAGCAGATGTTCAACAGATTTTAAGAATGGCCCTAAAGTAAAGTTTCTCAAGGTAAATTTTGTTTCATTGCGGGTATTATTACTACATACGAAGTTACTGAGCCACCAAGCTCAAACATACGGAAGGAAGATTCATGAGCGGTTTTGTTAAGGCAGACAATGTTTTTGTAAACCAGAACGCAGCGAGCCGTAATGATGTCCTGCGTTTTATTGCCGATAAAGCACTGGAAGCTGGCGTAACTGACGATGCAGACGCTGTTTACAATGCTTTTTTGGCTCGTGAGGAAATGGGCGAGACCGGCATGACTGACGGTTTTGCAGTTCCACACGCAAAAGATGCTGCTATCAAGGACGCAGCTGTCTTTGTCTTCAAGAACAGCACCCCTCTTGAGTGGCCTTCTTTTGACGAGAAGCCCGTTGATGTTGCCATTGCACTGCTTGTCCCAGATGGAGAGGCTGGCACCACTCACATCAAGCTTCTTTCTAAGACTGCTGTTCTTCTGATGAGAGATGAGTTTAAGTCTCTGCTTCGTGGCTCTAATGATCAGGAAGCTATTGCTCAGGCTATTAACGAGGGCATTAGCGAGGAGTAGGGTTTCTCGCCAGATTATAGAGGGCTTGGCAAGTACTTCCTGCAACAGTTTAACTGGGTAAAATTTTGGACACTCAAGCACAAACTTGAGTGTCCTTTTTTGTGTAAAAAGGCGTACACTTGTACTAGTTTTAGTCGAGAAGGGAGTCAGATGTTTACACCATGTACTGACAAGCGCGTTGCTGTCTTTTTTGCCGATGGTTGTGAAGAGATTGAGGGACTGAGCGTTGTTGATGTCCTGTATCGTGCAGGTATTCCCTGTGACAAAGTGTCTATCTCTGATTCTTTGAGCGTGACTTCTTCTCACCAGGTTACCTTTTTAACAGATAAGCTGCTCAGTCAGGTCTCGTTTGATGATTACAGCATGTTGGTGCTTCCTGGCGGTCTTCCCGGAACTACTAATCTTGAGGCTTGTGAGCCACTTATGCAGGCAGTTGATGCGTTTGCGGAAGATGGCCGTGCGCTTGCTGCAATCTGTGCTGCTCCTTCAATTTACGCTAAGCGTGGATTGCTTACGGGTAAGAAGGCTACGTCTAATCCAGGCTTCCAGCATTTTCTTTCAGAGAATGGCGCCAATCTTTCGCAAGATGCGGTTTGTGTTGATGGTTCTTTTATTACCAGTCAGGGTGCGGGAACAGCTCTTAAGTTTGGTCTTGAGATTGTTCGTTATCTTGTAGGTAATGACGTGGCAGAAAAAGTTTCTAAAGGCATTGTGCTTATCTAGACCATGGCGCCTTCTCAAAAACAGTACCTGGTTATTGATCTAAAGAGTTTTTACGCATCGGTTGAATGTGTTGAGCGAGGCCTTGATCCCATGAAGGCCAAGCTTGTTGTGGCAGATCTTACTAGGACAGAAAAGACAATCTGTTTGGCGGTTTCACCGGCGCTTCGTGCGCTGGGTGTTCCTGGACGTTGCCGTGTTTTTGAGATTCCTAAAAACCTTACCTATGAGGTAGCTCCTCCTCGCATGGCTCTGTATGTGGAGCGCTCTGCAGATGTGTATTCGGTATATCTCAAATACATTGCACCAGAAGACATCCACGTTTACTCCATTGACGAGGCATTTATTGATGTAACACCGTACTTATCGCTTTATGGATGTACGGCAAGAGAGTTGGGCGAGAAAATCCGTGCAGATGTAGCAAAAACTACTGGCATTCCTGCTACCTGTGGTTTGGGTCCAAACTTGTACCTGGCAAAAATTGCGCTTGATATTACGGCAAAGCACAGCCCCAACTTTTTTGGCGAGCTTGATGAAGAGTCGTACAAGCTTAAACTCTGGAACCATAAGCCCTTAACTGATTTTTGGCATATTGGTGCAGGTATTCAAAAGCGACTTGCGGCAATGAATATTCACACCATGGGACAGCTTGCTACAGCTCCTACAGAGCCTTTGTATAAAGAATTTGGTGTTGATGCAGAAATCCTTATTGATCATGCATGGGGAATTGAGCCAACTACCATTGCGGATATTAAGGCCTACAAGTCTCAAAGTCATTCTGTCTCAACGGCGCAGGTCTTTGATCACAATAGAGATACAGAGGGCGCGCGTCTTATCTTTAAAGAGATGGTTGAGGCGTTGTCTTTAGAGCTTGTAACGCAAAAGCTGGTTTGCTCTTCTATTGGCATCTATATTGGCTACTCGGCAACAGAGAGCCAGATGGAAGAGCTGAGGCAGACGGGGGATTATAGGAGCTGGAGAAGACATATTCCCTCCAGCAGTGGCACTAGGAAGCTCTCTTATCCTACTAACTCTAGAGATGAGCTTATGGCAGAGGTTTTGTCTTTCTTTGACGAGCGCGTAATACCTTCAGAAAGTGTGCACCGCGTGGGTCTTACCTTCGGAAACACTCAAGAAGAAACGGGCTCAGGTATTCAGACTTCTCTTTTCCAGGACAACACTGTTTTAGAAAGAGAACGCCAGCGTCAAGATACTATCAATGCCATAAAGAAAAAGTTTGGTAAGAATTCTTTGCTCAAAGCTATGGACTTGCTCCCCGAAGCAACTGCACGACAGAGAAACGCTCAGATTGGAGGACATCGTAGTGGAGAAGAAACCAATGAGGCCTAAACAGGGTTTCTCGCCAGCAGAAGCTAGCGTAAAAGAGGATGCGTTTGCAGCGCAGATGCACTACGGACACCCTCGCATGTCGCGAGCAAACAGGGCAAAAATATTTATGCCTTTTGATGCTCTGAAAGGTTTACGAGAAGCCTTGGCAGAAAGAGAACAAGAAGCTCAAGACCATATAAAAGACTTTCATGACTTACCACACTGGTCATAGGTTTATACGATAAAATAGACAGGTCGTATAAAGAAATCGAGGAGGTTTCATGAACCCCAAAGCAAAGATTGCCATTCCAGCAATTGTGGCTCTCATTTTTATCATCATTGATTTTGTTGCACCAGTTCAGTATCTCAGCTATTTCCACACGGTATTTAACTTTGCAACTCGTCAGACAAATCCCATCTCTCTGATTCTTGCACGTATTACCTATATTATTTTCCTGTGCTATCTTTTTGCTGCGGTTTCAGGTCTTTTGAGGGGCTTCCGTCCTCGTCTTAGGTGGGGTCTTTCCATTCTCTCTGTAGTTGGTTTGACTTCCGCACTTACCGAGCTCTCTGTGATGATTTCTATCAGCCAGGCGGTAAACTTCACCACCCTTATTCTTAACATCATGATTGTGGGCTTCTTGTTCCTCACGGCTCTTCTTGCACTTCTCATTTGGGTTCGTGCTAAGAAAGAGTTTGACCAGCGTCAGGCTGATCTTGAGGAGGAAGAGGTTGTTGTTTCTCCAATGCCTCTTGCTACCGAGGGCGCAGAGGTTGCTCCTGTAGTTCCTGTAACTGCAGAGGCTGCAGCAGCACCTGAGGCTTCAGCAGCACCTGCCCCAGAAGCAACCGCCACAACCGTCGCACCTGAGGCTCCTGCAGCACCAGAGGCTCCACAGGAGTAGTTTCTCACACACTCTCTTCTTGTTTGGAGGAATTCTTACTTATAGGAGAACCGTATGTCTTTTGTTGAATTTAAAGAGGTAACAAAGACGTATACCATGGGCTCCGTCAAGGTACACGCTGTCCATGACATGAACTTCTCCATAGAAGAGGGCGAGCTTTGCGTAATTGTCGGCCCATCAGGTGCCGGTAAAACAACTGTCTTAAATATGCTCGGAGGTATGGATACCTGTACCTCCGGGTCTATTTATTTAGACGGAAAAGAAATTGGCAGGCTTTCGGAAAAAGAAAGAACGCTTTATCGCCGTCACGACATTGGCTTTGTTTTCCAGTTTTACAATCTTGTTCCTAATCTCACAGCAAAAGAAAACGTTGAGCTTGCTTCTCAGATTTGTCTTGACCCCATGCAGCCAGAAGATGCACTTCGAGCTGTTGGTCTTGAGCATCGTATGGATAACTTCCCAGCTCAGCTTTCCGGCGGTGAGCAGCAGCGTGTTTCTATTGCGCGTGCTTTGGCAAAGAACCCGCGTCTTTTGCTTTGCGATGAGCCAACAGGTGCGCTGGATTATAAAACAGGAAAGCAAATTCTTAAGCTCTTGCAGGATATGTGCAAAGAGCAGCATAAGACCGTGGCTATTGTCACGCACAACTTTGCGTTCACTCAAATTGCCGATAGGGTAATCCACGTTAAAGAGGGTCAAGCTCAATCGGTAGAAATTAATCAACACCCAGCTGACGCGCTTACTGTCGAGTGGTAGTTATGCCCCGCGCTCTTTTTACCGAGATTACTCGGACCATCAAAGGGTCTCTCGCCAGATTTCTTGCAATTGCAGGAATTGTTGCGTTGGGCTGCGGCTTCTTTGCGGGACTCAAAATGGCAAGCCCTGACATGCAAGAAGCGGCTCATACGTTTTACACAAACCAGCACCTCTATGACCTTCGCGTCATCTCAACGCTTGGATTAAGCGAGAAGGACGTTTCCGCCCTGGCGTCAGTTGAGGGTGTTGAAGCGGTTATGCCTTCTCGTACGGTAGACATTATGGCTACACTGACGTCGTCGCAATCTACTGCTCGTGTGAGTTCTTTTAGACCCGGTGAGCTTAACCAGCCAATAGTGGTTGAAGGAAGACTTCCTCAAGGACCTTACGAGTGCGTGATGAGCGCAGATCCCAAGAAACGTGCTGATATCAGTCTTGGTCAACAGATTGAGCTACCAGATACTTCAAACGGCGTTCATTTAAAGGGCGGCTCGTACACGGTTGTTGGTTTTGTAAATGCGCCAACATATCCGTATGTCAGCAATTTTGGTACTACATCGTTAGGCAATGGCATTGTGCAGCAATTTGTGTATGTCACTGAAGATGCTTTTGCAGATGATGACCCTTATACCGAAGTGTATGTGACAGTTCAGGGTGCTACCAGGTATAAGAGCGGCTCATCGGCGTATCAGAGCGCTGTTGATAGCGTTGCAGAACGCATTACACAGATGAATCCGTCGCTTGCTGCTCTTCGTTTGCAAGAGCTCAAAGATGACGCTCAGGCTCAACTTGATGAGGCTCGTCAAAAGCTGGAGCAATCAAGGCAAGAGGCCGCGGATAAACTAGGAGATGCTCAAAAGAAGCTTGACGATGCAGAGGCTCAAATTTCTGCTCAGCAGCAAAAGCTGGATGATGGTCAGAAGCAATACGATGCAGGACGTCAGCAGCTTACAGCTTCGCGCTACAGTGCTGAGCAGCAATTTGCTCAAGCGGAAGCTCAGATTACAACTTCAGAGGCTCAGATAGCCCAGGGAACAGCTGAGCTTAGTGCAGGAGAGGCTCAGTATCAGGCTGGCCTTGCTGCTTTCAATGCAGGACAAGCAACGTTTACACAGCAAAAGAGTGCGTTTGAAGCGGGTAGAGATGCGTTTCTTGCAGGACTTGCTGCGCAAGGAATTACGGCTTCTACACTTGAAGAAGCACAGCAGCAGCTCAGTGCTTTAGGTCTACCAACCTCGCAAGTAGACGCTCTTCTCGCCACACAGGCGCAGATTAGCGCTGCAGAGGCAGAGCTGGCTTCCCAGCAGCAGGCTTTAGCAGCCGCGCGAGAAGAGCTAGATCAGCGCACGGCTCAACTACATGAGGCAGAGTCTCAGGTAGCTCAGGCGCGTCAGGATTTGAGTGAGGCGAGAAGTGCTACTGCAGATCAGCTGTCTGCGGCTCAAGAAAAACTTGCTGCGTCGCTTAGCCGCCTGAGCGCAGGACAAACAGCCCTCCAAAGTGCAGAAGCTCAGACTAACGAGGGAAGACAGAGTCTTGAGGAGCAACGCGCTGAGGTTGAGAAACAACTTGCTGACGGTCAGAAAGAGCTTGATGAAGCTCAGAAGAAGATTGATGAGCTTAAAGAGCCTGATGTGTATGTACTTGATCGCACAAAAGAGATTGGTGTTGCAGCTTATCAAGCAGACTCTGAGCGTATCAATGATATTGCTAATGTATTCCCGCTGATGTTCTTCTTGGTTGCAGCTCTGGTTTCACTTACCAGTATGACGCGTATGGTTTCTGAAGAACGTACGCTTATTGGTGTTCATAAGGCGCTTGGTTATTCAACCGCTCAGATTGCGGCAAAGTACCTGTTATATGCCTTGCTCGCCTCACTTTTGGGTGCCGTTATTGGCATAGCATGTTTAAGTCAAGTGTTGCCAGGCGTTATTATCTCTGCATACGGGTCAATTTATACCATCCCAAATGGGGGAGCTCCTTATTCTATTCAGCTTGATAGTGCGCTACTCTCTGGACTTTCCGGTATAGGCATCACGCTTCTTTCAACCATGGCTGCTGTTTTATCCTCATTGAAAGAAGAGCCATCTAGCCTCATGCTTCCAAAAGCTCCAAAAGCGGGCTCAAAGATTTTGCTTGAGCGCGTTGAACCTCTATGGTCCAGATTGTCTTTTTCGTGGAAAGTTACCATCAGAAACCTTGTCCGCTATAAGCGGCGCTTGATTATGACGCTGGTAGGAATTGCCGGATGTACTGCGCTTTTATTGGTGGCTTTTGGTCTTAGAGATTCCATTAGCGACATCATTGATAACCAATGGCCAACTATCTCGCATTATGACTACATAGTGGGAATGACTTCTGATGTTTCTGAGGAAGAAGCAGATCAGATTAATGCAGAGCTTAATCAGGTGGGTGCTACAAATCTCCGCCGCATAACCAGAGAAAACGTTCTTCTTGAGTCTTCTACACAAAAAGCGGGCTCACTGACAAGAACAACTATTATGACCAGCAATTCTCTTCAAGACCTCACGGGCTTAGCTACCCTGCGCAATCGTCTTTCTGGTCAAGCAATAGAGCTTGGGGAAGATTCGGTTGTAATTACAGAAAAGCTTGCAAAACGACTTGGGGTAGGCGTGGGAGATACCGTTCAGGTCTATGCTCAAGACAGAATCGGAAACGTTTCTGGCGAGCCAAGTACGTTTACTGTTACAGGAGTTGCCGAGAATTACGTTGGGTCGTATCTGTATCTGGGACCTTCAGCATGGCATTCTCTAGGTATTCAAGATCAAGCAGCGGACGGCTGGTATGCAACGCTTCCCGAAGATCAAGCAACGAGAGAGGCATTTGGAGAAAAGCTTATTAACCAGACAGGAGTTGCAACTGTTGATGACGTCAATGAAGCTATCCGCACCTATAGAGAATCACTTGCCGTAGTTAATCGTGTTGTAGCTATTCTTATTGTGGCTGCAGCTCTGCTGGCATTTATCGTCTTGTATAACCTCACCAATATCAATATTGAAGAGCGCATTAGAGAAATTGCAAGCCTCAAAGTACTTGGATTTACGCGTCATGAAGTTGATGCCTATGTCTTTAGAGAGATTGCTTTGTTGGCCATCTTTGGAGCGTTTTTTGGACTTGTTCTAGGAACATACCTTGAGGGATTTGTAGTTCAAACTGCCGAGATTGACCTTGTTATGTTTGGTCGAGCTATCCATGCACCAAGCTATTGGTTTGCCTTTGGACTCACCCTTGTCTTCTCGCTGTTGGTATATGTTGCCATGCGACCTAAGCTCAAAAATATTGATATGGTTGAGAGCTTGAAGAGCGTCGAGTAGACATCTTTTGCCCGCCCAAGAGAGACATATTTTAGATAAGATAGAAGATAGTTGAGATTGCTTATTTATAAGGAGTTGGTATGCCTAAGGTTTCTTTTGTAATTCCTGCATACAACATCGAATCATACATTGGGCGTTGTATTCAAAGTGTAAAGAATCAGACGTTTGGTGATTTTGAAGCAATTATTGTTGATGACGCCTCAACAGATTCCACTCCAGAGAAAATCGTAGAAGCAGTAGGGGATGACTCTAGGTTTAAGGTTGTCACTCACCCAACCAATCAAGGCCTTCATCTGGCACGTAAAACGGCAGCAGCTCACACCACAGGCGAGTGGGTCTTTTGCCTAGACGGTGATGATGAGGTTACTCCTGATTTTCTTGAGCAGGTAGTTGCTCATATTGAGAAGAATCCTGTTGATATTCTCCACCTTGGCATTACTGTTATTCCAGAAAATGGCGTTGACCCAACTGATGCGAAGTCTTTTGAGAGCTACATTAACCAACAATCAGACTTTACTCAGGGTGACGATATCCTTCGCATTATTTATGATGAGGGCTATGGACAGAAGCTTGATTGGCGAGCTACGCAGCGCTTGTATCGTGGAGAACTTTTCCGCTCCGCCTTTGCAGAGATGACTTCGGAGCGCCTGGTAAGAGCAGAAGACGCTTATGAGGTATTTATCCTGGCAGATAAGGCTCAGACCGCTGATGGCTTTGAGTCTTGCAGAGGCTTTTTGTACCACTATGGCATCGGAGTAACTGGTGCTTCTCGTATTTCTTTAGATAAATTTGGAGAGTTCTGCTATCAGTTCTTGGACAACATTGATCAGGTAGAACTCTATATTGGCAAATCAGATAATATTGCGCATCTCAATTCGTTTAGGGGCATGAAGCATAGACTGTTGGAGCTTCTGAGTGCTGAGTGGAGATTCCGTCTTGCTCCTGAAGATCAAGAGGCAGCTCTTGAGCCGTTTGCCATTCTCTTTGGACCATCGGTAGCTGTTCGAGAGCTCTATCGCTTTGTAAGGGATATTGCTTACGAGGCTATTGCTACTGGAACCGAGCTTCCAGAAGACAGTGATGCATATCGCTACAGGACGTATGCAAAGAAATATGCTGCTCTCATGCATCAGGATGAGGGACTGTCGTTTGATAGGGCAGTTCGCATGAAACAGATTGCCGATGAGCACATGGAGTATCTAGAGAGAAAGCACATGGTAAAGATGTTTGAGCAGCAGCCTATTCGCATT
>JAGZNE010000050.1:0-10135 GCA_018363825.1 Atopobium sp. | reverse complement strand
GCATAAACTTCATCTAATATGCTTAAACATGAATAGACTTATATAAGAAATTTAACTATCGATAAATTCTGTATCTACGGAACACACCTAAGTCAGATATTCTGCTCAATTGCGGGCATTTTATACATCTAATGACGATAATCTGCATGTTTATGGTAATTTCTGCGTCATGTATACGTCTTTTTAACAGATTATCCGACTTAGGTGTGTTTTGAACTGCCTCCCATTTCTCGTGTCTAAGAAATGGGAGGCAGTTCATTCATGGTGATACGAGGGTTTTCATTTATAGAGGCGCTTTAGTGCTTACGACCCGCAAGAGCGTGCTCTAGATAGTCATGATTACCGGTAAATTTAACCAGCTCGCGAGAAAGCAAAGAGACGGGGAGCCCCACGACATTCTCGTAGTCTCCTTGAATGCTTTGTACCAGATAGCGACCATTTCCCTGAATTCCGTAAGCGCCAGCTTTGTCCATTGGTTCTCCTGAGGCAACGTAGGCAGAAATTTCATCTTCAGACAGTTCAAAGAAGGTAACATCTGTGGTTTCTACAAACGTTACGGCAACAACAGATGGTGCTCCGTCAGGAGAAGGGGACTTGAAAGCCTTAAAGCGTCGCAGAGCAACACCGGTGGATACGTGGTGAGTCTGACCAGAAAGCTTAGAAAGCATGCGTTTGGCGTCTTCAGCGTCTGTAGGCTTGCCAAAAACCTGGCCGTCGTCTGTCCAAACAATGGTATCTGCCGCGAGGACAATCTCGTTGTTGAGCTGCTCAAAGTTAGGCTGCTCCATGAGCTTATAACACACCGCAATGGCTTTTTCTTGAGCCAGGCGCTTTACCAGCGCAAGGGGTTTCTCGTCAACTTTTTGAGCTTCATCAATATCAGCAGGCATAATCTGCGGATCTATTCCCATAGACTGCATAAGCTCAAGACGCCTAGGGGATTGTGATGCAAGAATCATATGCGTTCCTATCAGTTGTGCTTATGCTGATACTTTACCCAAAAAAGAAGCCTGATAGGCGAGAAACCCATCAGGCTTACATACTAAGAAAGAAAAGCTAAGCTAAAAACTAGTCAAGCTCAATAGCGGTGACTGGGCAGCCGTCGCAAGCCTCCTGTGCTGCGTCCTCTGCAGCCTCAGGAACCTCTTCCTCAATAGCGTGAGCAAGACCGTCGTCGCCGATCTCGAATACCTCAGGAGCAGTGCTCTCGCAGAGACCGCAACCGATGCAATCCTCATTAACTGTTGCCTTCATAATACATTCCTCTCCGTATCTCGAGCCCCTTACTCGAGTAATACTTATCTTGCATTCAAGAGTACTTGATTGCAATGTATTTTTTACACGTTTCTTTGCTGTTATGCAACAACAAAGGCGCAGATAATTGAAAGAACATTACTTGAAGTAGTAAGTGTACATCTGACCTGCATATATAAAAGGTTTAATTTTTTAGAACAACCGCTTCATTTAGTACAACTGTCTTGTTGAAGCACCTTTATAGCTCTTTTTTGAGCATGATAATTTCGCTAGTTCTGTACTCTTCAACAAATCCATTCTTTAAAAACATCGTGACTGATGGATTGTCTATGGCGATATCATCATAGAGCTGCTTAATACCGTTCTGTTTAGCCGCATCACAGAGCAAATTTAATCCAATACTGCCGTAGCCCATTTTTCTATATGGTGCGTAGACTATGACGTCTGCAAGATAAATATTCTTATCGCTATCAAAGTGATAGGCGACCTCTCCAATAAAATGACCGCCGCTATCCTTTAAATACCTGTAATAACGTTTATTCTCATGCTTTACAATCCAAAAATCATACCAGCCATGCCAAGTCTCTTTTGGGAAAGGAATTGTACCTCCCCATGCATGGTTATATGACATCGTTTCTTCATCTGCCATCATTTTCTGACGAAACCAAAGATCTTCTAATGACGGTGTATAAAGGGTAATGGGGCTTTCGCTTTCTTCTTTCATCAGTAGGTCCACGTGTCTCTTTCTTATCATTTTTTACGTTTAAGCAGGCAAACGTTTTCCACATGGAATGTTTGTGGGAATAGATCCACCGGAGTTACACTTGCGGGTTTGTATGAGCCAATCTCAACAAAGCGCTTAAGGTCACGTGCTAGTGTTGCAGGATCACAAGAAACGTATGCAATAGCACGTGCAGACTGCGAAGAAAGCTGCTGAATTACTTCAGGTGCAAGTCCTGCACGAGGCGGATCAACAATAATCACATCAGCATCCGTGTCAGGAAATTCTCTACCTGCGTCTCCGCCTACTGCGTCAACGTTATCAAGCTTTGACAACTCAAGGTTGCGGCGAAGATCTCTAACGGCTGGACCATAAGCTTCAACAGCAGAAACAAATCCTGTACGTTTTGCGAGGGGAAGCGTAAAAGTTCCTGCTCCACAATAGAGGTCCATAGCCTCATCGTTTGGCTGAACATCCAAACCAGAAAGTACAAGCTCAACGAGTTTCTCGGCACCTTTAGTGTTGACCTGGAAAAATGAAGGAGCAGAGAGCAACATCTTCTGACCATCAATAAGCTCGCTCCATGAGCCAGAGCCGCTTAGACGCTCAACTCCTACAACACGGCGTGCCTTACTTGGACCTTTGGTCATAACGCGAACAACACTTGTTGCCTTGACTGCGTCACTCAAAACGCGGGCTATTTGTGTGCGTGGGAAGCCGCTCGGAGCGGTCCAGAGCGCCACCTCAAGCTCTTTAGTGCGTCTAGACACTCTGATGCCAATACGTTCTATATCAAGCTCGTGAGAGCCCGAGAGGTAGGAGAGGGCACCGCTTACGGCACCAACTGCCTTTTGGTTGCTCTTATCTAAGAGCGGACAGTCTTTAACGCGAACAATGTCTTGTCCATTAGGCGCATACATGCCTACCAGGGTTTTATTGCCATTGCGCTTAAATGCCAGTTCAATTTTGTTGCGATAGCCCCATGGTTCGCCAGGGGAAATAATATCTTTTACCAGCTCAAAAACATCGTCGTGTGAAAAATGCCCAATGCGTTCAAGAGCAGATATCACGCCGTTGCGTTTCTCGACAAGTTGCTGCTCATAGAGCATGTTGCCCCAAGGGGTGGCACCCGTGAGTGCTACAAAGGGATTGGGGTGAGGCTCTCTGAACGCAGAAGCTTCCAAAACCTTTACAAGCTGCGCGCGAGAAAACCTATCTGTGTCCTCGGTAATCTGTACGCTGATAGTATCTCCAGGGACGGCGCCACCAGAGATAAAGACCGTTTTTCCTTCTGGAGTATGAGCGATGGCATCTGGACCGTAGCTCATACGTTCAACATGTAAGGTGAGCTCAGACACTTAGTAGACCATTCCCATTGCTTCGCGAACCTCGTCAAGGGTGGCATTAGCAATAACGTTTGCACGAGCATTTCCGTCGTGGATGATGTCGCGAATAAGGTCCGGTTGAGCTGCAAACTCTGTACGTCTCTGACGAATTGGCTCAAAGTAGGTGTTAACAGCATCGATAACGTAAGCCTTGAGAGCTCCGCCGCCACCCATACCAATCTCCTCAGCAATCTCTTTTGGATCACGACCAGTACAAATGCCAGCAGTGGTAAGCAGCGCAGAGACGCCAGGACGATTGTCTGGATCAAAGGTAATCATGCGCTCTGAGTCAGTCTTGGACTTCTTGATAAGCTTGGCAGTTTCTTCGGCTGTCATAGAAAGCGAGATAGCATTGCCATAAGACTTACTCATCTTGCGGCCATCAAGACCAGGAATCAACGGAGTAGAGGTGAGAAGGCCAGAAACCTCTGGGAATACCTTTCCATAGCGCTCATTAAAGCGACGAGCAATCTTAGAAGTAATCTCGATGTGAGGTAGCTGGTCGCGACCAACAGGAACAACATTTCCTTTGCAGAAGAGAATGTCGCATGCCTGGTGGACAGGATAGGTGAGGAGAAGACCGGTGAGAGCATGTCCAGATGCTTCCTGCTCTGCCTTAACGGTTGGATTTCTATGTAGCTCAGACTCGGTAACAAGTGAGAGGAACGGCAACATAAGCTGATTGAGAGCTGGAACTGCAGAATGCGTGAAAATCATGGTTTTCTCTGGATCAATGCCGCAGGCCAGATAATCAATAACCATATTGTAGACATTGTCTGCAATATGCTCAGTAGTGTCTCTGTCTGTAATGACCTGATAGTCTGCAATAATGATATTGGTATGAACACCAAGATTTTGGAGTCTTACGCGCTCAACAATAGTGCCAAAGTAATGGCCAAGGTGAAGCCTTCCGGTGGGACGATCCCCTGTAAGCATGTTGTACTTTCCTGCATGCTCGGCTAAATCCGCCTGGATTTCATCAGAACGGCGAACGGCTGCTTCGTAACTGCCTTCGTTTGGCATAGTGACTCCTTGAAGTAAATTAATGCGTGAACTAAGTAAGTTTAGCGCATTCCAAGCTATGGTTTAAATAATGAGTTACTAATCGCCGAAAACGATACGCCGACTTTCGTTGGCGTATCTAACAAGGATGCTGTCATGCTTTTACTTGATGACTGCTAATATTAGCCCCTTTCGTTTGACAGCATCCTTGTGTTATCAATTTGCTTCTTACAACTGCTTTATTAATCAAAGCAATAGTTACAGTCATAAGTATCAAGATGAAGGTCCATAGAAGCGTTTCGAGACAAACTTCAAAATACGAAATTCTTCCAGACTTAAATACATCCGTGGTAGGGAAGATTTCTAAGGCTCCCACTATTGACTTAGAATCCAAATACGTGAGTGGTATCCATTTAATAATTGACTGTTGAAAGTCTCGTGTTAAGAAATATTTTGGATAAAACGGGATGCATAACAAGGTTAAGACTATTAGAAGAGAAATAGTTGGCTCTTTAGAAATAGTCAATAGCAATTCATAGAAGGTGATGACTAAAATTGAAAACAAAAAAATAAGTATGAGCTGTGATGTGATTATTTGAAGCGCGGACGAATAAATAATTTCGCCACCTCTTCTAAATACTACAGGGTAATCTGGTCGTCCTAAACCATTACGGATCAGTGCATATACGAGTAATGGCGTAATAGAAATAGCGAACGAGATTATTCCTGTAAAAAGAATAGATAGGCATTTTGATATATGAAATCTTACAAAGGTTAGTTGCCTATTTCCCAAGAGCTTATTTCTATGACTATTTTTTGCAGCGATGAATGAAAATATACCGATAGCTGCATAGATGGCTAATGGTGTTCTATTTAAAAACAGAGACGCCATCATTTCAATCAAAGGGTATTGTTGTACGTCTTTGTAGAGTGCGCTATTTCCCAATCGCGAAAGATGCTCATAGTATAGTTGCTTAGCCTGCAAATCGTATATGGATTCTGCTGTGCGAAGCCCATTTTGCGCATCTTCTAGTTGGTTAATTAAGAAATCTAAGTATCTTTGTACAAAATCTAAACTATCCTGACTGTTTGCCAGAGCATAGGTTATTGAGAGTTTTTTAGTTAATTGAATTAAGTCATCGTTAGGAATCTGTTGCTCTACCCCTTCCTCGTATTCTCTCTTGTAATTTAAATAGGTTTCATTAAAAACCTCACGCGAATTCCAGTCTATAAACCATGTAGACTCAGATGGCTGAATAAGAATAGAAGAAAAATAAGCTGTTAAGACACAAATTACTAGCCATGTGAAAGGGTGTTTCAACAACAGCTTTATATTAGATATTAGGTGCCACATATAAGCTCCTTATTTAGCTGAGCAGTCAAACAACTTGTGATATAAAGACCTCGATTCTTTACATGTATTAACTTGCTGTAGTGTTTTGTTTTTTATGAATATAAAGGAGTTGCACACTCTATCTAATTCTTCTGGCAAGTGAGAGGAAATGATAATGCAAGCACCATGCTCTGTCAGTGTTTGAATTAGATGTGAACTATATTCTGCATGTTGTATATCAAGTGCATTAAGCGGTTCATCTAAGAGAATGTAAGGCGATTGCGAAACAAAGGCCATAGCAAGCTGTAGTTGCATTTTCATTCCCTGAGAGAATCTGCTGATTCTTTGAGATTTTAGATTTAATGCGTCGAGCATTTTAAGGGGAGTATCAATATCAGCCTCTGATCTCCATATCTTTTTGACAAGTTCTAGGTGGAATTTTCCATTCATTGTTGGATATAAAATTGAATTATCTTCAGGCGAGTAATAGATCTTTTGAGCATAAATATCTGTATCGATAATTGATATTTCATCACAAGTTATTACTCCTGATTTTAATAAACCGATATCCCCATTTAAAGTCTTCAGTAACGTACTCTTTCCAAAGCCGTTTGGAGCCATAAGTCCGTAGACTTTCCCTGGGCTGAATGAAAATGTAACGTTGCTTAAAACGGCTTTGTCTTTATAGCCTATTGAAACATCATTGAGCTTAAGCATTTTTTATTACACCTACTAAGTCTGCTTGTAATAATTTCATGAGTTTATTGATTCCGATAGTTATAAAAATAATTAAAACAGCCCACAGCATGAATATGAGCAGTCCATATAAAGGTTGAGGTTGTGCATAGTCAATCTTGTTTGTGAAAAACTGAGTATCTCCAACGAAACCAATTATTGCGCCAATGTCTAAATAACCAATGGGAAGGTACTCTATCCACCCTAAAAATAACTGAGGTGAAGAAAGACTCATAGCAAAGATAGATGAACAAATTACAAGTAAATAGAGAACTAGAGGTATAAGAAACTTACGGGTAATAGAGAAAGCACAGATTAAAACTAAGGACACAAACATGTTTGTTACCGCGGTATATGTAACAGACCATTCGGCACACTGGAGAGCATTTGAAGTGTATAAAGTTCCTGCCTGTACTAAAACAACAGGATAAGAAGCTGATCCAATTCCGTTACGTATCAATTCAATAGTAAACAAGGGAATATACGAACAGAGACAAATGCCGGCAGCAATAATCGTAGACGCGCCAATACACCCAGAAAGACGCTGCAGGTAAGGCATTTGATCTTTTCCTAGTAGTTTTTCTCGAGAGGTGATTTGTGCTAAAGCAATGAAGGTTCCAATTGCTGGCAGAAATCTCAAAACAACAGGCAATCTATTTATTGAGTATGAAATTGAGTGTATAGCTGGTAATTTATTCTCAGTCTCATATTGATTACTTAATGGAACTTGCTGCATCTTTTGAGAAAATGCTTTCTGAGCTAAATAATAAAAGTCATTATCGTAGAGTCTAAGAGCTAAATTGTTTGATAACACAAATGAATAGTAGGTTAAGCTTGCTTGATAGAATTGCTCGCTTGTTGTGGCAAGTCTAACGTTTCCTAGCAGCTCTAGTTGCTTTTCAAGAGCTTTAAAACTTTCCGATGAGCGCTGATCAGAGCCATAACTTTCCGCTTGTTTGACAAGATAGTCATATTCATTACTTACGACACCATTTCGAGCAAAATTTATGCTGTATGTATCTAGATTTGTAAAAACCGGAATTAGTAAAAGAGCCGCAAAAACACAGGTAGCAAGCCACAATGAAGGTTGCCTTATAGCCGTTTTGATAAGACTCTTGCAATACCACATATCTCCTCCTCAGATGAGAAAAGATAAGTGCTACTTTGTAAGAACTTTACTCTTATTTGTAATTTTTTACAATATATAGTATTTTGATAAAAGATTATCTAAGTAAATGCATATAACATCTACTGTTTTCCAAGCTGTTTGCGTTCAAGGGCACGAGCAATAAGGACTTGCTTGCGCAGCTCAGGAATCTTTTTACCATCCATGGCAGGAGTGTCAGCAAGTTTGTAAGGGATACCTAGCTCTTCATACTTTTTTACGCCCATCATGTGATAGGGAAGTAGATCTAATCCAATAACGTTATCCCAGTGAGCAATAATCCTACCAACGCCAGCAAGTTCTTCTGGTGAATCAGTAATTCCAGGCACTACAACATGTCTGATAAGCACTTTAATGCCTCTACGATTAAGCTCATCGCCAAATGCAAGTGGTCTTTCTGAGCCAACTTCGCAAAGACTAATGTGGCCCTTTGGATCAGAGTGCTTGATATCAAGGAGCACTAAATCAGTGTTATTTAGAATGCGCTCAAATTTTTCTGGAGTTTCTGGATTATACGCAACGCCAGAAGAGTCAAGACAGGTATGAATGCGTCCTTGCGGGTCATTATGAGCCGCCTCAAACAGAGCGCCAATAAACTCTGGTTGAGCAAGTGGTTCACCACCAGTAGCCGTAATTCCACCGTTTCTGTAAAAAGCTCTATTGCGGTTAAAGGTGGCAAGTATTTCATTTACCGATTTTTCTGTTCCAATACCAAATTGCCAGGTATCTGGGTTGTGACAATAGGCACAGCGCATGGGACATCCCTGGGTGAACACAACCAGGCGAGTTCCAGGACCATCAACAGTACCAAAGGTCTCAATAGAGTGGACCCGCCCACAAACTGTGAGCGGGTCATTGAGATCCATGTGAGTATCAGAACAAGACATGGACAAGAAATCCTTAGAGAGCGTCGTGGAAGGTACGAGAAATAACGTCGTCCTGCTGCTCTTTGGTAAGGGAGTTGAACTTAACAGCGTAACCAGAAACGCGAATGGTCAGCTGAGGATACTTCTCTGGGTGTGCCTGAGCATCAAGAAGAGTGTCCTTAGTAAATACGTTAACGTTGAGGTGATGACCGCCCTTCTCGGCATAGCCATCAATCATGTTAACCAGGTTGTCAATCTGCTCGGAAGCTACTTCGTTGGACAGCATGTGTTTCTCCTTACGAGTTTGTTGGCGAGAAGAAACGTGTAGATAGATCTTCTCGCCAGGGCTTGTTATTTACGATCCTCAGCACCTTCAGCTGCGGATGGGTTTGCCTCACAGGCGCAATCAATCTTATTCTCAATCTGAATATCAAGATTCATATCAGAGAAGTCGATGTGGTCAAGGTCTAGCTCACTGCCATGGAAGTAGACGTCAGAGCCCTTACCAAGAGCGTTAGGAATGATTGAGAAGGTATTGGAAATACCGTCCTGTGCGTCGTTAAATGGAAGCTTAGCAACGGATGCTAGAGACGCAACGGCACCGTGAGTATCACGGTGGTGCATTGGGTTAGCACCAGGAGCAAAAGGAACGCCTGCGCGGCGGCCGTCAGGGGTGTTGCCGGTAGCCTTACCATATACAACGTTTGAGGTAATGGTCAGGATAGAAGTTGTTGGAACAGAATCACGGTAGGTGTGGTTCTGACGAATCATGTTCATGAAAATCTCAACAATGTCATGAGCAATGGTGTCAACGCGGTCATCATCGTTACCGTACTTAGGGAAGTCGCCCTCAGTGACGTAATCGGTAACAAGGCCGGTCTCATCGCGGACAACCCTTACCTTTGCATACTTGATTGCAGAGAGGGAGTCAGCAACAACAGAAAGGCCTGCGATACCTGTTGCAAACCAACGGTGAACATGCTCATCGTGCAGAGCCATCTGGATGCGCTCGTAGCTGTACTTATCGTGCATGTAGTGGATTGCATTAAGAGCGTTGACATAAACGCCTGCAAGCCAGCGCATCATATCCATATATTTGGAGAAGACATCGTCGTAATCAAGGTACTCACCCTCAACGGCACGGTACTTAGGACCAATCTGCTCACCGGTCTTCTCGTCACGGCCGCCATTGATTGCGTAAAGCAGGCATTTAGCAAGGTTGGCACGAGCGCCAAAGAACTGCATCTCTTTACCAACGCGCATGGAGCTGACGCAACAAGCAATTGCGTAGTCATCGCCATGATAGACGCGCATAAGATCGTCATTTTCATACTGGATAGAGCTGGTGGTAATAGAGATTTTTGCGCAGTAGCGCTTAAAGCCCTCTGGAAGCTTGGTAGACCACAGAACAGTCAGGTTAGGCTCTGGGCTGGTACCCATGTTTTCAAGGGTGCGAAGCCAGCGGAAGGAGGACTTGGTAACCATAGAGCGGCCATCAACACCAATACCACCAATGGACTCAGTAACCCACTGAGGGTCTCCGGAGAAGAGCTCGTTGTACTCAGGAGTACGAGCAAACTTGACCATACGAAGCTTCATAACCAGGTGGTCAACAATCTCCTGAATCTCTGACTCAGTGAAGGTGCCACGAGCAAGATCGCGCTCTGCATAGAT
>JAGZNE010000128.1:0-1236 GCA_018363825.1 Atopobium sp. | reverse complement strand
CTACCTCGAAGTGCCTTTGCGATGGCTGATTGTTGCGCATTACCAGCGGGGTCAGCGAGCTGTTGAGGAATTTTATCGCTACACTCACGCGAGAACGTAAATACGTCGCCCTCACTTTGATTGATTGCTTGGGTGATTCCGTCACCGATGACGCTAATTGCTCTACCCATAACGTAATCGCTCATGTCCTCAATGTACTTATTGAGATAGTTGAGCTGGTAGTCTTTGTCCTTGAGCTGCTGAATAAGCTCCTCGCCGCCACGTTGGAGGTCATTGATAAACCTACCTTGTGCCCATTTAAGAACATTTACTGCAAACTGAGTGACTGTAGTAATATCACCGTGGAAACGACAGACGGTATACAGTTTAGAGAATGTTCCTGGAATCTCATACTCATCAAGACGCTTCTGACGATTTGAAACAGACTCTTGAAGGAACGTTGCAATATCTGACGCAAAAGCCGCGTTATCGCGAATGATATTCAGAGTCTCTGGCAATTTGAGGTTGTATTTTGTAATAACATCGGAACCATTTAACTTTGCGCGGATATCCTTAATGATATAACTGGCGGTGTTCCATTTTTGCAACGTTTTGTTTTGAGTAGTGTTTGCCCTGTGCAGTGCGCCTTGTACATCGAGTGAACCAGAGTGCTTAGCACGTTCACTTGCCCACTGTTTAATTTCGTCGAGCTGCTCACCGAGTTTGCCGATTTCGGGAATTGATGCGTACAGCTCCTTTACCTCCGCCGAAATTGTTTCGTCTTCCGCGAGAGATTCTTCTAGCGCGCTTTTAGATGTTCTTGCTTGTCGGGCGCACTCTTGTGCATAATGGTGTGCCGCAACGTTTTTAGCTTGTGCTTCATTAAGCACGAGACCAAGCTCTTTACCATTCATGTAATAACTCCTAACTAAAGTTAGCCGATACAATAGCTATAGTATATCACATACAAAAATAGCGCCGTCCATAAATTGAACGACGCTTGACAGAAAGGTTAAGTTGTTATTTTGCTAAGTATTACTCAGATTTCTTCCATAGATGGGGGAATAACAAACCGAGTAGCTCGTCAACTTCCTCTCGGCTATTGAGTGTGTTTTCCTCCTCTGGAATGATGACATAACCCTTATAAGTCTCATAGTTACAGTCATCAAGATGTGGCGCGGCTTCATCACCATTAAGAGCCTTTTCGATAAGTTCCTTAACGCGTGCGTCTTTTACAGCATCCATTGGTAATTTCCT
>JAGZNE010000049.1:0-10415 GCA_018363825.1 Atopobium sp. | reverse complement strand
ACAGTTACCCGCGGCATTCGTGATAAGCAGGTAACGCTGACTGCAAATGTTTCTTTGAGCAGCTCCGACGCTCCTCAGACAAACTATCAGAAAACCTTTACCATAACGGTTCCAGGGGACCCTTCGGCTATTACCGATGCACAGAATAATCTGTTGAGGCGTATTAACAGGCGTTTCTCGGCATCAAGTATTAAAGATGTGTATACCAATCACTCCATTAATGCCCAGGCAGTTACAGACGACCTACAGATGCCTACGCCAAAGAACTTTGGTCTGGATGGAAAGCGCTATCAGTTTACATACACTTCTTCCAATGCTGCTATTACGTTCAATGGCTATAGAGGAACGGTGTACCAGCCTCTGCCTTCTGCTTCCGCGCAGCAGGTAGACATTACTCTGACCGTTACCGATAAAGAGAATCCCGAGGTATCAGTCTCTAAGACTCTTACGGTTACGGTAAGCCCGCTTAATCAGGCTGATATTGATGCAGAGCTTGCTTTGATGAATGAGTCTAAGGCTCATTTCTGGGATGCACTTGCTACTCCTTCTGGTCAGCAGGATAAACAAGACAGTGTTTCTGAATCCCTGGCTACACCAAACAAGTTCTATCGTGCTGCTGACGGCTCTTTGACCTGGTCTTATGATGTTAACAATACCGATAAGACCGCAAGTGGTATTGTGCCTTCAGAGTTCCCAACATATGACCCCATGGGCCCTGCTGATCAGGCGCGCACGTACAGTTCTTCTCAGCCAACAATCATTCAGAACGAGAATCTTGTTCTCGCACAGACTCCTGAGTACAACACGTCTGTTACGGTTTCGGCACTTCTTTCAAGTGCACGCTATTCTCGCTATGCAAGCTTGTATCCAGATAATGAGCAGTTCCAGGCCCTTACTAATCAGAAGGTCTCTGCCACCTTTACCGTGGCAGGCGAGAAGGGCGCTCGACCTGTAGAGGAAGACCCAGATCCAAGTCAGCTTGTTTCCGTCACTCTTTCTGTAGTAGGTCTTGATAAAGACGGTAAGCCTCAGCACTGGGCTCCTACGCAGACTATTGAGGTTCGTAAGGGTACCACTGCCGACAAGGTAACGTATGACTACCTGAAGAATAATGGCCTTACCTACGATGCAGCGGGCGATTATTTGTCTTCTATTACGTCGCCTTCACAGGGACTTACGCTTGCAACAGCGCAGGTAGATGGCGCCTATAAATGGTGGCAGTTCTTTGTAAACGGTCAGCTTTCGGACAAGATGGCAAACAACGTTGTCTTGGACGAAAACACTGCCATTACCTGGACATATGGTGGTCAGGATAGCTCCATTCCAACTCCTCAAAATGAGTTGGTCATCAATCCATTTGCCGAGCACCCTAACTACGAGGCATCTTGGAGCGGTTTTGGTAGCGGAAACGGTTCCACTACTACGCAGAGTACCCCCATTAATTCTGCAGCTCTTCGTTGGAGTGTGACCGAAGGAACTCAGAATACACCTGGATTTATTTCTGATCAGGTCATTGTTCATGATACGGTCTATTACGTAAGCGGTTCTACTCTCAAAGCAGTTGACGCTGCAACAGGTAACCTTATTGCCCAGGCGCAGATTGGCTCCAAGGTCTCGTACTTTGCACGTCCTCTGTACGTTAATGGCATGATTGTTGTTGCTACCGATGATGGATGTCTTACCGCATTCTCGGCAACAACTATGGAGTGTATCTGGAAGACAGAGCCGCTGGATACCACCAATGCATTGCAGTCTGTTTCTAGCCTGACGGTTAATAATGGCACCATCTTGGCTGAGTTTACTAAGATGAGCGGATTTGACGCAGCTGGTGGCTACATGGTTGCTGTTGACGCTACAACTGGTGCGCTTCGCTGGAAGCAGAATGCACAGCCTGCAAATATTCCTGGAGCAACCTCCGGTCAGCCTGCAGGTTATTACTGGTCTGGCGCAGCGGCTTCTGGCTCGGATTTTATGATTGGCGACGAGTCGTCCTCTGTCAGGCTTATCAACGGTACAACCGGCGCCATTGAGGCCGAGCTTAACCTTGGTTCACCAATTCGCGCAGGTATTGTTCCTGTCTCCGTTGATCAAAACGGTAACGGAACCTATCTTGCCGTAACCAGAAATGACGGTACGCTACACCTGATTAGAAGAAACGGTTCTTCTCTTGTTGAGGAGAAGCAAGTCAAATTTGCAGCAGAATCCACCTCTACACCAACTATCAGCGGTTCTAATGTCTTTGTTAATGGAGTCGATGCTGAGGGCTACGGAACTATCTCTGTGATTTCTCTTGACACCTTTACGGTGATTGACCAGGCTCGAGCTGGCAAAGGTAAGTCTCAGAGCACCCCTCTTGTTTCTGTTCAGCAAAACGGTACCTATGCCTACTTCACAGTAAACGGTCTACCTGGTGGCGTATGGGTATACAAGTTGGGCACCAGCCGAGCAGCTCAGATTTACACTCCAGATAAGAATCATCAGAACTACACCACATCGTCGGTCATTGCAGATTTTGAGGGCAATCTTTACTACACCAACGACTCCGGCACGCTTTTCTCGCTTATTAATCAGAAACCTTCTGGCGAGAATACCCAGCCATCTGGAGATATTTTCAGCAGGACAGATTCCACAGCTACAAACGTACCAGCTCAAGATCCTTCATCTCCAGCTGCGCATGAAACTTCCTCGACCACCGCTGCGAGTGCTGGTGAGGAGGTTACAAAGGCTCCATCTGAGAACAAGACTGCAGACACTAACTCTGACGAGAAGCAGCTTCCACCTACTGAATACTCAAATAAGCAGGCCGCTGCCCCACAGCAGGTGTCCTCTGCGCCTACCATTCCACTTCTGAGTGTCTTTGGTTTCTTTGCTTCTGGCGCAGTTCTTGCAGTGTTTGTAGCGTTGCTTAAGAAAGAAACTGCTGCAATTCACCATGTTTCCAATGGCCGAGACCAGGTGAGATAGTGGTTAAGCTCACAAGAGAATCAAAACGAATTCTCTATTTGGCAGCATCAATAGTATCTTTTGTGTTCATGCTTTTCTTTGCATGGACATTAGTCCAGTATTTCTTTACGCCCGCTTCAAGCACTTCTGCTCAAGATGCTCCTACCGCACAAGGTCAGACGGTAGCAGGTGCTTCTGGCACGCAAACAGACTCTCAGACGTCACAGACGCAAGGGAGCTCTAGTTCAGACGCTCAATCAAATGCTGATGCGTCTAAAACGCAGGATTCTTCTAATCAGAAAACGTCGGAGCCTTCTAACTCTGGTAACTCAACAAACGCGGTAGCTGCCCCTCGAAAAGAGAATGGCGCGCTTTCTGTAAGCGTTACGGTTGATGGATCTGCAGCCAAAGGGCCTTCATTTACCGTCAACCTCCAGGTGCAAGAGGGTACGTCAGTCTATGACGCGTTGCTTGCAAGTGGAGCCGGGGTAAATGCGCGTAGCACGTCGTTTGGTATATACGTTGCGGCTATTAATGGGCTTGCAGAGCGTGACCACGGTCCACAGAGCGGTTGGGTATATTCAGTTAACGGTGTTCAGCCTAACTACACGTCAGATGCATATGTTCTGCACGACGGCGATTCGGTTGTTTGGACGTACGTTAACGCGGTGAACTAATGAATCCCGCGCGCACAAGCTTTTCTCGTCTTCATCCACTTGCTACGGTTGTGCTGTTTGGATGCGAGGTTGTGCTTGCCGCATTTTCTTTTCAACCTCTCTGTGCGCTGATTGCTTTTCTAGGGGCGCAGCTTTGTACAATCCAGTTGTTTGGCACCAAACATGCTGCTAAACAGCTTGTTTGGTATGCTCCAATTATTATATTGATGGCGATAATCAATCCGTTTTTCTCGGCATCTGGCTCTACCGTTTTGTATTCTTTTGGACACACACAACTGTACGTAGAAAGTCTGGTGTACGGAGTTACCTCAGGTCTGGTGCTTGTAAGTACTTTGAGCTGGCTTGAGTGCCTGTTTGCAGTAGTGTCGCCGCTCGAGATGTTGCAGCGATCAAGTGCGCGCTTTCCAGGATTGCAGCTAGTCTTGAGCCTTTCTGTGCAGCTTATGCCACAGCTACTTTCTGATCTGACAACAGCCCGCCAAATCCAGTCAGCAAATACCGCAGCTAGAAGATGTGATTCTGCCGTACAGTCACATCAGCAAAGCCGTGTTCCAAGTCAAAGCCGTCTGTTGAGCGCGAGAAAAACTATTGCGCAATCAGCTACCACCATTAACGCAGTGTGCATGAGCGCGCTGGAGAAGTCGATAAGTACGTTTCAGTCTATTCTGTCTCGAGGTTGGGGGATGGCAGGACACAGGAGCAGATGGAGCGCTGAAGTGCTTGACGCCTATGATACTGTGGCGTTGCTGGTATTTACTTTCTTAAGCGTTATAGCAGCGGTTTCTTTGTATATGCTGGTACAAGCTTGGCAGTTTTATCCTACTATGCCAGAGTTCCAAGTGAGTTTTTGGTATCTGGGCGTTGTGCTGTTTACCGTTTTACCAGCAATTTTTGTGCGTATTGATACTGTTTTATGGGAGCAGTCTGTATGAGTGAGCATTCTTCCTATATTCAGAATTCACCTACTACTTCAGTTAGTAAAGAAGTAGTTCTTGCTTTTCAGAATCTCTCGTTTGCGTATGCTCTAACTCCAGACCGCAACGTTGTAGAAGATTTTTCCTGTGAGGTTTGTGCTGGTCAGATTAGTCTTTTACTGGGACCAACTGGTTCAGGCAAGTCCACCATTTTGAGCCTCATTAAGCCCGAGATTGCGCCTCAAGGTAGGCGAGAGGGCTCCATTATTGTTTGCGGCCAAGAGGTTTCTACGATGACGCAGGCGCAATCCGTAGACACCATTGCATTTGTGCCACAAGCTACCGCACAAGCACTTGTGTGTGAGACACCTTTGAAAGAGTTGGCTTTTGGCCTGGAAAATCGAGGCGTTTCAGAGAAAGAAATGCGCCGTCGCATTTTTGAGACGGTTAGTTTCTTTGGCATGGAATCGCTCTTGCATAAACGCTGCAACGAGCTTTCCGGGGGAGAACAGCAGCTCGTGGCCCTTGCTGCATCGCTTGTCTTGCGGCCAAAGCTGCTTTTGCTGGATGAGCCAACTTCGCAGCTGGACCCGTTTGCACAGAAGAGTTTCATCGCGCTCCTGGAGCGAGTGGCCCGCGAGCTCAACGTTGCCGTGCTTGTTGCCAACCACGACGTTACCGCGTTCGAGCACCTCGCTGACGCGCGCGTCTGTCTTGGTGGCGAGAAGCCCGATGCGCTCCAAGCAGACAGCCCTTCTCGCCAGGCGCTCTGTCCTCGCAGCTCCGCGCCAAACCAAGCATCCACCGCGGCCGACAGCACGCCCGTGCTCGAGTTCAGCGCTGTGACGTTTGCGTATCCGCAGAGTAATCAGCTGGTACTCAGCAAGTGCTCGCTTGAGGTCACGGGGCGAGAAATTCGTGCGCTCGTAGGCGGCAACGGCTCAGGTAAGTCAACACTGCTTAAGCTTGCAGCGGGTGTTCTCCGTCCAAGACGCGGACATATCTACAACCAGCTCCAGCAATCCCAAGGATACATTCCACAAGATCCCGAGCTGCTCTTTACCTGCCTAAGTGTGGGCGAGGAGCTTGCTCAGTGGCAGCAGAGTGGCGCCTATTCTGACCAGGATGTTCAGGAGCTTCTGGAAGCTTCGGGACTTCTTGCTCGCACAACATATCAGAAGCTTATGTCTTCTCATCCATACGATTTGTCTGGTGGACAGCAGCAACTCTTAGCTCTCGTAAAAGTGCTGCTTACAAAAGCGCGTCTGCTTATTCTTGACGAGCCAACAAAAGGCTTGGATGCCCCAACCAAGGATGCTGTTGTCAATTTGCTTTCTCGTGCACAGTCAGAAGGTGCAACCATAGTAATAGCAACGCACGACATGCAGTTGATATCGCGCGTTGCTGATAACGTTTCTTTAGTATTTGATGGCCAGATTTCTCTGACAGAGCCAACTTCAGAATTCTTTGAGAACTCTTGGGTATGGTCGGCGGAGTAGGTGGCTAGAACCTTAAGAACGGCTCCTCATCCTGGCCAAGCTCCTCAAGAAGCTCATTGTCAAGATCGTTGATGTCGCCAAACTCCTCGTGTTCATGCTCCTCTTCATCTTCCTCATGATCGTGAGTATGCTCATTGAAGCCGTAGGCATTGGCTGTCTCATCATCAAACTCAAGTGTTGGAAGAGCGCTGGTAATGCTGCACAGACCAACTCCTGCAGGCATAATCTTTTGCCACTGAGCAATCAGAGGAGTGGTAGGAACTTCTCCCAGCTCAACAATAGAATCCAAGAAAATCTCTTTTGCGCCGTCGAGCAGGTCAGATGAATTTGCAACCTCAATGAGGTGCTCCGAGAAAAGCTCAAGCGCGTGATCTGTGGAATCTGCCTCAACAATACAAGGCATAAGACAGTAGTTGTCCGAAGAGTCAAGCTCGTCGTTGTAGCTAAAGTTTCCCAGATAGATCATGAAGACCTCCTTGTTGTAGTTTCAAATCATCTTATGCCAAAATAAGATAGACCTTCTCGATATTTTTATTTTGACGGTAAGCGTGAGGTTCTTGTGGATAATCGGCACACGTTATCAATAGCTCTAGAAGTTGTGGCACTCTTTGCTACACCTATTATTCTTGCTGTTGAAATGATATATTTTCCCGATTTTACCGCGGTATCTTCAATTATTTTGGCAATCATTTCAGTTGCATTATTTATGTTAAGTTTTGAGGCAAAAAAGCCCTCAGTTGCCAATTTGGTACCTACTGCCGTCTTTAGCGCCTTAGGTGCTGCGGGAAGAATTGCCTTTGCGCCTTTCGCATATGTAAAGCCTGTTTCCGCAGTTGCTATCTTCGCGGGAGCGTTTCTTGGCAGGCATGCGGGCTTTTTGGTAGGTGCCTTATCTGCGCTTCTTTCAAACGTTTTCTTTGGTCAGGGCTCGTGGACGCCATGGCAGATGTATGCGTGGGGACTTGTTGGCTATCTGGGAGGCCTTCTTGCAACTTTGACCTCAGCTTGCCCTGCATCTTCTAAACGCACATCCGTCCAACAAGGCGAGAAACCCTACAAACTTCAACCTTTCTTGCTTATGATCTGGGCATTTATATCCGGGCCATTCTTTGGCCTTGTAATGAACGTATACTTTGTTATTGGATTTGTACATCCTTTAACGCTTGAATCCGCTCTTCTCGCGTTTGCGGCTTCAATTCCGCTTGATCTAACGCACGGTATAGCAACGCTTGTTTTTTTGATTTTGTTATGGCTTCCGTGGCAAACATCCGTTAGCCGAATCCTCACAAAATACAATCTCACTGGTAGGAGCTTTAGATAAGCCATCTTTTTCCGTTTACCTAAATTACCTTCCATTTCGCGACCTTTGATCTAGACTGTATTCACTGTCAGCCCCCGGATTTTGGGGGTAAAAATGCAACCTACATCTATCCTTACTGCAACGGCAAACTCAACACTTGAGCTGCTTGCTCCTACGCGCTGCGTTGTGTGCGAGAAACCCGGCCAGCTCCTCTGCGATGAGTGTCGGGCAAAGCTGCCATGGATTTCTCAGCAGTGGGCATGTCCTAATTGCGGCGCTCCATACGGGAAGCTTGTTTGTTCAGAGTGTGCAGATAAAAAGAAACGACCTGTTCAGTGGGAGAGTAGAGCGGTCATTTGTGCCATGGGATTTAAGGGCCCTCCTGCACGGTTGATCTTGACGCTTAAGGATGGACACGAGCTTCGACTGGCACCGGTAATTGCTGCAGCTCTATTGTGCGCGCTTGAAGAAGCCTCAGCATGGAAAGCTCGTGACGGTACCTCTCGCTTTGATAGTTCAAAAATTGATGGTGTTTCCTTTATTCCAGCAACTGCAGAAGCGTACGCGCGCAGAGGCTTTGATCATATGGAACTTGTAGCTCAATCGTTTTGCCAGCTTACAGGCTTACCTTTGTATGACGTGCTTATACGTCCTCATGCAAAGGACCAAAGAACACTCTCATCCGCTCAAAGGCAAATAAATTTGAAAGGAAGTATTGCTTGTACTGTGCCGGTTAATCAATCAAATATTTTACTTTTAGATGATGTTGTAACTACGGGAGCATCAATTAGAGAAGCCACTAGAGTACTTTGTGCCGCAGGCGTGCATTCTGTAACCGTAGGCGCATTAGCTCGCGTATGGTGAGTTACCTATGGTTGCAAACGGCTATACTTGATAAGTCTTTTCAGGTCTGTGGTTGCGAAGTTCTCTGTGAGCTTTTAGTCCATGACAGACGAGGTCAAAGGGATCCACGTAAGTTTGCGTGTGCGCACGTAAACGATCATGGCTCGTCCTAGAAGTAAGCCATACCGCCTGTTATATCAAAGAGACAAAGGGTCTCGCAGGCGAGAGAACTACTAGTGGAGCTGCTACGGTAGCAAAGCAAACGTTCCAGTATGCGAGTGTGGGGTCAAATACCAGGTCAGCTGAAAAGACGCCTGAATAGAAGAAGGAGTTCTGATGATGCGCGGTAAAAACTCTCTTAAGGTGTTACTTCTTATAGCACTTGCTGTTGTTTTAACAGGATGCTCCATTGGTCCTATCAACATTGATCTGGATAAATGGTTCCACGTCAAGTCAGTGCAAGAGGCAATCCAAGAGAAGCGAGAAGCCCGTCAGCAGAAGATTCCTGATTCCTCACTGCACACAGCTGGCACTTTGACCGTTGGTCTACGTACTCAGTCAGTAACAGCTCCAATGGTTGTAGCCTCAGAAGCTGGAACATTGCAGGGAATTGACGTTGAAATAGCTTCTGCAATTGCAGATCAGCTAGGCGTAGACGTTAAGTTTGTATCAGTTAACGGACCAGTAGATGGCCTACAAGCAGGCTGCGACATTGTCATGGATGTCAGAAGTGGTGAAGACTCAACAAGTACGCTCATTTCTGGTTATGCTGAGTATGCAACAGCTCTTTTCCATAAGGGTTCAGAGACAAACATTTCCGCTGATAGTTTGAGTGGAAAATCAGTTGGCGTTCAAACGGGTTCTTTGTCTGAGCGCGCAATGGGTCAGGTACTCACAGGCATGTCTGTTCAGGGTTTTTCTAACCTAAATGATGCTTTTGAAGCACTTGAAAATGGTTCCATCGATTATGTGGCCTGTGATGCATATGCTGGTGCTTATTTAGCAGCAAACAAAGATATTTCTATGGTTGGTGTAGTTGACGTTCCATCCACGATTGGTATTTCTGTAGCAACAAGTAACAAAGCTCTCGCTACACAAATTCAGCAAGCTCTTTCAGCTATTCAATCTAACGGTGTCGAGGGAGTTATTAGAAACAAGTGGATTGGCACCTTGCCACACCTCTCAACTACCAATAAGATTTCCGGTCTTGTGGAAGTTTCTACGCAATCTACCAGCACTGATTCAGCTACATCTTCCTCTGAGCAAAATTAATCGCACATAAAGAGAAATAGTCTCTAACCGTTTACCGCTCAATTCAACTTTTTATGGAATGATTGACCGACAAATGGGTATTGTTGTTATACAGACATCAGATAGAAGATGTCTCGTGTATCCGATAGGAGGCTCCCATGGTGGACATCAAGATTTCGGGACGCAAGGTAAGCATTTCTGAGGCTTTGCGCACACACGTAGATCAGAAAATCGGTGATGCTCTTAAAGTATTTGACATCACTCCTATGTCTTGCGATGTAGTTCTTAGAGTAGACAAAAACCCTTCAAATCCAGATAGAAAGACAGCTGAGGTTACGGTATTTGTTCGTAACAATGTTGTTCGTGTCACCGCTAGCTCTGACGATATGTATGTGGCTATTGATGAAGCAGCAGAAAAAGTTTCCAGACAGCTGCGTAAGTACAAGACAAAAGTTGTTGAGCGCCGTCATCATGTAAAGTCTGAGCGCGGAGTTGCTCTTACACAAGAAGATCTTGCCAATCTCATTGAGATTCCAGCTGAAGATCTTGATGACCAGCTTGTTCGCGAGAAGTACATTGATCTTGAGCCTATGACGGAAGAGGAGGCGCTTGTCCAAACTGACCTTCTCGGCCATGATTTTTATGTCTTTGTTAATTCTTCCACTGGTTTGACTAATGTCATTTACCATCGTAAAAATGGTGGATACGGAATTATCAAACCTAAGATTGAGGAACAAGATGTTCAATAAAAAAGATAAGGCCGAAGAAGAAATCAGCGAGGTTGCCTTTGAAGATCTTGAGCCTACTGAGCTTTCAGCTGCATATCATAAGCCCAGTAACGTTCGAATCATCATGGACTCCTGCGCAGACTTTGCTCCAGGAATTGCTGAACAGCTAGGTGTTGATATCATCCAGTTCCCTTATGTGGGACCAGATGGAGAGCACTATGATGACGGCTGGAAGAGCATTAGTGCACATGAATTCTTTG
>JAGZNE010000048.1:0-10474 GCA_018363825.1 Atopobium sp. | reverse complement strand
AAACACACCTAAGTCGGATAATCTGTTAAAAAGA
The DNA here is from genome assembly GCA_018363825.1 of Atopobium sp. Lineage (GTDB taxonomy): Bacteria > Actinomycetota > Coriobacteriia > Coriobacteriales > Atopobiaceae > Lancefieldella. Next base: position 10,440 of record JAGZNE010000048.1, on the reverse strand, counting down.
CGTATACATGACGCTGAAAATACCTCAATCATGCAGATTATCGTCATTAGGTGTGTAAAATGCCCGCAATTGAGCAGAATATCCGACTTAGGTGTGTTCCGTAGATACAGAATTTACCTATAGTTAAATTCTTTATATATTCCTATTCATTATTCAGCATATTAAATAAAGTTTATACATAGAAATGTATATCGGTCAGTGAGACCGCCTAGCTTCCTGGCTATCTTGATTAAGAACATGTCGATTCTTCAGCAGAACAGAAGAAAGCTGCGCTATTTTGTGCGCCAGGCCTAAAAGCCAATGCTAACACGCTGCAGAATCATAATCCCCCGCGCAGAAAATGCACGGGGGATTTGCATTCAATAGGCAAAGTGGACGTATAAGCCGGGTTCTGTCGCGGACAACCATTTATCTACTACCAGCATTGCTGTTGGTCTCTAGCGCGCAACCCGAGCGCAGTGCGGGCCACACCATAGCGCTCCTATTTGCGTTTGCTCCGGATGGGGTTTACCAAGCCATGCTGTTGCCAGCATGCTGGTAGTCTCTTACACTACCGTTTCAGCTTTTCTCTTTACGCGAATGCGCAGGTGAGAGTCTTCTTTTCTGCGGCACTTTCCGTCGGGTCACCCCGCCTGGCCGTTAGCCAGCATCCTGCCCTGTGGAGCCCGGACTTTCCTCATAGCACTCTTCCAATTGGCTGGATGGGCACTCCGCGGTTGTCTGGTCCACTTTGCATGGGCGATTGTATCACGTTCATAAGGCTAGAAGCTCCGAAGTCAAACAATCTCCAAGTAAATGAGATGTTGCGAGGACGCGGGTTTCTCGTCATACGTTGAGTTGCGAGAGGGTGTGATTTTGGTACGTCGTGTTCATGAAAAGCAACAGCAGCCTCTTTGAATGCTGCTATGATGGACAGGCTTACATACGAAAGGACTAGCATGGGACTCTTTGATCTTTTCAAGAAATCTTCCAAGACAGCTGTGCCAGAGGCTCTTGTTGTTTCTGATTACACTGCTAAAACAATTTATGCACCAGCCAGCGGAAAAGTTGTTGCGCTAGAGAGCGTTCCTGATCCCGTTTTTGCAGGTGGCATGCTTGGTCAGGGTCTGGGTATTTGGCCTTCTGAGGGTGTTGTGTACGCGCCAGTCTCGGGCACTATTACCGCAACTACTCCAACTGTTCACGCATTTGGAATCACGGCTGATTCTGGAGAAGAGGTTTTGATTCACGTGGGCGTTGATACCGTTGAGATGAAGGGTGACGGCTTTACTGCTCTTGTCGAGCAGGATCAGCGCGTTGAGGTTGGTCAGCCACTCATGACGTTTGACCTGGATAAGGTTAAGGATGCGGGTCATCCTGAGGTGGTCATTCTTGCTGTCACTAACTCTAGCGAGTACAACAATGTAGAAATTCTTGCCTCTGCAGACCAGCTGGTTTCTGCTGGCGAGAAGGTCTGTGTGCTCGCATAACTACGGCATGCAGTAGCTCTATGCCTGATACATCCTACAAGACACTCAAGCTGGACTTTGTTGCGGAAGGTCTTTTTGAAGACAGAAAAAGCCGCTTCATAGCCCAGCTTTGTCATGTAGAGACAGAGACAGAAGCGCAAGAGTTTCTCGCCACAGTGAGGGCAAAGCACTATAACGCTCGCCACAACGTTCCCGCATGGATCTTGGAGGACGGCACAGAGCGTGTCTCCGACGACGGAGAGCCTTCCAGAACGGCGGGAATGCCGGTGCTGGAGGTATTGCGCGGCGTGGGACTTAAGAACGTCTGCTGTGTTGTCACGCGCTACTTTGGCGGAACGCTTTTGGGTCCTGGCGGACTTGTTCGTGCGTATACGGCGGCAACTCAGGAGGCTTTGGCTGCTGCTGAGGAAGCATCTGCTGTTCAGGAAATGATGCAGGTTGTGAGGGTGGAGTTGTCGGCTCCGTATAACCTGTATGAGCAGATTCAGCGCTTGGTCTCAGATACCGGCGGCAAGGTTATAACGGCAGAGTTTGGTGCGGACGTTTTTCTCGCCATAGACTTTAGGTGCGGAGAAGAAGTAGCGTTTACGGATGCACTGACAGAGCTCAGCGCTGGAAAGATTACAGCCGAGGTCTGCGCGGCGCGTTTTGATCTGTTCTAGTGGGTTTAATAAATCTAGCCTCGATAAACCAAAAAATACCGAATAAAAGAATAGTAAGGATAGTGCGGCCATTTTCTGGAAGCATACCTCTGGAATCGCAATACCAGATTAATAAAAAGAACACTAGGATAGTAGCTCGTAAAATGACGCGCTCTTTTGAAATTGCTCTCATGAGAGCCTCCAGAAAGTAAGCTTGAACTTCTCTTTTTATCAGTATAGACCAGTAAGGCCGGCACAGAAAATTCTGTACCGGCCATAGGTGCTTTTATGTGCGTGCTTAGTAGGCTGTGGTTGCGTGTACCTTACTTGCGGTTACGGCCACCAAGGGAGTAGCCAAGGTTCTCCCAGAAATCAATCTGGACATCTTCGCCCTCGTCCCAAACCTTGAGCAGGTCCTCTGGAACGTACTGACGACGAACATCAGCCTCGCCGCCGTAGAGGCGGAACCAGTCTGCGCTCATGATGAGGTAGCCGTCCTTACCGGAGTCCTTACCCCAGCTGTTCTCAATGCGCCACTGCTTAGCCTTGCCGTCCTTATCAAGCTCAACGCCCTGGAAGGTCATTGCGTGGGTAAGGGAAGTCTCATAGTTCTCAATCATTGAGGCGCGATCCATGTCAAAATCAACGCCAAAAAGGCCGTTGTAATCCATGGTGTCGGTTGAGAGGACGTAGTTGAAGTCCTCATTGTGGCGAGGGAACTCCTGCATAACGTCGCAGGCCATGCAGACAGGGTTGCCGTCCTTCAAAGAAGCAATGGTAGCTGCCTCAAGAACCTCTGGCTCAACGTTTAAGAAGCGAGTCTTAATGCCGCCTAAAACGGTATCGATGAAGGTTGGGTGATATACCTTGCCGTAAGGATACTTCTTGCTTGGAACAGAAATGAGCTGGACATAGCCACGAGGGTCAACGCCACAATAGCGCTCAGCAAACTCAAGAGGAGTAATGCCAAAGTCGCGAAGAATCTGGGTGCCCTCCTCGTCCTTCTCGCCGTCCTTGTTGTCAGAAGCCTTACTTGGCTCAACAGGGGAGAGCTTTGCCTTATCTACCTGTGCGTTTTTGCCAACCTTGCACTCAAAATCAAAGGTCAGAGGTGGCTCGCCAAGGCAGACGGAAAGGATCTGGTGGAAGCCCTTGAGTTGCTCCTGCTTAAGTGCGCGAAGCTCGTCTTGAGACTTGCCAGCTGCGTATGCTGCGCGAAGCTCGCCAGCACTCTTTCTGAACAGGCGGTCAATGCGCTCATCCATCTGTGTAGAGTTCTTGGAGCAAGCAGTCTCTGGCATAGCATCCTTAGGAACCAAGCCGTACTTCTCAACCAAGCTCATGGCAAATGAGTAGTAGCCACCGTCGCCAATACCCTCGGTCAGAAGTGTGTTGACAACACGGGAATCGGTTGGCTGGTCAGCGGTCTGAATGATGTACTCAAGTGCAGAGTTTGCCTTCTCAAGCTTGTCGTAGAACATGCCGTATGCCTGACTGAACTCAAAAGTATCAACGTCAAGCTTCTTGATTGCCTCCTGGCGAAGCACGTTGAAAGAAGAGAACATCCAGCAGCGACCGCTCTGACGCTGGTTGGTGACGTCGCCCGTCTTTGCAACAGCAACTCCGTAGGTATCAGCGTAGGTACGCATGGTGGTGATGTCGCGAGCGGCTGCGGAAACGCCCATAGAGGTTACGGAGTTGCGAGCAACGCGGTTAGCACGGTCTGCGCTGAAAGCAGCGGTTTCCTCGTTTGCCCACTGTGGATTTACGGTCTGATCAGCCATTGCGGCTCCTTTTGTTTGTAGCGTTTAGAAAAAACCTGGCGAGAAGACCGATCTTCTCGCCAGATGGTTTGTACCTTAGCGAAGCGTTGCAAGAGAGCCCATTGGGTCCCATGGCTCGAGGACGGTTGCTTCCTCGGTCTCAAAGGTCTTGAGCTGCTCAGGAGTGAGGTACTTCTTTTCAACAACAATCTGGTAGACGTACTCGTCAAACCAAGGGTCAGAGATGGTGTCAAAGCCATCGCGACCGTGGTCTTTACCCCAGCTGTTCTCAACCTTCCAGAGGGTAGTGTTGCCTTCTGCGTCAAAGTTAACACCCTCAAGAACCATTGCGTGAGTCATCAGAGACTCGCCGTAGTCAAGGCGCTCAGCACGGTCAAGTGCGCCCTCAACAGGGAAGCCAAAGAGGCCGTCAACGTCAAGCGCACGGGTATCCATGATGCCCTCTTCGCGAAGGTAGGACTGAGCAACGTCGCAACCAAACCAGACGGGCAGGTTGTCCTTAAGCTGAGCCACAGCAAGGCGCTTAAGCTCAGGAATCTCAAGGTTGAGGTAACGAACGCCGCCACCCTCAACAACGTTGCCCAAGCGGGAAACGGTGTAGGTGTGGTTGAAAGGCTTATCTGCGGTTGGCGCAGAGATGATTGAGATGTAATCATCAAGATTCATGTCAACAGTCTCAGCGAAGAACTCCTGAGGAGTAAAAGTGCCAGAAAGAACGAGGTTATCGTCCTTATCGCGCAGGCGTGCCTCAAAAGATACAGGAGGCTGACCCAAGCAAGTTACCAGCAGGGTATAGACGTCTTCCATCATCTCTTTCTTCATCTCGCGCAGAGACTCAAGAGATTCACCAGCTGTTGCGGTCTCACGAAGACGCTTTGCAGCACTACGAAGATAACGTGTGAGATACGCGTCCATCTCGTGGGTGTTGCAAGAGTTAGCAGTCTCTGGCATAGCGCTCTTTGGCACAACGCCGTACTTCTTTACAAGGCTCTTAAACATATCCCACTGGCCACCGTCGCCAATTGGATCGGTGAGCAGGAAGGATACAAGACGACCATTCAGAGGCTCATCAAGGGTATCCAGAATGTTCTCAAGGAACCAGTTGGACTTCTCCATCTTGTCCCAGAACAGTGGGTATGCCTGGGAAAGCTCAAAGGTAGAGAGGTTGTATTTCTTGATGATGCGATATCTAAACGTATTAAGTGATGCAAACATCCAACAACGACCAGAGCGCTTCTGATTAGTGCGGTCACCCTGCTTTACCTCAACATCAAAAGTAAGAGGATTAAGGGCAACACCTTCTGGTACACGAGCTGCTTTTCTAACACCAGCGCTGGTAGCAGCATTCTTAGCTACTGTGTGAGCGCGGTCGGACTCAAAGTTCTTCTGAGCCGCTGTAATGTCGTCAAAGGAAATGCTTTTCATCTGATCCATGTGATCTCCTTAACTGGAATAGGTAATACAAAAACTATATTCCCAATTAAGGTGTCCCTAGTCTAAGAGTTACCAGTTTGAAACTTTTATTTTGAGAAATTTTTGAACGGATGGCCTACGCCAACTAAGAGAGATTTTGCGATGTTATGAAATTGGCGAGAAAATATTTTCATCCAATTTACCAGCGTCAATAGAAGTATTAGCACATAGAACATATGTTTGTATTAGTAGTTATTGTCCGGCGAATCGGCTACACTATACAAAGAAATTAAGAGCCCTTGGTAAAAGAACAAATTTTGAAGCACAAAGAGAAGAGCGTAGAAAAAGATGGCATTTGTTCACCTCCACAACCACTCAGATTTTTCCATTCTTGATGGAGCTAGCCGTGTCCCAGATATGGTTAGTAAAGCTGTAGAGTTTGGTATGCCAGCACTTGCTCTTACTGATCATGGGTATCTCTTTGGAATTCCAGATTTTGACCTTGCATGCCGTAAGTACAATGAGGCGCTTAAAGACTTTGGCCAGTGGTGCCATGATGTGGAATGTTTTGAAAAGGGCTGGGATCTAGAAGAGCCTCCTGCAGATGATCCCAATGCTGGTGAGCATGATAAGGTTCATGCTCAGTGGGCTTCTGACGTTCAAATTTGGAATCAAACACATGATATTAAGGCAGTAAAAGCCAATAAACCATCCCCACTTATTAAGCCAATTTTTGGCTGTGAAGCTTATTTCATTCTTGATGATTGTATTGAGAAGGGCACTAAGCAGGTACGTTATCACCTTATCCTGCTTGCTAAAAATGAGACCGGCTATGTCAATCTGATGAAGATGATGTCAGAGGCGGGCTCAAAAGATATGTTCTATTACAAGCCACGCACTACGCTTGAGATGCTCAAGCGTTATCACGAGGGAATTATCTGCACTTCAGCTTGTGTTTCTGGCATCATTCCCCGTATGTTGTTTGAAGGTCGTCCAGAAGAAGCAGAGCGTTGGGCAAAAATCTATCAAGATATCTTTGGAGATGATTTCTACCTAGAGATTCAAGACCACGGTTTGTCTGATCCAAGCTGGGGCGGCTATACCGATAGAACCCTTGCTGAGCGTATTGTAAAGATGGGTCATGACCTTGGTATTAAGGTAGTTGCTACCAACGATAACCACTATCTCACTAAAGAGGATGCAAGCGTTCAAGATATTGCTTCCTGCATTGGTTCAGGCGCTCGCGTTGATGATGAGAACCGCAAGCGCATGACAGGCAGCGAGTTCTACCTTAAGAGTGAGCAAGAAATGCGCCAGATTTTCTCGTGGTGTCCAGAAGCTATCGAGAACACCATTGAGGTTGCAAATAAGTGCAACTATGAGCTGGACTGGACTCACATGTATCTGCCAAAGTTCCCAGACTTGGCAGAGGGAGAGACCTCAGAGGAGCGCTTTAGAAAAGAGTGTGAGCTTGGTCTTGCAAGACGTTATGGAGATGATTGGCAAAACGTTGTCATCAACGAGATTAACGTTAAAGACCGTTTTGAGTATGAATATGACATCATCTGCAAAAAGGGCTTTGCAGATTACTTCTTGATTGTTCAGGAGTATGTCCGCTGGGCAAAAGAGAATGGTATTGGCGTAGGGCCGGGTCGTGGTTCTGCAGCAGGCGCTATTGTTGCATACGCTATGGATATTACCTCGTTTGACCCTCTTGAGAATGGCCTCATGTTTGAGAGGTTCTTGTCTCCACAGCGTTCAGAGATGCCAGATATTGATATGGACTTCGACGATGAGCGTCGTCTTGAGGTTGTTGAGCACGTCCGTCAGATTTATGGATCTGATCGTGTTTCTCACGTTATTACGTATTCAACCATCAAGGCTAAACAGGCAATAAATGACGCGTGCCGCGTTCTGGGTTACCCCGTTTATATGGGACAGCGTCTGTCTAAGATGATTCCTGGTGACCCTAACGCTCACCTCAAATTTGTTCTTCATAAGGCTCAAGAAGGACAAAAAGGCGCTGATCAGTATTCCGCTGATTTTGAAGATGCGTACGAGAATGACCCTGATGCTAGAAGAATCATTGATGCAGCTCTGTCTATTGAGGGCTTGCATCGTGGTGAGGGTGTGCATGCTTGTGCGGTCTTGATTGCTCCTACGCCTGTAAATGACCACGTTCCTACCAAGGTAGATACCAAGGGCGGCGTAGAAATTACGCAGTACGAGGGCCACTCTGTCGCAGACATGGGCCTTCTTAAGATGGACTTCTTGGGACTAAGAACTCTAACGGTTATTTCTCGTGCAATCAAAAACGTGAAGGATAACTACGGTATTGATATCGATGTAGATAACATTCCGTTTACTGATCCAGAAATTTATAGACTTCTTAGAGAAGGTCGAACTGCTGGTGTTTTCCAGGTTGAGTCTGCAGGTATGACTGCAACCATTAAGGGTATGAGGCCAACAGAATATAAGCACATCGTCGCACTTATCGCCTTATATCGTCCTGGTCCTCTTAACGCAGGTATGGTTACCAGCTATATCAACCGTATGAACGGTAGAGAAGAAGTCAAAGACTACGATCCACGTCTTCACGACATCTTGGAAGAAACCTACGGAACCATGGTCTACCAAGAGCAGGTTATGCAGATTTCTATGAAGATGTCTGGTTTTACCGCAGGCGAGTCTGACAAGGTCAGAAAAGCAGTAGCAAAAAAGAAGATCAAACTCATGCAGGAAGTTGTCCAGCACTGGGATGACGGTACTGATGAGACCATGGAGGCTCACTGGAAAAACGGCGCAGTTCGTAATGGATTTGATCGTTCGGTTGCAGAAAGCATTTGGGACGATGTTCTTGAGTTTGCATCTTATGCATTCAACAAGTCTCACTCTGCTGGTTATGCAATTCTTGTTATGCAGACCGCATGGATTAAAGCGCATTATCCACATGAGTTTATGGCAGCAGTTCTTACCTCGTACATGGGCAAGACAGATAAGATTGTTCACTACGTAAGCGCTTGCCGTCATGAGGGCATTAAGATTCTTCCGCCAGATATTAACGAGTCCGGTAAAGACTTTACGGCTACTAAAGAGGGTATTCGTTTTGGCTTTGCAGGAATTCGTGGCGTAGGAGCTGGTGTTGGTGAAGCTATTATGCTTGAGCGTCAAAAGGGCGGCCCTTTTGCCAACATTCACGATTTTGTCGATCGTGTTGATGCAAGCCAGGCAAAGCGCAACGTTGTTGAAGCTCTTATCAAGGCAGGAGCTTTTGACTCAACAGGCTATACCCGTATGCAGATGATGAGTTTTGTGGATAAGAACAACCCACAAAACATTATCGATGCTGCTACTAAGCGTCAAAAAGATAAGGCTGTTGGTCAGTTCTCTATGTTTGATATGTTTGCAGAAGTAGAGGGTTCTGGCTTTAGTGATAGTGTCCCAGAGCCAGATGGTGTTGAGTGGGATAGGCGATTCAAGCTTACTAAAGAGTACGAGGTCTTAGGCATTTATGTCTCTGATCATCCACTTCGTCCATACGAGTACGCCCTTGCTAAGAGCAGAGATTATGCCCTTGCAGAAATTGAAGAAAATGTAGAGGTTCAGCTTCCTAACGGTGCTATGTCTCAGCAGTTCAAAGTTCCAGAAGGTAAACCTATTCGCTTTGCGGGCATGGTTACTAATGTTATGAAGCGCACTACTAAAAACGGCGACCCAATGGCAATTGTTACGCTTGAAGACATGGAGGGTAGCGTCACTATTGTCATGTTCCCTAAGCTCTACAAGAAGGCTGCAAGACTTCTTGCTGGAGATGTTGACCCAGAGACTGGTGAGAGCCAGAGCGACATCTTCATTTCTGTTCTTGGAAAGCTTGAGCGCTCTGATAGAGGAGACCAGGTTATTGCTCAAGAAGTTAATCCTATTGAGCTTAACAGTGCTAACAACACACCAAAGACACTCGTTATTCATATGCCTGCTTCTCAACTTCAAAGACAGGCTATCGAGACACTTGGACAGATCTTCTCGCGCTATCCCGGCATGGACTGTATTGAGATTAGGGTAGAAACAGACATGGGCGATGTTATGCGCATGGAAATTCCTACCAGGATTGATGGACGTAGCATGGTTCTTTTGACCGAGCTTAAAGATTTTATTGGTCAAAGCGGATACGCACAGATTGTTTAGATTTTGTCGATTCTAAATTTGCAGGTTACTATTAAGTAATAACTGTTACTATTTAAGTAGCACTTACTAAGAAAATTCTGACATCTTCGGATGTCGTGAGAGGAGAAAAAATGATCGACGCAAAGTTTTATCGTAACAAGGAGACAGGCGCTGTTGTTTACGGTGTCGCAGGCAACGTAGAGGCAGCAGATCTTGAGCTTCTCCAGGCTGGCGTTACTGACGGTGCAGCTGAGAAGCACGTTCCATTTGTTACTCGCGAGGGCAACACCGTTACCGTCCGTGTTGGTGAGGTTGCTCATCCAATGCTCGAAGAGCACTACATTGAGTTCATCGCTCTTGTTTCTGAGAACGGCGCTCAGTTTGCACAGCTTAAGCCTGGCCAGGAGCCAGTTGCTACCTTCACTCTTGAGGAGGGTGTTGAGGCAGAGGCTTATGAGTACTGCAACCTTCACGGTCTTTGGAAGGTTTCCCTCTAAGTCTATTGACTCAACAATAAGCACTAGCTTAATAAGGTCAAACGGAGCTGCTACCTGCGGCTCCGTTTTTTCTTACTACACCTGTTTGTTTTTGGGTAAAAACAAATTAAGCACTTCATGATAGGAATGGTATGCGCATAGCAGTTGCACAAATGAACACTCAGGCTGGTGATTTTGAGTTTACCGCTCAGACTATGCTGGAATATGCTCAGAGAGCCCAACAACAAGGCGCTGAGCTAGTCATTTATCCTGCGCCAACCCTTACGGGACTGCTCAGTGTGCCAGAAGCTGATACAGAAGGTCTTTTTGCAGACCTCTCCGAGATTATTAATTTGCTTTCAGAAAAACTTCCTATTGCGGCTCTCATTCCTGTTGTAACAGAGTTTGATGGAAGCGCAGCTAGCGAGGCTCTTCTCGTCAGAAACGGAGCCGTAACTCCGCTGAAATTGACTGCCCAGATAGCGCACATGAG
>JAGZNE010000127.1:0-1271 GCA_018363825.1 Atopobium sp. | reverse complement strand
CGTTATACATCGCATTTTGTACGCGCTCTGGCTGGGTCTGGAGCGACACCAGCTGGCTGTTGTAGGCAGCAAGATCGTTTTGCGAGCTTTGCAGGTCATCAAGCACCTGCGCGACGCGTGACTCAAGCTGTCGTAAGGAAAGCGTGCTCAGCGTTTTTCGCGTTTCGTCGTCATTGTCGACATCGCTGAGCGAATTTAGCGCATCCGTCGCCTGACGCATTTTCTCCGGCGCCTGGGCCACTTTCTGGCGAAGCTGTACGGTCTCATCTTTCACGCGATCGATTTTATCCAGCGTGGCGATAGTATCGATGAGATCCTGTTGGACCAGCTTATCCTGCGCGGAGAGATCTTTTTGTTTACTCAGTGCGTCCAGTTGGCTCTGAATATCTGCTTTCGTCGGCAGTTCACCACTCTGTTGCGCCCGCGCAAATGCAGATGACTGGCAGGATAACAATAGAATGAAGAAAAGTATGCTAATAGCAATTACATGCTGTGAACGTTTATAGAGCTGCAACATAGTCATGAGAATGAATGTTTCTGAACCGGGAAAGTGACCGGAAATAGTCAAGCGGCAAGAATATCACGGCTGTGACCGGCAGAATAGCAGCAGGCAAAACGACCAGGAGAATTCCTGGTGCAGAATGGCAAACTAGCTTGTCTCTCCTGCCTGCAGGCGCAAGCTTGGACAAAGCAGACACATCTCCAGCAGCACCGCCACGTACTGACGAGCCTCATTCTTCAGATCAAACGATTCGGGAGCAAATAACCAGTTCTCCATGATCCCGGAAATATAGCTACGCATTAACACCGCTACACGACGTGTGTTCAGGTTTTCCGGCAACATGTTGACATCCATACAGTGGCGTAACGTTTTTTCTATACGGTCATAGTTTTCCAGACACAGGCTACGTTCGACTAACTGAACTGATGCTATTTCCCCGACAAATTCGCATTTGTGGAATATAATCTCCATCAATAAACGTCGGCGTTCTTCTGTCACGGTAGTTTCAAGAACGTAAATTAAAATTTCTCTTAATACTGATAGTGGATCGTCAGGGAATTTTGCCTGATACTCAGTCTCTAACTCATCAATGTTAGGTTTTGCTAGCTCCCAGATTTCACTGAATAAATCCGATTTGTTTTTGAAATGCCAATAGATTGCACCGCGCGTCACACCAGCGGCTTTTGCGATCTCAGCCAGTGAGGTGGATGAGACCCCTTGTTGCGAAAACATACGCAGAGCGACATCAAGAATGTGTTGTCGTGTTTCC
>JAGZNE010000126.1:0-1306 GCA_018363825.1 Atopobium sp. | reverse complement strand
TGCGATATTGCCGCCAGAAGGTTTGAAGTTCTTAGCTGTGTCAACCGCATGTTTAGCTGAACTGACTGCCAATGAAGCGCCAACGCTCGCCGCCGTGCTTCTACCGATACTAAGTGCTTCGCCGAGTGAAGAACCGCTCTTATGAGCGTCGCGAGCAGCCGTTACGCCGTCCTTAATACTGGAACCTCCAGCATGGGCAAGTCCTCGTCCAAGAACAGCCGCGCCAGTAAGACCCGCGACCGCGCCTGTTGCAGCACCGCCAACAACCTTACCAAGCATAGAGTCTTTCTTGAGACCGCCACCAAGGGCGGATTCACCCATCTTAGGCATTCCACTGTCGCTACCGTAGAACAGAGCTTTCTTAGCGTTCAGCCAATCAGAAATCATTGCTGCGACTGAAAGTGGAATGGTAATCATAAGGTCAACAATGTTACAAGTTCTGGATTCTCCGCCACCAACACTAATCTTCATAATTGGGTAGGTCAGAATTGCAACGGAAATGAGTGACAGGAACGCCATGAGAATGGTTGTCATGATAGTTGACACACCGTTTGCTGCCCAACTGAGGAACGGAATGTTAGCAACCGATGATTGAACACCCGAAGCGGCACCAGTAAGTCCCGTTGTAAGTATCGCGATAAAACTCGTGAAGAAACTTACGATGATTGAACCAAGGATGACCGAGATTGCAAACATCATGAAAGAGCCAGTTGCACCAACAATGTAAATTGTCATGTCGAGAAGTCCGAAGAAGTCGCCAGTAAACTGAGCACGAATGTAGCCCTTAAATACCTTAACAATAGAGCTAATCAGAACACCAGTAACTAGAGAGAGCAGACCAAGAAGTGCTGCCCAACCAGCAGCTACCCAAGTGACGTTGAGTTTAGCATAGGCACCAACAAGATAGCTGGAGTCTGCTGGGTCTGCGCGTGGAATAACATAGCGTGCAAACTTTGAGGTATTAGTACCAGTGCTTGCAGACTCAGAACCAGGAGTACCGCCATTATTTGCAGCCTTATAGGTCAGAGAAACAAGTCCCTTCTTGTCATTGAAGTTAGCCTTAGACTGGAGCAAGAACACCATTGACTGGTTGGTGAAGTTGTTGCCATTGTCGCCAGCGTTTGCATTGATGTATGCACGAGCGACCATGTTAGCTACAAATGGCTCGTCCTTGTCAGAATCAAGTTTAGTGAGCTTTGAGCCGTCCCAAGGGTGAACTGCCATAGAACCTTGTTCAGATTTACCTCCCCAAACGTAAGAGTTTGCGTTCAGCTCCTCGTTTGAGCCATCCTTTGCAGCGTTTGCT
>JAGZNE010000125.1:0-1308 GCA_018363825.1 Atopobium sp. | reverse complement strand
CCCAGTACGCTTGATTATTGCTGCTGGGGCAATTGTTCTTCGTTTTTGGCTCAGTCTGGTTTTACTGTTTCGAGTTGGGTGAGGTCAATGGATGCTGTGGTTAAAGCGCAGAACTTGGTTGTGAGCTATGGCAAACATGTTGCGCTACGTTTGGATGATTTTTGCATTGGCGCTGAGGCAGGAGTGGTGGGGCTTTTTGGTCCGAACGGAGCCGGTAAAAGCACGTTGCTTCGCACGATTGTGGGGGATATTGCTAGGGTTCAGGGGAGAATCGTGGCTCCTCATCGTGTAGCGGTGAGCTATCTTCCCGATGAGTCTTTTTTATATCCGTGGTTGCGAGTATCGCAATGCGTTGATTTATTTCGTAGCCGATACGATGATTTCAGAACTGGTGCTTTTGAAGAGTTTCTTGAGGGGGCTTCTTTCTCGTCATTAGCCAAAGTGAGTGAGCTATCAAAAGGGATGAGTGAACGCCTTCATCTTGCGTTGATTATGTCTAGGGCTCCTAAGCTTTATGTGTTGGACGAGCCGCTGGCAGGGGTTGATCCGCTCACGAGGGATCATCTTCTTGCTCTGATCAAGAAATATCGTATTCCTAGCGCTCCGCTGTTGCTTAGTACCCACCTGATCAATGGCGTGGATTCTATTTTCGATGAGATTGTTCTTATTTCAGATGGGAAACTGCTGACTCATGATACTGCTAGCCATCTGCGAGATTTCGGCGATGGCGATTTAGAGCTGGCTTACAAGAGGAGCGTATCGGGCCATGTTAAGAATGACTGATTTTCGTCTTTTGGCAGCCAAACATGGGCGGGTCATGATTCCGTTAATCATGGTCATTATCGCTCTAGCAATCGTTCGGGTTGTGTCAGATGAGCTAGTGGTGCAGCAAATATACGGTATTGGCGTTATGCTTCTCGAAATTTCGATAACGCTGTATGCGCTAGATGCTATGCTTCGGCTCACTGGCACTTGTGATGATCGTTTACTCTTGCTTTCTCCTTTATCACGCTGGCGTTTAGCTGTTTGCAATATGCTCGTACTCTCCTTCTACCTCATATGCAGCTATGGTGCTACGTTCCTACCATTAGCAAAGTCCTCATCGGTTGATGGGATGATGCAGTTAGCTAATCTTCTCGGATACATAGTCTCGATATTCACTGGCCTTGGTCTGATGCTGATCGTATCGTACACATTGAAAAATATTCGCACCCGTTTTTCTTATCCGTTATCGGCTTGGTTTGTTTTTTCGGTTACCATACTGCTCGCGGTGATTGCTTGTGTGCAGATGCTTAAAAAGGTTGCGCC
>JAGZNE010000124.1:0-1313 GCA_018363825.1 Atopobium sp. | reverse complement strand
TAACTCAGACGCAGGCGCTCTTTGGCCTCACCCTTCAGGCGTGACAACTTCAGATCCCGGCGGCTCTTTTCGAGGGCATCGGTTTGCTTTTTGTCGAGGTCGGCCTGAGGAAGTCTGAGCGGGACGTTAGCCAGCCCCTGACGCGCCATAAGGAGTTGGTTACCCAGGCCGAGTAATCGATTAAGTTCATCGTGCTGCCCATTCATCAACAGAAGTGATTGATAAGCCCGGTTCTGATTCGCCGCCTCCTCCCGAATTAGCGTCACACGCCGATGCTCAAGACCTTCAAGAACCTGTTGGATAGAGGCAGATTTCTCCTGCATCTGGGCAAGTCTTTCCTGCTCAACAGATAACTGTTCAGTGGCTGTAGCCAGTCCACGGGTCACGGTATCCAAAGATGTCAGGTGGTTAATCATGAAACCACCGCTGGTCGTTGGACCGGGATTACTGATCACTGACTGATAACCAGCTATCTGCTCTTTCAGATTTTCTATCTTGCTCTTTTGTTCATCTATCAGCCTGTTCTGCTCATTCAATGCTGCGCGAGTTTTCTCAGCATTGTCTGAAGCTTCAGGCAAAGACATTGCCTTCGACTTTTTACTGACTTCATCAATCGTGGTGGCGTATTCCTGCGCAGAACGACGCGCCTGCTCCTGATTTTGATACATCGCATACCATGCACCAGCACCCAACATGACCAAACCTGGTATTCCGCCGATGAGACCAAGTGCACCACTCATCAGGCGAGTACCAACTGATGTTACATTGTTGAGATTTCGCTGGGTGGAGACGCGATTTGCCAGATTCCTGTCTCTGGCTGCCTCCGCAGAAGCCAGTCGTCTTTCAGCAATAGCCTGAGCGTCGGCATTTTTTGCAGCCACCAGCCCTGCCTGCGCACGCTCAAGCGCAGTTCTGGCCCTGACTTTTTCTGTGGCGGAGCCACTTGCAAGAGCAGTGGTCAGCCTGGCTTGAGCTGCTGTGACTTTGGCTTCCGCTGCCGCAATTTTTTCTTGCTGAGCGGCCTGAACATCTGCACTTCGCGATCTTTGAACAGCTTGCTGGGCTCGATAAACTTCTGCCCTTGAAGCTGCAACAGCAGACTGAGCCGCTTTATCCTGCGCGACAGCAAGGGCAACCTCTGATTTCGCAGCTGAAATTAGCGCACCTGTTGCGCTACTGGCGCTGGTTACAACTCCGCTGAGGTATCTTGCCAACCCAACACCAACAAGCGCCCCAGCGACTGTTGTAATTGTTGACATATTGTCAGCAACGTCATTCAGCGCGCCGCTCACTGCTGATGAAGTAAAAGAATC
>JAGZNE010000123.1:0-1325 GCA_018363825.1 Atopobium sp. | reverse complement strand
CCTCGATGTGCGACCATGCTTCTTACATAAGCAGCACTATCGTGTACGAGAATATCAAGACCATATCCGTGTTCTGCAACCTCGCGCCTAACAATATGGTCTTTGTCGTGTACAAGAATATCAAGACCGTAGCCTTGTTTAGCTACCTCTAGTCTAACATCTTCGTCCTCGTCGTTCACGAGAATATCCAGACCATATCCACGTTTAGCAACCTCTAGCCTAACCTCTGCATTCTCATCATGTACGAGCGTATCTAGGCAGAAACCATTACGAGCAACTACCCAGCGGACGCCAGCATTTTCGTCTTTTGACAGCTTGTCCGCATACTGTTCCCATTGAGCTACCGTTTGGCGAACATATGGATTCTTGTCATTTACAAGCACGTCTAAATATTGCCCAAAATAGGCTACAGCGGCTCTAACTGTAGGTGAGTAATCGTTTACGAGAACATCAAGACCATAACCTCGCTTTGCGACCTCAGCTCTAACGTCTTGCGAATCGCTATACATGAAATACTCTGGATAGTAACCAAGGCTCGCTAACAATTTCTGAGTTTTCAAATCGTTAGTGTTGTCAATAAGCAATTTAACTAGTTCTTTATCTGTCATCGTGTGCCCTTTCACTGCGTTTTGTTGACATGATTATAACACCGTCCAAGTTACTTCATAGAAAATTCACAATCTTTAATAACTACAACGAATGGTGGATTTGCTCGATTCACGTTCAATATATCAAAATTTTAACTAATTTAGTTAGAAAACTCGACGCATAAAATAAGCCACCGCCAGTTCATACGGATAATCCGTAAAACTTTGCGGTGGCTAAGTTATGCGTAACTTACATTACCTCAGAAGTTGTTTGGACGTCAATGTCAGTAGCGTCTGCACTATTCTCAATAGATTCGACAATCACATCAGCTACAGTCGTCACAATTTGTCTCTCGGTCAAATCACAGTCATCACCAACCTCAGCGGTAATGGTAAACTCAGCAACTGATTGTTCAGCAACATCAATCCAGTTTTTGCCCCCGCGAGGAACAAGTTGACCAGTGAGACGCTCAAGTCTAAAACTATCAAGTGAGCAATCGGTGATGGTAATATCATCAATACACTCGATTGGAACCTCGTCCACAATATCCTCACACGCAATTTGCGTGTAAGCAATACTCTCATTGAGATAGGTATTGCTCAAAAACGCGTCATTTACAGGCATTTTGCAAGACTTATGTTCAGCAAGTTCTCCATAACACTCTTGTTCAATAAAGTTATCGAGCGTTCCAGCACACCTACGAACGGCGTTAATGTCTGCGGTAATAGTAATCTCAT
>JAGZNE010000047.1:0-11400 GCA_018363825.1 Atopobium sp. | reverse complement strand
AAGAACATGCCGATTCTTCGGCAGAACCTACCAAAGCTGCGCTATTTTGTGCGCCAGGCCTAAAAGCCAACGCAAACACGCTGCAGAATCATAATCACCCGCATATGAACTACCTCCCATTTCTTATGTCCAAGAAATGGGAGGTAGTTCATAGGAGGCTCTGTTGGTTGTGGCATTAGCTAGAGATAATGTCATTTAGTATTGATTTCCAATTAGACGGTACTCCCATGACACGATTTCTAATTGCTTCATCTTGAGGAAAATTTTGGAGAATAGATTCTAGTGTTTCGTCATGTTCTAAATTGAAATCTGATATAAGTACTTCAATCATTGTCATAAAACCAAAGATATGCTTTTTATTATTTTCAATTGGTTGCCATTTTTTATTTTGAGGTAATTTTGGTTTTATATCGTAAACACGGTTATACATACGAGCATGATGTGCTGATAAATTCCTAACAACATTTAGACTTTTAAGCCATGATCCGAGTTGCGCTGTAGTTAGGCCACACTTTTCAGACATTGCAATTTGAGCATCATTGGGAGACATTTGATAAAGATGTGACAGCATACCCCAATCCATTATTTCTACGGCGGCCCAGATAGGAAGAATTCCCCCATAATGCTCTTTATGATGTTTGACAAATTGTTCTTTGGAGTCGGAAAGAGCTTTATTGTAACGTTTGATCCATTGGTTGTAATATTTTTTGTTTAGAGCACAAGTTCCCAATGAGTTTGGTTTTAGATGAATTTGTTCATCGTATTCACCTAGTTCGTGACCAATTAAAGTCCTGAAGGCAATTTCAATTTTTGATAATTGGTTGAATAAATACATTCTGAGCTGCATGTCGTAGTTGTATAGATCAAGAATATCCTGAAATGAAATCTTCTGATTAAAGTAACTATGTTTTTTGTCCATAAAGGGATACCAATATCCACTCAGTCTATAGTAATTAATGGTGGACAATATTGTTTCTGTCTTTTGTGGGTCATCGATAATCATGCCTCGGTCTTTTAAAATACAGACCTGATCAGCATAGGTTTTAAAACTTTTTATTAGATGAGCTTCAGACATATAATCACCTTTATAAAAAGTAGGACCGGCCCTGGACTATGCAAAAGCTATAGCGGAACCGGTCATGTTGAAATAATTATACAGGGTTTTATCTATATACAAATTTAAGATTTCAGCTTAACAAAAAATTCATAGTGCAAAACGGGCAGCTTGCGGTCTATTTAAGCTGCTTCTGCAGGTTAACGTTAGAAGTCTGAGAACGAAGGTTTTCTCGCCATTTTGTATGTATTAAGTACAGAATTCGAGTGATTTAAAGCAAATATTTTTCCTGTTCAAACAGTCGCTGCGTAAAAGTTTTGCGGGGTTGGTACTCGCGCTGTTTGCAGGCGTGGCTTGGCGTATAGTTATAGAGTTACAAGAGAAAAATAGAGGCGTTCTAGAGGGCGTTTTTACGCCGAGAAGAGTGTTTATGCTTGCTATAAAAAATGAAACAAACGTGGTGCTTGCGGTTGATACGTCTACAGACATGCTTGCGTGTACGGTCGCACGTCTGACCAGGTGCGATGCCGCTGCGGCGGCCGCAGACGGCGGGTTCGACGTTGAGGTGCTGGCGTCAACGGATCATCTGTGCCGTCGCCAGGCAAACGTGGAGCTTGTGGGTTCGGTTCAGGAAGCACTCAAAGCTGCTGGCCTAACTATGGCCGACGTTGACGCTGTTATCGCAGGTAGAGGACCTGGTTCGTTCACAGGCGTTCGCATCGGCGTGGCCACCGCAAAGGGTATTGCCTGCGGCTCTGGCCTGCCACTTTATGGCGCAAGTGCGCTTGATGCCATGGCGTTTAGCGCGTGGAAGGCAGGCGTGCGCGGTACCGTTGGTGTTGTTGCAGACGCCATGCGCGGCGAAGTCTATCCGGGCATCTACCTGCTGGATGACGCTGGAGCGCATAGAACGTTCCCGGTGGAGACCGTCCTCAAGGCAGACGCCTGTGTGGAGGAGTGGTCGAGCAGGACTGATAAGGACCAGCTCACGCTTACGGGCAATGGCTTATTGAAGTACCGTGAGCGTTTTGAGCGCGCGGGTTTCTCGACATATATCGATGAAGCAACGTGGTTCCCAACAGGAGAAGGCCTGGTACGCGCGGTGTGTATGCCCGAGTATCAGCAGGCGGGTGCGGGCGATCCGGCGCTGGTGCTGCCCATTTACACGCGACTTTCGGACGCGGAGGAGTCGGAGCGCAAGCGTTTGGGTCTCAAGGAGCCGGCAACGGTGGCTTTGACCGGCGTGGATGATGCGCTGGCCGATATTCACCTGCAGCTTCGTCCGATGACGGTGAACGATCTTGATCAGGTGGCGGAGCTTGAGGCGGCAATATATGCTGACGCTGCGCATTCGGCCTGGTCAAAGCAGACGTTCTATGACGAGCTCTCGGGCGTGGGGCGCAGCTGGTGGCTGGCTCACGACCGCGGAACGGTCATTGGCTTTGCGGGCGGTCGCCTGGCAGGAGCTCAGTTTGAGGTGGAAGAAGTGGTGGTCGCGCCCGAGCGTCGCCGCCAGGGAATTGCATCCAAGCTGGTAGAACGCGTGGCATACGATGCTCAGATGTTGGGCGCATCCGCGATTACCCTTGAGGTGGAGGAGGACAACGCTCCAGCTCAGGGCGTGTATGGCAAGTTGGGATTTGCTGAGGTTGGTCGTCGCCCGGGATATTACGGTCCAGATTGTGCGGCGCTTTTGATGACGGCGCAGCTGCCTTTGGCGGTTGGCGCTGGCTTTGAGGCGAGAAACCCTGAACCTCACGCATCAGTGCGTCCGTGGCCTATTGTTGCAGGTGAGCGCTCTGAAGAGACGCTTACAGCACTGCGTGAGGCAGGGGATTTGATTCTCAGCCTGGAGTCCTCGTGCGACGAGACTGCCATGTGCATCATGGATTCACACGGTGTGGTCTGCGCAAATGTTGTCGCAACTCAAATTGACTTCCACGCTCGCTTTGGCGGCGTCGTGCCCGAGATTGCTTCTCGCAAGCACACCGAGGCTATCGTTGGTCTTTTCGAGGAGACCATGGCCCGCGCGGGTGCGCACTTTGGTTGCGACACGCTGGTGCCGTCTGACCTGGCCGCCGTTGGTGTTACCGCAGGTCCAGGCCTTGTCGGCGCGCTTGTTGTAGGCGTGGCGTTTGCCAAGGGCTTCTGCGTGGCCACTGACCTGCCGCTTATTCCCGTTCATCAACTGGAAGGTCACCTGCTGGCCAACCTGTTTGAGACGCCCGACTTGGAGCCGCCGTTTGTGGCCAGCCTGGTCTCGGGTGGCAATACTATGCTGGTACATGTGCGTGCCTGGGGAGATTATGTGGTTCTGGGCTCCACCATCGACGACGCCGTGGGCGAGGCATTTGACAAGGTTGCCAAGGCGCTTGGCCTCGGCTATCCAGGTGGTCCCGTAATCTGCAAACTTGCAGCTCAGGGCAATCCTAAGGCCATCCACTTCCCGCGCGCAATGATGCACAGCGGTGACTATTCCTTAAGCCTTTCTGGCCTGAAGACAGCCGTTATTACCTATATTGAGGGCGAGAATCGCGCAGGTAGAGCAATCAATCTGCCAGATCTGGCTGCTTCGTTTGAGCAGGCAGTTATTGACGTGCAGGTTGCAAAGGCTAAAACTGCTGTTGAGGAGACGGGCGTCTCCGATTTCTGCGTGGGAGGCGGCGTAGCTGCAAACCCCGCACTGAGAGCTGCATATAAGGAAACCTTTGGTCGTATGGGCGTTCGAGTAACGGTGCCTCCGATGTCAGTTTGCGGCGACAACGCCGCAATGATTGCCGTTGGCGCACTTCGTAGCTACCGTACACAGGGTTTCTCGCCATTGACCTTGGATGCAAACCCCAACGCGCAGCTGGGATCGTGGTCGTCGGATGCGGCGCCCGTTGTCCCAAGCGGCATGTAAGGAGACCATTGTGCAAGACGGATTCATCAAAGTTGCAAGTATCACGCCGCGCGTCCGCGTGGCCGACGTGGCGTTTAACGTGGAGAGCTGCCTGGCGGCCATCGAAGAAGCCGCAGGTAATTGCGGTGCCAAAGTGGTCGTGCTGCCTGAGCTCTGCATCACGGGCTACACCTGCGAGGACCTGTTCTGGCAGGATGCGCTCTTGGACGCTGCCGAGCGCGGTTTGGTTTCTATTGCCGCCCGCACGGCCGACGTCGACGCGTTGCTGCTGCTAGGACTGCCTGTTCGCGTGGCCAGCAAGCTCTACAACTGCGCCGCCGTTCTCTTTAGGGGAGAGCTGTTGGGCCTGGTGCCCAAGCGCTATGTGCCCATGTACAACGAGTTTTACGAGGGCCGACACTTTGTTTCTGGCCCCAAGACGGTCACGAGCGTGGACTTTGGTCTGCTCGGTGAGGTGCCGTTTGGTACCAACCAGCTGTTTGCGTGCGATACCATCCCTGAGCTGGTCGTGGGTGCGGAGATCTGCGAGGATCTCTGGGTGCCCATGCCGCCGTCAAACGCACATGCCGTCGCCGGCGCCACGCTAATCTGCAACCTGTCCGCGTCGCCCGCGCTGGCCGGCAAGTCCGCGTACCGTCGTCAGCTGGTTGCGCAACAGAGCGCGCGTCTGATCTGCGGCTACGTGTACGCGAGCGCAGGTGAGGGCGAGTCTACGACTGATTTGGTTTTCTCGGGCCATGATCTTGTTGTCGAGAATGGCCGTGTGCTCGCCGATTCCGGCGTGTTTGGCGAGGGTATCGCCGTGTCCGAGATTGACGTGCTGTCGCTGGCGGCCGACCGCAGGCGCATGTCGACGTTTGAGGTTGCTCCGACGCCGGAGGATTACAAGCATCTGACCACGTATTTCTCGCTGGAGTTTGACGGCGAGGGCGGCAACGAGCGCGCCGCCGCAGGTCGCAGCCACGACGGCGAGGGTGACGCGGGCAGCGAGGGCGTCGAACTTGCAATCCGCACGCCGCTGACCAGGTACGTTGATCCGCATCCGTTTGTACCCGCGATGGATGACGCTCGCGCAACACGCTGCGAGGAGATTCTGTCGATTCAGGCTCACGGTTTGGCTTCAAGACTGGCACACACCGGCTCTGACCACGCGGTTATTGGCATTTCGGGAGGACTTGACTCTACGCTGGCTCTTCTCGTCACGGTGCGAGCGTTTGACCAGCTGGGATACGACCGCTCGGGCATTGTAGCTGTGACGATGCCGGGATTTGGCACCACGGACCGCACGTACACCAACGCTATTGAGCTGGTGCAGTCGCTTGGCGCCGACCTGCGTGAGATTTCCATTGTGGATTCTGTGCTGCAGCACTTCGCCGATATCGGCCACAACCAGGACGTTCATGACGTCGTGTACGAAAACGCCCAGGCTCGCGAACGCACGCAGATTCTGATGGACGTTGCCAACCAGGTGAGCGGTATGGTCATTGGCACGGGCGACCTTTCCGAGCTGGCGCTCGGTTGGGCAACGTATAACGGTGACCAGATGTCCATGTACGGAGTAAATGCTTCGGTACCAAAGACGCTGGTCAGATACCTTGTTGATTACTGCGCAGACGCTTATGAGGAGCAGGGCGAGGACGAAATTGCTCACGTTTTGCGCGACGTTCTGGACACACCGGTTTCTCCTGAGTTGCTGCCATCCGCGGCAGACGGTTCCATTGAGCAGAAGACGGAGGACCTGGTTGGCCCTTACGAGCTGCACGATTTCTTCTTGTTCCACGTGCTTCGTCACGGAAGTGGTCCACTCAAGGTTCTACGTCTTGCCGAGTGCGCGTTTGGCACAGGCACTGACCAGGAGGTTTACGACCACGAGACTATCGTGCGTTGGCTGAAGGTATTCTACCGCCGCTTCTTCTCGCAGCAGTTTAAGCGCTCGGCGATGCCTGACGGACCAAAGGTTGGCTCGGTTTCGTTGTCTCCGCGCGGCGATCTGCGCATGCCATCTGACGCTTCTAGCTCGCTCTGGCTCTCTGAACTGGAGAGTTTAGAGGCGTAAGCGCGCGTGGTAGAGCGTAGCGCGGCAGATCGTAGCGTGGTAGGACATAGCGCGGTAGCACGCATTTCTTAGACGTTCAGTACCCGGCTATTCATGAAAATGAATAGCCGGGTACTTTTATGCAGGTAGATTTTTGCTTTGGGTGGGGAAGAGGTGGTTTTGGCCCAAAAATGGCTCCCAAGTGGTAAAAAATGCGTTTAGTTGGGGTTTACAGAAATTGTGTGATTCTATGCATCAAATCTACCTGGTGTTTTTCATTGGACAAATAATCAGAAATCTGGATAGAATTTGCCAACTGGTAAAATGTAGATGCGATTTTTCTGAATACTCCATTTCATCCCCAACTAAACGCATTTTTTACCCAAATTGGACCCTCCCAAAGAGGTGCACATTTTTCTTATGCAAAATCACGAATATCACTAGCAGAATATGCACGCAGCGAATATTTGCACCAAAAATTATGCTAATGGCAAGAAATCGCAGGTGGATACCACCTGGCGCTCGCGCCTGCCGACGCAAACCGCGTCTACCAGCAGCCCAGCAGCATCGCGCGTCTGTACGCAGCCCGCACGTCGCCCGCGCTCTGCCCGCACCTACCAGACTGCGCATAACCGTTGACGGCTTATACTGCACGCCTACAGAAAATCTAAGTCGGTTTTGTAAGATTTTCACAATATTTCGTATAAATTGTTTTCCCGTGTGGAATAACTAATAGCGTTGGAAAAGGGCGCTTGGCGCCAATATCGGGCTTGGCCCGAAAGGGAGGTTTTCATTATGAATTTGAAGCCACTTGGAGATCGTGTTCTGGTAAAGCCTGCTCCAAAAGAGGAGAAGACATCCTCTGGTCTCTACATTGCATCCGCAGCACAGGAGCTTCCACAGCGCGGTGAGGTCCTCGCAGTTGGAACTGGCAAGCTTGATCAGAATGGCAATCGCATCGCTCTTGATGTTAAAGTCGGCGACCAGGTATTTTATGGCAAGTTCGGCGGCACTGAGGTCAAGGTAGACGGCGAGGAGCTCCTGCTTCTTCGTGCTGACGACATCCTTGCAGTTCTCGAGGACTAATCGCTCGCAGCTCGTTTGCTCGCAGCTCGTTTGCTCGCAGCTTAGTCGCTTGCAGCTTGTTTGTCCGCTTTTTCTTGTAAGTTCAGCTATTTTGGAGGAATACCATGGCTAAAGATATCGATTTTGGCACCGACGCTCGTGCCAAGCTTGCTAAGGGCGTAAACACCCTGGCAGATGCCGTAACTACCACTCTTGGACCTAAGGGTCGCTACGTCGCATTGCAGCGTTCTTACGGCGCACCAACCATCACCAACGATGGCGTCTCCGTTGCTCGCGAGATTGAGCTCAAGGACCCAGTAGAGAACATGGGTGCTCAGCTGGTCAAAGAGGTAGCAACCAAGACTAACGACACCGTCGGTGACGGCACTACCACCGCAACCCTGCTTGCACAGGTCATCGTTAACGAGGGCCTCCGCAACGTTGCTGCTGGCGCAAACCCAATCGCAATTCGTCGCGGTATCGACAAGGCCGTTGAGGCTGTCGTCGCTCAGATGAGGGGCATCGCTAAGGAGGTCTCAACTAAGCAGCAGATTGCTTCCGTTGGTACCATTTCCGCAGGTGATCCTGTCATCGGTGGCAAGATTTCCGACGCTATGGACGTTGTCGGCAAGGACGGCGTCATCACCGTTGAGGAGTCCCAGACCTTCGGCATCGACATCGACACCGTTGAGGGTATGCAGTTTGACAAGGGTTACGTTTCCCCTTACTTCGCAACCAACAACGAGACTCTCACTGCTGAGCTGGACAATCCTTACATCCTCATGACCGACAACAAGATTTCCTCCATTCAGGATATCCTGCCTATCCTTGAGGCTGTCCAGAAGCAGGGCGCACCTCTGCTCATCATGGCTGAGGACGTCGACGGCGAGGCTCTGACCACCCTCATCCTCAACAAGCTCCGCGGCGTTCTGAACGTCTGCGCAATTAAGGCTCCTGCATACGGCGATCGTCGTAAGCGCATGCTCGAGGACATCGCTGTTCTCACCGGCGGCCAGGCAGTCATCAAGGAGCTCGGCGTTAACCTCAACGAGATCAGCGCAGAGATGCTCGGCCGCGCTAAGTCCGTCAAGGTTACCAAGGAGACCACAACCATCGTTGGTGGCGCTGGCTCCAAGGACGCAATCGATGACCGTATCACCCAGATCAAGGCTGAGATTGAGAACACCACCTCTGACTTTGACCGCGAGAAGCTCCAGGAGCGTCTTGCTAAGCTCGCCGGCGGCGTTGCAGTCATCAAGGTTGGCGCAGCTACCGAGGTTGAGCTTAAGGAGATTAAGCACCGCATCGAGGACGCACTTCAGGCAACTCGCGCAGCTGTCGAGGAGGGCATCGTCGCAGGTGGCGGCGTCTCCTTCCTGGCTGCTTCCTCCGTCCTTGACAGCGTTCAGACCTCTGATGCAGACGAGAAGATCGGCGTTGAGATCATCCGCAAGGCACTTGAGGCTCCAGTCCGCACCATCGCTAACAACGCTGGCTTCGAGGGCAGCGTAGTTGTCGAGAAGATCAAGGCACTCCCAACCGGCCAGGGTCTTGACTCCGCTTCTGGCCAGTATGGCGACATGATTGAGATGGGCGTTCTTGACCCAGTTAAGGTCACCCGCACCACGCTCCAGAATGCAGCTTCCGTTGCATCCCTCATCCTCATCACCGAGGCAACTGTTTCCGAGATGCCAAAGGACACCACTATCGAGGAGTCCATCACTCGCGCAGCTGCTCAGGGCGGCCAGGGCGGTATGTACTAATCCGTACCTCCAAGGAACTTCAATCGGGTCCAGCCTCTCGCTGGGCCCGATTTTTTTTGCCGCCGCAACAACTTGGTGAGAAACCCGTCTAGTCGCAGGCGAGAATCCCGTCTAGTCGCAGACGAGAAACCCGCCTGATTGCAGCCACAACGTTTTCCCGCTCAGCGTCCATTAATCGAAATCGTATGAATGTGGCGTCATTTGAGCGGAATTATTGGTCGCTACAGGTTAAAATGTTTATTTGCTGTAGCGGTCAGGTTGCATGACCGCTTTGCCACGCGCCAAAGGAGAGGAGGCACCATGGCTCAGAACCAGAATCGTAACGAGGAGCGAGATTTTCTCGACGACCTCATTGATATCCAGGACTCCCTCCAGGTGCTCTCTAACCCGCTCGACGCGCTGATGGGAAGCCTGTCTATTGACCCAAATTCGGACAAACCGTTCGAGCCAATGGACTACAAGGAAATCCCCTGGTCAAACGCTAATCGCTGCCTGAGGTGCGCCTCGGGAAAAGTCGAGGCATGTTCTCGCTGTCTTGACGTTTGCCCAGCTAATTGCATTGATATCCACAACCAGTCCGTACGTATCGACGATGAGGCGTGCCTGCAGTGCGGCCTCTGTGTTGCTGCGTGCCCAACCGAGACGTTTAATACGCGCCGCCACACGTCCCGCATGCTGTATGACCAGGTAGCTCGCGCGGCTTCCGCGTATGAGCAGTGCTACATTACCTGCACGCGTGCGCTGGCGAGAAAACCTGAGGGCAACGAGATTTGCCTGCCTTGCGTGGGTATGCTTTCGGCCGACATTTGGTTCTCGATCCTTACGGACTTTGACAACGTAAGCGTTTATCTGCCGTTGGGCGTTTGCGACCGTTGTCGTACCACTACCGGTGAGGAAGCATATACCCAGGCCATCGCTACCGCTGAGGAGTGGACGGGCGCCACGGTTGGCCTTGAGGTCGACGGCAACAACCTCAACCACAACTTCACGCGTGCGTACATCCGTTCTCAGTTCATCTCCAACGCGATGAATGGTGCAGAACGCCTGGTATCTGCGTCAACGCCTGTTCTTGCGGGCGCTAAGGCAATCGCTGACCGTATCAACTCGCACGCTCGCTCTCTGGATAAGCTTCAGACGCAGCTTGATGACGTGATGGGCCTGCGCACCACCGACATGAGGCAGTCCATGCTCACGCAGGATCGCCGTCTGGTCATGGGCGCACTTCAGCACGACCCAGACCTGGCTCCTTACGTGAAGCTCGAGGCTCCTATTTGGGATTCCAGCAAGTGCACGGTTTGCGGAGACTGCAAAAACACCTGCACAACGCATGCAATCGACATCGATGAGCGCGGCAAGCTGACCATCAAGATGCCGTTCTGCGTCAACTGCGGCGCCTGTGAAATTGTCTGCCCAGAGCCTGGTGCGCTTACGATGGTGCCGATGAACACCTCTGAGCTGGTTGTTCGCGACCGCAAGGCCGAGGAGACCGCTCGCCTTGAGGCGATGGCTCGTCGCAAAGCTCGCTTCATTTTTGACACCGGCAAGGAGCAGCTCAAACACCTGGCGGATTCGATCACCGAGGACTCGGATGAGGAAGCCGCTGCACAACAACCTCCAAAAGAGGATAATGGGGAGTAGCAAGCGCTCGCAAACACTCAGAGCAACGCTTCTAGCTGCTCGTTCTTCTCGCGAGAAACGCGAGAAATACAAGTAACCGTAACCGTCCACCGACAACAAGAGGACTCACATGTCGCTTTCAATTGGTATCGTTGGCCTGCCAAACGTTGGTAAATCCACGCTGTTCACCGCGCTGACCCGCAAGGGTGGCCTGGCCGCAAACTATCCGTTTGCCACCATCGACCCTAACGTGGGCATCGTTGACGTACCCGACGCAAGGCTCCAGAAGCTGGCCGAGATTGTCAATCCTGGCCGTATTATGCCTGCAACTGTTGAGTTTGTGGACATCGCTGGCCTGGTTAAGGGTGCAAACGAGGGCGAGGGCCTGGGCAATCAGTTCCTGGCAAACATCCGCAACACCGACGCTATCTGCGAGGTTGTTCGTTACTTCAAAGATCCCGACGTCATTCACGTTGAGGGCCGCGTCAATCCTGACGAGGACGTGGACATTATTCAGACAGAGCTTATCCTGGCTGACCTGGGCACCATTGAGCGCGCCTTGCCTAAGCTGGAGAAAGAGGCCAAGCGCGATAAGGACCTCCAGCCCAAGCTCAACGTGGCAAAGCGTCTTCAGGAGTGGCTGAATGAGGGCAATCGCGCCGCTGACATGGAGATGACCGACGAGGAGCGTCTGGCTGCCCGCGATCTTTTCCTGCTTACCATGAAGCCAATCCTGTACGTCGCAAACGTCGACGAGGACATGCTCACCGAGCCGGCTCCTGTCATCAATGGCGTTCAGTCTATTCCTGTTTGCGCAGGTGTTGAGGCTGAGCTTGCTGATCTTGATCCAGAGGAGGCTGCAGAGTATCTGGAGTCCCTGGGACTTGAGCACTCCGGCCTGGAGACACTTGCTCAGGCAGCATACAAGCTGCTTGGCCTGCAGAGTTACTTTACCGCTGGCCCT
>JAGZNE010000046.1:0-11418 GCA_018363825.1 Atopobium sp. | reverse complement strand
TGTGTCATTTTTCTTAGCCAGTTTCTTATCAAGCCAACCCGTAAACGCAGGGGCTACCAGTGCAGTAATAACTACCGCAGCTGCAAGCTGAGCATTTGCGTTTGCAACAACCTGAGCCGTATACGTTGGATCAACAGAAGCAACTGCAGCAGGAGTGGTTGTTGCGGTGCCTGCAATAGTTGCGCTCGCAAGACTTGCCTTACCAGAGCCGCCAAGAAGACGCTCGACAAGCATGGTAAGAATACCGGTAATGATGCAAAGTACTGCTAAGAGAATACCTGATGGACCACCCGTAATAAGGTTCTCAACACTCATGCCACAACCAAGAGCAAAGCCAACAACAGCAATACAGGGGTTAATACCAGGAACCAAAAGCCCCCTGATAAAAGGACTAAGGTTACCAAGAACAACACCAAGGACCAGAGGAAGAAGGGTACCCGCAAGTGCGGTAGGAGAAATTGCTGCAACGCCTGCTGCACCAAGAGCAATCATGGTAACTGCAGGACCTGCAACAAGAGACAAAACTGCAGCCGCGCCCTGCTCATCGGGAGTCCCGTACTCAGCAGTAATACCAATGTACAGAGCAACATTGCAGAAGGTAATACCACCAATGATAGAAAGTGCATTAAGACCAAAGAAATTATCGTTCATGAATTTTGCAACAAAGAGACCAAAGGCAATAGCAATAGCGAGCTTAGGAATAAGAATGGTCAGGCCAGTCTTCAAAACCTTTGGAACAGTCTTCAGATCAATGGAGGCGCCAACAAACAGCAGAACAATACCAACAATCGCAGGAGCACCCTTAGCAACAGCTGTAGTAAAACTACCAATTTCTAGAACCTGAGGGAAAAAAGAGTGAAGTAGTAGGCCCACAGAAAGTGGATACAGCATAATATCGCCGGGGAACCTGGGGACGCCAATCTTACGAGTTGTCTTTTGCTGTTCAGCTGCCATTATCAGCTCCTTTGCCCTGGTGGTCAAAAAATAGTTGACCTACTTTATCAGCACAAAGAATCATTTTTAAAAAGTACTGTACAAATTAACAATTTGGCTACAAATGCGAGAAGACCTTACAAGCTGCAAGGTCTTCTCGCAAAATGAGTGTATTGAGCTGTAAAGACGGACTAAGCCCAGAACTTAGATTTTGCCGCCCTCGACAACCATAGTATTTGGATCTACTTCGTCGCCGTAAATTGGAGCGAGTGTCTCTTCATAAGCCTTGTGGAAGAAGTTCTCCTCTGCAAGAGGGCCGGTAATCTCGTTGTTGATAAACTCCAACACCGAGGAGTTACCCTTGTGAACTGCAGCGGCAATAGTATCGGAGTCGCCCAGGTCATCAATGCCAACAACAAAGCCAGGGTTAGACTTAATCCATGCAAGTACCTCAGTGTTATCGGTTGAGAAAGCATCACCGCGGCCGTCGAGCAGTGCATTATACGCATCAGCATAGCTATCAAATTTGACCAGCTCAACCTTAGGCGCGTTCTTAGCAAACCAAACCTCAGCTGTGGTTCCCTTAGAAACAATAAGCTTCTTGCCGTCAAGCTGAGAAACATCAGTAATTGGCGCAGAAGATGGAGAAACAACGCCCAGCTTAATCTTCATGTATGGCAGAGAGAAATCAACCTTCTCTTTACGGTCATCAGTTACCGTAAAGTTTGCCAGCATGATGTCTGCCTTATTGGACTGCAAGAAAGGCACGCGATTTTGTCCGTCAGTGGCAATGTAGTTGATCTTGACGCCCATATCCTTTGCAAGGCGCTCAGCAAAAACAATGTCGTAACCAGCGTAATTGCCGTTTGCATCAACATAACCAAAAGGAGCCTTGTCGCTAAAGACGCCGATATTTACCGTGCCTGCCTTCTTAATGTCATCAAGAGTTCTAAACTTTGAGTCTGTATCAGAAGATCCACCCTGAGCTCCATCGGAATCCTTTTTCTTGCAAGCTGCCAAAAGAGTTGCAGCAGAAAGTGCGCTTGCACCAAGGAAAGCACGGCGAGAAAGAGAAGCGGAAGTATTTTCAAAGAAGTTCATTGTAAATCCTAACAAGTTGTATCAATTACTACATCATCTACGTGCAAAAACACGCTGTTTACTTATGTACACGTTCAAATTCAAAGGTACGCAAAAACTCTTGCGCCCTCTCTGTTTTAGGTGCCGAGAAAAACTCTTGTGCATCGGACGACTCTTCTACGATGTGTCCCTGATCAATCAGGATTACTCGATCAGCAACTGCTTGAGCAAAGCGCATCTCGTGAGTTACCACCAGCATGGTCATTCCTTGCTCTGCTAGCTCCATAACTACCTGCAAAACCTCGTGAACCATCTCAGGGTCAAGAGCTGCAGTAATCTCGTCCAGCAAAAGAACTTCAGGGTTAGTCATAAGAGCACGAACAATTGCCACGCGCTGCTTTTGACCACCGGAAAGAGCTGATGGGTAGGAGTCTTTCTTCTCCCACAGTCCCACACGACGCAGCAGTTCTTCTGCCTGTGCCAAAACCTCATCCTCTGAGCGCTTCTGCACTACCAGAGGAGCCAGAGTTACGTTTTTCAAAACCGTCATGTTGGGGAACAAGTCATAGCTTTGAAAAACCATACCAATACCTGCTGCGGCGCTTTCCTTCTTCTGACCAGAAATAACCTGATCGTGGAGAAGCACTTCTCCCCCTTGGATGTCTTCCAAGCCAACAATGGCGCGAAGCAGCGTAGACTTACCGCAACCGGAAGGACCTAGCACCACGACTACCTCGCCTTTATTAATGGAGAGCGAGATCTTATCAAGCACGGGTTTCTGGCTTGAGGGATATACCTTAGTGAGGTCCTTAACTGCTAAAACGGTGTTACTCATGTGAGGTGCTCCTCTCAAGCCTGCGTGAAAGATACGAAAGTGGGAAGCAGGCAGCAAAATACAGGAAGAAAATAGCTCCATAGATCCAAAGTGCTCCGTCGGTTGGGAACTTGAAGCGATAAAAATCGGTGATCTGACTACCAACTCTGAGCAGCTCAACCACGCCAATCAGGTTACAAAGTGACGTTGTCTTAATCATGCGTGTAATCAGGTTGATAGCTGGAGGCAAAAGACGCTTGAAAGCCTGAGGTAGGATGACCTTAAAGAACGTTTGCTGGCGAGAAAGGCCAAGTACAAACGAGCTGTCATACTGAGATGCTGGAATTGACTCCAACGCTCCTCGTACCAGGTCACCAAGCTCGGCTGCTCCCCAGAAGGTAAAAACTACAATTGAAGCTTCAATGCCATCAAAATTGACATCAAACCATTCAGAAGTACCAAAGAACACCACAAAGAGCAGCACCAGCTGAGGCATAACACGAACAACCTCAAGGTAAACGCGAAGAATTGCGCGAACCACCTTGTTGTTGGATGTCATAAAAAGTCCAACGAGAATACCAAGAGGAATGGAAAGCACCACAGAGATAAGGCCAATGTGCACCGTTGTTGCAAGACCTCCAAGAAGGCGCGTTATTACTCCTTCCTGCAGCAAAATGTTATCGACGGGCATAGTCAAGCCTCCTCTCCAGCCAGCTGCCAAGCAAAGAAATAGGAACAAGGATAATCACATAGGCAATTACCAGCATAAAGAGGGCTTCTGTAGTGTCGTACTGCATGCCAATAATGTCCTTGGTTACATACATCAAATCTGCGAGGGCAATGCCGGAAACAACGGAAGATTCCTTGATTAAGAAAATGATGTTAGCAACGAGGCCTGGAATTGCTACAGAAAGTGCCTGTGGAAGAATAACGTGCTGGAGAGCTTGAATCTTTGAGAGGCCCAAAACCTGTGCAGATTCAAACTGAATAACTGCAACTGATTCAAAGCCTGCACGAAACACTTCTGCCATATAGGAGCCACCAAGAAACGTTAGACCCACAACAGCAGCTACCTCTGCATCCATTTTGAGACCAACTTTAGTCAGACCAAAGTAGATAAGAAACAGCTGAATAAGCAGGGGTGTTCCTCTGGAAAGCTCAACATAAACAGCATTAAGCTGACTTAAAACAGGAATTTTTGTCAGCGAAATCTGAGCACTTATCAAACCAACGATAAGCGAGAAGAGAACTCCAAAGAAAGAGATAGTAAGCGTTATTTTTGCAGCTTCTGCATACAGTGGGAGGTGTTCCCCTATGAAGCTCCAGTCCATGCGAATAAATCCTCTCGGGATGTGCGAATACTCACACAAGAGTTACAAAATAGCTTTACGCCCGAGTCTGTACCAGGAAAATTTTGCTCAGCGACAATTACACCCTGGTCGTATGTGACCCGGGCACCAGACACATCGCGGTGCATGCACAAAGTGCAGTGTATGTCGTAGCCATAATTCGCATGCGTATAATCCTAGCCGCTACTAGGATATTGTCAACTCACAATTGGTAAATTTTTTGATAATGGAAAATTCTTCCACTAAATCATCAACTGACATACGGGCATTAGCAGGACTTGTAGAGGGCAGTTGACGTGAGGAAATACCAGTTTGTTGCTCGGTGTAGCGCTTATAAAATTTTGTTGCGGTTCCACCTAGCGTAAAAATAGCGCAGATTGATGAATCTTGAATAAGAGCGCCAATATTGTGTGGAATCGGATTTGCAATAGAAGCATCACTAGCACCCTTAATATCACAAGCCTTAAGCACATCACAAAGAGCAAGATGATGTCTTTTACAGAAGTCAATTTTTTCAGATATGGACTTGAGGGGTTTCTCGCCATATAACGCGGCAACTACGCGCCAGAATCTATTCTGAGGATTACCAAAGTAGAAGCCAATTTCTCGAGACTTGGGACTAGGCATTGATCCCAAGAGCAGCACGCGAGAGTCCGGGAAGATAATGGGATCAAGCGTGTTCTCTACATGCGCAAGCACTGTTTTTGTACTATCGCTGGCAGGCTGCGGCGTCTTTGCAGCCACGATTACTCGCCTTCTTGCAGCGGCTCAACAAACTCCTGCAAATCATCAAGGCGCAGTACAGTTACTTGGCCATAGCCGGCTCCGCCTGTAGTGCCTGTGTCAATTCCCCACTTATCGCCATCTGACTGAACCCATTGCGCAAGACCATCAGGAGTAGTGGCGCTGCGATTCAAGTTTTTTGCACCAAAACTTGCTAACAAAGGAGTGGGTGTATGGCCACAAATTACAACGGGATACGCTGCTTCTGACGTGCGGAAATCCGTTGGATATTGCCAAAACTCTTCACGAATCCACAAAAGATCGTTTTCAGACTGCTTACTTAAATACTGCTCCAAAGAAGCCTTATCCCAGGCGGTTGGCAAGGGAACACCATTAGACTTTATGCCCGCATGTACCAGAACAAAATCTCTACCTTGTACCTCAACGGTGGCGTACAAAGGAAGCGCCTGCAGCCAGTCAATCAGCTCACTATATTCTTCTTCAGAAAGCGTTTTGAGCTCAGTAAGTGTTGCATCTCCCCCGTTAATCTGCCACATAAACTGAGCTTCAATATCGGCTTCTGGATCCAACGCTTGCAGGGCAAGTTGCTCATGATTGCCCATTAAAACCGTACATTTAGGAAGCTCGCGAATTGTCTTAATAGTGGCAAGCGAGCTAGGACCACGATCAATCATGTCACCAAGACAATAGAACACGTCTGACTCGGTTGGATTAATACGCTCTAGAGCACGCCTAAGCGGCTCCACATGACCGTGAATATCAGAAAAAACGTACGTTGCCACAAAAACCTATTCTGTCGAACCTTCATCTGCAAGCGTCTGACCATCAAAGTTCAGATTTTGCGTAAGCTCTTTTGCAGTATCAAGATTAAAGTCTGGCGAGAAGAAAACGTCAAGTGCATAAGGCACATTTGCCAGCGCATGGTCATACAAATCCCAGAAGCTCTCTTTGCGCACCTCTCCCGTAAAAGGATCAATCCACTCATTTCCCGCTCTGTTATCAAAATCAGAATCAGAAGATTCCCTTGCCCCGTGCGAGAGTGCCTCAATCAAAGAGAACCTATTTGTACCAAAGGTACGCTCAAGATGACCAAGTAGCTTTCTCTTCTTACCTGTCGGCGAATACGCTAGATGCTGGATAATCCTAAAATCAACAGCAGCTGACGAGAAAATCCTGGTATCGGTAGGTTTTTCATACGTCCATAGCAACGCAAAGAAAAACACCCTATCCAAAACGTAAAGCGTATGCAGTGATGCCTTCAAAACCTCGCTATAAGGCCTATAGGTAGCTACCGTTTTACCCAGATGGGCGTAAAGAATTGCCTCATCAAGGTCTTTCTCGATCTCTGCATGTACTTGATTTTTAGCAGATTCATCCAAGCCCTCTACGCCTTGAGAGATAAGCATGTTTTGCCAGTAATAGACAAAGGGATGAGCAGTGGAATCAAGCATATAGTGGCAGAGAAATCCCGCAATATAGGCGCGAGCAACCGCAACGTCTTTAAGTGGCAGAGGTGCAATTGCATCTCGCATAGAAAGAAGAAGTTCGGGCGTTTTTTCTTTATGCATGATCGACGCATATTTAGCGTAGCGATGCAGCAGCGGATCTGCTGCTAAATAAAACAGCGGATCTGGACCTTGGTTGCCCAACAGAAAAGCTTCTCGCTCTTCCATCGTAGAAAAACCAAGTTTGCCTGCAGCTATATCAAAGGCATCCTTGCCAAAGAAGTCATGAGTCAAAATTGCGGGCATATCCATTCCTTTCAGATTGCTACAAACCATTTTACCCAGCAATGGCTCAGTGCGTTAGAGAGAATATAAGACAGCATGTAGTCACTATTGTGAATAAGTTGCCTCTAAGCTCTCTTCAGCTACCGCCCGCCGATTAATAAGCCTTACCCCCTGTAGTAATACTTAAATATTTGATATCTTTAAACATACTTGGGGGAGATATTTTCTGTCTGAGCCATCTAGCTTGTATTGCGACTACAAGCTGGGAAAGTAAGGATTTAAGGAGTGAGGCATTCCTTACGGCACAGTAAAGAAAAATCTGCAAAGACAGAGAATATCTAATTGAGGGGAGCAATCATGGCATGCTGCTATGAGAAGCTTATCTCTGCAGGCAACAAGAGTCTCTGCAGAGCCAAAACGTCACGTTCTTCTGACATAAAGAAGCGTGAGTAACATGAACACGGCAAGAAAAATCAAACTCTATAGGATGCTTACGGCCCTTGCCTATGGCGACGCCTATGGCATGCCAACAGAGATGATGTCACCGCACCAAATTGATTTTGCATTTCCTGATGGAGTTCAAAGTCTTTCAAGTCCACCTAAAAATGACTTTTTTGGAAGACCTTTTACCGCAGGTCAGACAACAGATGACACCGCAAACGCAATCATTTTGACTAAAAACATCATTGATAACCAGGGGGTTTTTAACCAATCTCGCTACTTTGATGCGCTAGAAAATTATGTGGCAACAGAGCCAAACGCTGCCCAGGTAGTTGGCCCTTCCACAAGAGCTGCGTTAGCCAATCGACTTTCTGGTCACTCGCTTAAAACGTGCGGTCGCCTTGGAACCACTAACGGATGCGCCATGAAATGTGCGCCGATGGCTTCAATTGTGAGTTGGAAAGACAAACATGCGCTCATTAACAGCGTTACTGAGCTTGCGCTTCCTACGCACGGAACCAACGTAGCCATTATGGGCGCAGCAATGATTGTGGCCGCCATAAGCAGAGGTCTTTCTGAAAACTCGTTTACGGTAGAGGACGCTCTTGAAACTGCTTTAAGTTACGGACACCGAGCTCTCTACACAAAAATTGGTACACAAATGCCTATGCCTAGCATGTATCAAAAGTGCATCATGGCGCTGGAGTTTTGCGAGGGCGCCAAAAACCTTGAGGCTCCCCTAGCAGCATCAAGAGACATCTACGACTACTGCGGCTGTGGTTATGAAACCATAGAGACCATCCCTGCAGTTCTTGCGGTAGTTAAGCTCTCTCAAGGAAAAGTCTCTAAAGCAGCGAGAATAGCTGCGGAGATGGGTGGAGACACGGACACCATTGGGTCTATTGCCTGCGCTATTTGCTCACAGATTCACTACGACGTTTTGCCTGATGAGGTACATCTACTCGAGCGCGTCAATGGATACCAGTTTGAAAAACTTGCAAACGATTTGGAAAACGCCACTTCCCTACCGTATGATGTAGCTATCTAATTTGCGCTCTTTGCGCCATAGCATACGTTTCTTGTAGGAGGCGCCATGAGCTCCTATGCTCTTATCGATTTGCATGTTCATCTTGATGGATCAATCCCACTTCCTGCCGCAGCTCAACTTGCAGCAGATGCGGGACTTGATTTCTCTTTGGCTGAACTCCAAGAAAAGATGCAAGTCCCAGCTCATTGCCAGGATCTTAACCAGTATCTTGCTACATTTGAGCTGCCGCTCAAGCTTATGCAGTCAGCACAGGGTATTCGTACGATTGCAAAGGCATTTCACGAGCAACTTGACGCAGAAGGCATTCTCTACGCTGAACCCCGCTTTGCACCAGGAAGTCTTACTGCAGGAGGTCTTTCTCAGCAAGAAGTTCTTGAGGCTGCTCTTGCTGGTAGAGCTGACTTCTATGCAGAGCATCCTCAGTCAGCACTCCACACGGCATACATTATTTGCGCTATGCGTGGCACAGGTGAAGAGCTTAAGCACAAAAATGAAGAGTCAATTGAACTGGCTGCAGCGTACCTTGGAAATGGCATCGTAGCAGCAGACTTAGCAGGAGCAGAAGCGCTCTTTGCCACAGAGAATTTCTCGTCACTTTTTGCTGAAGCACAAAGAAAAGATGTTCCTTTTACTATTCACGCGGGAGAAGCTGCTGGTCCAGAAAGCATCAAGGCTGCGCTTCGACTTGGCGCACAACGTATTGGTCACGGTGTTCGCTCTTTGGAGGACACAGGCGTTATCCAGGACCTTAAAGCTGCAAATGTTGCGCTTGAGATTTGTCCTTCCAGTAACCTTCAAACGCGCATCTTTGAGTCAATAGAGCGCTTCCCGCTTGAACAGCTGCTTGATGCTGGCCTGACGGTCACTATCAACACGGACAACATGACTGTCTCCAACACTACCCTCTCGCGCGAGTTTGAGCTTTTGCAGCAGCACTGCGGTCTAGACAAAAATACCGCACGTGAGCTTGCCGAAAATGCTGCACGTGCGGTATTTAGTGATTCTAGCGAGAAAGACCGTCTACTTGCCCACCTTAGGCAATAGTAGCCTCATATCCTGCCTGAACAACAGCATCAACCAATGCGCTATCAGCGACATCAGAAGATAGCTCAACTACAGCGCTCTTCTCGTCAAGTGAGACAGTTGCCTTAGAGACACCCTCGACAGCCTCAAGAGCCTGTGTGACGTGTGCAACACAGTGCTGGCAAGACATGCCCTCTACGTTTAGTTTCTTCTCCATATAAGATTCCTCCTTCTGTGACGCGGATGCGTCGATTGTGGACTTAGGTTGAACGTCAATGACTGGTTTTGTGGCATGAGCGTCTTGGCGAGTTGCTGAGCTGGTATTCTTTGGCTTCCAGGTACGCAGGCGCAGTGCATTGCATACAACAAAGACTGACGAGAAGCCCATGGCGGCTGCACCAATCATAGGGTTCAGCGAAATGCCAAATGGATACAACAGACCCATAGCAACAGGGATACAAATGGTGTTATAGAACAGAGCCCAGAACAGGTTCTCCTTGATATTGGTCATAGTGGCACGAGAAAGCTCAATTGAGGTTGCAACATCAGCTGGATCAGACTTCATCAAGACAATGTCAGCGGACTCAATAGCAACATCGGTACCTGCGCCAATTGCAATTCCCACGTTTGCTCGCGCGAGCGCTGGAGCATCGTTGATGCCATCGCCCACCATCACAACGTTTTCTCCAGCATCCTGGAACTGCCTAATGTAAGACTCTTTTTGGCTTGGCAAGACGTCAGAGATAACCTGGTCAACGCCAAGCTCTTTACCAATGACGTTTGCCGTTGTTGCCTGATCTCCGGTAAGCATGACAGACTTAACACCCATAGCACGAAGACGAGCAATGGTAGACGCACTGGTCTGCTTAACCTTGTCGGCTACAGCAATGACACCAAGAAGTTTGCCCTCAAGTGCAAAATACAGCGGTGTTTTTGCCTGTTCAGCTAGCTGCTGAGCCTGGGAAGTCAACTCTTGTGTGCTGATGCCCTCCTGCTCCATCAGACGAGCGTTTCCTGCTACAAGGCGTTTCTCGCCAACCTTTGCCGTAAGGCCACCACCAGCAACCTGTGAGAACTCCTGTACATCAAGAGAGCTGCCTGCAGACTCTCCAAGCTTCTCTTGAGCGTACGTAACAATTGCCTGCGCAAGTGGATGTTCGCTCTTTTGCTCAAGCGCATATGCGTACTCAAGCAGCTGCTGCTCGGAAGTTCCACCTGCACAAAGTACGTCAGTTACGCTCGGCTTGCCCTCAGTGAGCGTTCCGGTCTTATCAAGAACAACCACGGTTGCTCGGACCGCACCCTCAAGCGCCTCGGCGGACTTGACCAAAATGCCATTTGAAGCACCTAGGCCGGTGCCTACCATGATGGCGGTAGGTGTTGCCAGACCAAGTGCACAAGGACAGGAAATAACCAGAACAGCAACAGCGTGCGAGAGAGCAACCGCAAAGTCACCAGGAGCTACAAAGACAAACCATGCCGCAAACGTTACCAATGCGATTCCAATGACAACGGGGACAAAAACGCCAGCAATGCTGTCAGCAAGACGCTCGATAGGTGCTTTGGAGCTTGTTGCCTCGTCAACTAGGCGGATGATGCCTGCAAGGGTAGTATCATCGCCAACAGCGGTGGCACGCATCTTAAACCAGCCGCCGGTAGATACCGTTGCGCCTGTTACGGAATCGCCAACGGTCTTACTTACAGGAACGGGCTCTCCAGTAATAGCGGACTCATCAACAGATCCTTCTCCTTCGATGAGCTGGCCATCAACAGGAATCGACTGTCCAGCCCTTACCACAAGCACGTCCCCCACCACAACGGTCTCTGCAGGAACTTCCTGCTCAACACCGTCTTTGACGAGAATAGCCGTCTTTGGAGCAAGGTTCATAAGTGCGTTAATTGCACCTGTGGTATGACCTTTTGCGCGAGCCTCAAAGAACTTACCCAAGGTAATCAGAGCAAGAATCAAACCTGCGGACTCAAAGTACATGCCGTGCATTGCCTGGTGAGCTGCAGTAATGTCTCCTGCAACAAAAGCGTTTGCCATCTGGTACAAACTGACAACACTGTAGGCAAACGACGCTGCTGAGCCCAGCGCAATGAGCGAGTCCATATTAGGAGCGCCATGCAGCAATGAGCGGAATCCACCAACAAAATAGTGGCGACAAATAAACAGAATAGGAATGCAAAGCAAGAGTTCGGTAAGAGCCAAGTTCATCATGCCATTCATACCAGAAACAGCAGGCGGAACAGGTG
>JAGZNE010000045.1:0-11582 GCA_018363825.1 Atopobium sp. | reverse complement strand
GTGCCACAACCATCAAACCGATTATTTCAGCTTCAATAGGAGATAAAAGTTCATGTCGAAAATCAGATAGGTCAATATGAGGCTTTGTAAGCTCCAAAGCCTCACGTAACTTGACGTATGAATCTTCAGGATCCTTGTTCTGCTTGAGTTGTGCGGCTGCCTGTATAAGTAAAACTGACTGCCGCTCCAATGCATGAGATGCATCATTTTCACTCAAGCCCTCCAGCAAGGATAGGCCTTGCTGGATTTTACCTGCTTCTATAAGCAGACTTGCTCGTCTTGTAATCTCATTAAAGCTACGTTGGCAATCACTTTGATAAAAAACGTCACAAAGTTGATAGGTACTCGCCCCAAGTCTGCTCAACAATGCGTCGAGAATTACTTTGGAGGGCATCTGGCGGCCATTTTCAATTCTTGAAAGAGAAACCGGGGAGCAAATACCCTCTGCAAGCTGCTCCTGCGTCAATCCCTTACTATGACGAAGAGAATAAATAGTCTCTCCTAAAGAGTTTCCTTTCAAATTTCATCCCGTCTTTAATCGCTTGCACCATCAAAATATGACAAAGGCTACGAGAGCAGAAACTCCCTGACGCGAGCGGCAATACCTTCAGCGTCCAGGCCAAAGTGCGAAAGCAGCACGTCGCCAGGAGCGGAGGTGCCAAAGGTACGCATACCAGCAAAGCGCATTGGCGTGGGCAGCTGCTCAGCCAGAAGCTCGGCAACTGCAGCTCCAAGGCCTGTTGCCACGTTGTGCTCCTCAACGGTTACCACATGACGGGTCTTCTCGGCAGATGCCAAAATAACTTCTTCGTCCAAAGGCTTGATGGAAAACACGTCAATAACCTCGGCAGAAATCTTCTCCTCTGCCAGCAAATCTGCAGCTGCAAGCGCCTGAGCAACCTCAACACCGCAAGCAGCAATGGTAACGTCAGTGCCCTCACGCAGGACGTTTGCAAAAGGCAGGCCACCTTTGAAGGACTCATCGTAGATGTCGTCAACCTTGTGACGACCCATACGCACGTAGAAGGGGCCGTCTGCCTCGGCAGCAAGCCTGAGCGCTGCCTTGGTAGCGTTGTAATCTGCAGGAACAAGCACGCGCATCTGAGGCAGGGCGCGCATCATGCCAATGTCCTCAAGAGACTGGTGAGTGGCGCCGTCCTCTCCTACGGTAATGCCTGCGTGCGTAGGGCAAATCTTCACGTTGAGGCCGGAGTCGCAAACGGTGTTTCTGATCTGGTCGTAAGCGCGTCCGGTTGCAAACACGGCAAACGAGCCGGTAAACACAGTACGTCCTGTAAGCGCCAGTCCTGACGCAACGCCCACCATGTTTTGCTCAGCAATTCCCACGTCGACCATGCGCTGTGGGAAAGCCTTCTGGAGGTCGGCAAGTTTAGTGGAGCCAGCAAGGTCTGCGTCAACAGCAACAATGTCGTGACCCTCGTTTACCAGCTCAACAAGAGTCTGACCGTATGCCTCACGAGTTGCTCTAGACATTGGCAACCTCCTTACCTTCACCCTGAAGATCAATCAAAAGAAGCTCTCTTGCTGCATCAAGTTCTTCTCGCGCAAGGTCAGCCTGCTCGGCCGAAGGAGCGTTTCCGTGCCAGGAAGCCTTATCCTCCATAAACGAGACGCCTTTGCCCTTGACAGTCTGGCAAATAATCACGGTAGGTGCGGTGTTTCCTGCCTCGCGACCATCTCGTGCGGCGAGAAGAGCCTGGCGCACCTCGGTGACCTCGTGACCGTTAACGCGCAGCACGTTCCAGCCAAAGGAACGGAACTTCTCGTCAATATCGCCAAGAGAGCACACGTCAGTTACGTGGCCGTCAATCTGCAGATTGTTGAGGTCCACAATGGCAATGAGGTTATCCAGCTTCTGGTGAGCAGCAAACATGCATGCCTCCCAGTTAGAGCCCTCCTGCAGCTCGCCGTCGCCCAGAAGGACAAATACCTTCTTGGCGCGCTCGCCGCTTGCCAGAGCGTCCATAGAAAGTCCCAGAGCGCATCCTGCAGCTACCGAGAGACCCTGGCCAAGAGAGCCAGAGCAAACCTCAATACCAGGACATGCGTGGCAATCTGGGTGACC
The DNA here is from genome assembly GCA_018363825.1 of Atopobium sp. Taxonomy (GTDB): domain Bacteria; phylum Actinomycetota; class Coriobacteriia; order Coriobacteriales; family Atopobiaceae; genus Lancefieldella. The sequence goes on along the minus strand of JAGZNE010000045.1, from coordinate 9,496 downwards.
CTGCAGTCGGCTACCAAGCTGACGGAGGGTAACCATATCCTCGTCATGGAGCCAATCAAGCAGGTGGTACGCAGCATACAGCACAGGAGCCACGTGACCCTTGGACAGGAAGAACCTATCCTCGGTGTGGTCCTCTGGGTTGTTGTGGTTGTACTTCATAGCTCCCGAGAAGAACAGTGTAGCCACAATGTCTGCCGCACTGAGAGAGCCGCCGGGATGACCTGACTTGCTTTTCTCGAGCATGTCAATGACATCGCGCCTCAGCGTATTAGCTGCAAGCTTGAGCTCATCATCGGTGAGGTTGCGCTCGGGTAATGCAGATGTTCCCATTCTCATCCTCTCAAAACAAGTACGCCCAACCTAAGCTGGGCGTACCACAATCACTATTTATTGCTGAGCCTTAACCTTTTCCCAGTCTGCCTCAAAAGACTTAAGACCGGCGTCGGTCAGAGGGTGCTTCAGGCACTTCTTTAGAGCACCAAATGGAACGGTTGCAATGTCAGCACCAAGCAGAGCTGCCTGTGTTACGTGGTTTGGCGTACGGACAGAAGCCGTAATAATCTCTACGGTGTGATCAACGTTTTTATCCCATGCATAGTTCTCAATGCAAGAAACAACGGTTCCCAGCTGCTCAATGCCGTCCTCGCCGATGTCATCAAAGCGACCAACAAATGGAGAAATATAACGGGCGCCAGCATTTGCCGCAAGAAGAGCCTGAGGTGCCGAGAAAATCAGCGTCATGTTGACGCGAATTCCCTCAGAAGCAAGCTGATGGGTAGCAGCAAGACTCTCTGCGCAGATAGGAAGCTTAACAACAATATTTGGAGCAAGAGAAGCCAGGTGACGGCCTTCTTCAATCATGCCCTCAGTTGTTGTTGCTGTTGACTCAGCAGATACAGGAAGTCCCTCGCAAAGCTGAGCAATCTTAACCATATGAGACTCAAAGTCGGCTAGCTTTCCGCCAATCTTTGCATACAGCGACGGGTTGGTAGTAACACCTGCTAAACAGCCCCAGCTAAGAGCCTCAGAAATCTCATCGATATCTGCCGTGTCAATAAAGAACTTCATGTGTAATCCTTTCCTGTACAAACCTAAACGAGTTTGGAAACGTACGTCGTACTAAGAAAGAGCTCATCCACATTGTACAGATTCTTATGTACCGTCTGTGGCGAGAAACCCAAAACAAGTGCAAAAAGGCCGTTTACCCCTCAAACGCCTTATCAATTTTGCTGCGAACGTAGGTGGAAGCAAAGACAAGATCTTCTTTCCAGTTTTCGTTGCCGGTGTACCACATCTCTGCAACAAAGCGCCTGACACCCTGAGGAACAAGCTGCGACAGAGCTCCCTCGTAGTCAGTGGTGCCAGTAGAGAATGGAATCTCGCGATACGCACCAGCAACAGTCTCTTTAAGGTGGGCAGCAAAAATGTGACCAGCACCAAGAGCAACATCATCAGCAACGGTGTTGCCGTAAATAAACGATGCATTGGTAAGGTTACCAGCGTCGGGATACACACCAAGGTAAGGGCTGTTGATAAGGTTTACGTAGTGCATGGCCTTCTCGACTGTATCCATAAAAGGAGTCTCCATGGTCTCAAAACCCATAACAATGCCCGCCTGAGCAGCCATTTCTACAGCCTTTGACAGGTTTTCCTCAAAGTACTTACGGGTATCCTCTGCGCCGTCCTCGTAGTACACGTCATAGCCAGCAAGCTGGATGGTATGAAGTCCCAGGTCACCTGCAAGGTCAAGCGCCTTCTGCATAATCTCAAGGCCACGCTCACGAGTTGCCTGATCGCGAGAACCAAAAGGATACTTACGGTGACCAGAAAGGCACATAGAGCCCAGGCGAACGCCAGAGTTTACCATTGCCTGACGGACTGCCGCACGCTCTTCACCAGTCCACTCAAGGCGAGAAAGACGAGCGTCAGACTCATCAACGGAGATCTCAACATAATCAAAGCCAGACTCTCCTGCTACGCTGAGGCGCTCTTCCCAAGAAAGATCAGTTGGAGTGGCCTTCTCGTAAAGTCCTAGCTGATACTTGGACATATCTTCTCCTTTTAAAAACAGGCGGCCTTAAAAAAGACCGCCTGACTGAAACAGATTCTACTCACCAAACAGGCTTAGTGATTACCCTGTCCGTAGTAAGCATTTGGACCATGCTTGCGCATGTAGTGCTTGTCCTGAAGGTACTGTGGTGCCTCCTGGACCTTAGGGTTATTGAGCTCGGTGAGTGTTGCCATCTTAGCAACCTCCTCAATAACTACTGCGTGATACACAGCAGCCATTGCGTCTTTACCCCAAGAGAAAGGCCCGTGGTTGTGAAGGAGCGTTCCTGGAACCGCAATGGGGTCCAAGTGAGCAAAGCCCTCAACAATAACGTTTCCGGTCTCAAGCTCATAGGCGCTTTCTACCTCGTCCTTAGTAAGGCTGCGCACGCAAGGAATGTCTCCGTAGAAATAGTCTGCGTGTGTGGTGCCATAGCAAGGAATAGAGCGTCCTGCCTGTGCCCAAGAAACAGCGTGGGTTGAGTGAGTGTGAACAATTCCGCCGATCTTATCGCCCCATGCACGATACAAGCATGCATGAGTTGGAGTATCGGAAGATGGGTTCATCTCACCCTCAACAACGTTGCCGTCAAGGTCGCAGACAACCAAGTTCTCTGGGCTCAGTTCCTCATATGAGACGCCCGATGGTTTGATAACAAACAGGCCGCGCTCACGGTCAAGTCCAGAAGCATTGCCCCAGGTAAAGACTACCAGGCCATGCTTTGGCAGGTCCATGTTTGCTTCATACACTTCATCGCGAAGCTCTTTAAGCATCATAAAGACTGCTCCTTAGAGAACGCTACGGAATGGAACGTTTGGCTCGTGATCGAAGCAATCATGGAAGCCACGGTCGTGATGGTAAGCAAAGCGGTCCTTATCCTGTGGATAGGTGTAGTGGCCGCCGACCTCCCAGAAAAATGGGTGGAACTTGTAGTCAAGGCGATCCTTACGCATGTCCCAAAGAACCTTGATCTCCTGGACGTCAGCCTGGAAGTTAGTCCAAACATCGTGGTGAATTGGGATAACAACCTTGGACTGAAGAGCCTCAGCCATGCGGAGCATATCGGTTGCCTCCATCTTGTCCTGGATACCAATTGGGTTGCAGCCAAAAGCGCCAAAGCAGACATCTACGCCGCCAAACTCCTGAGCGATGTCTTTGCCGTGCTTAGCAAAGTAAATGGAGTAGTGAGAGTCACCGGAGTGATAGATGTTTCCACCAGGGGTGACAAAGAGGTAGTTAACTGCCTTCTCATCCATGTCCATTGGGCACTTACCCCAGAGGTCAGGACGATTCTCAGAAGTATCAGTAGTGGTAACGATGATGGTGCGGTCAAAGGAATCGTATGCAACGATCTCCATGTCCTTAACCTTGATACGATCGCCAGGCTTAACAACAATGCACTGCTCGCGTGGAACGCCCCAGCCAACCCAAATGTCAACTGCATCCTTAGGACCAATAAAGGGAACAGGAATCTCTTTGCCATTCTCGTCAGTAGTGGTCATGTTGTTGTTAACAACGTGAGCTGCAAGCTCCTTGGACATATGGTCCTGGTGAATGTGAGTTACCACAACAGCGTCAAGGTTCTTGATAGCAAATGGATCAATAACAAAGGGGATGTTACGCAGGTTTGGCTGCATCTTACGAACGCCAGCCATGTTTGCCATCTGGTGACCAGGCTTCATGAGGCCGTCACCGTGGGTGCGCTTACCATTGCCTGCCCAGAAGTCGACAGCAACGTTTGCTCCACCAGGAGTCTTAAACCAAATACCAACGCAGCCGAGCCACCACATCTCAACCTGGCCTGGCTCTACTACGGCATTGTCAATCTCTTCGTTGAGCCAAGTTCCCCACTCAGGGAAGGTGCTCATAATCCAACTGTCGCGTGTGACGTCTTTCAAATCTGCCATTACGCGCTCCTTTCTAAAACATAGGACTAGTACTTTGATGTATATGCAGGTAATTTGAGCGGCGCTCAGGACCTTGCCTGCATGCTCAGAAGCTCATCCTGAGCGCTCGCTACAAAACGCAGCCCTACTCCACTACTTTGTAGAGAGCCAGCTGGTCTGTCTCACGATATGCAGCAACAATGTAATCGCTGCCGTCATGCCTATACACCATGCAGTTTGCTGGTCCGAGGTCGTGGTCGATAACGTCTACGGTGTACTGACCGTCAACGTATCTAACAAGCAACAAATCGCGACCATCTTTACGGTTGCCAATGACTGCGCACTTCTCGCCATTAAGGTCTGCTGCCCAAAGCGCGTGAAGGAAGCTGCGCTTCTGTGGGTCGCACCAAATCTGCTCATAGCGATCGCGAGTCTGGCCCTCATGCCAAATTGCCAGCGTGTCACCATGGAACTTGGAGAAGGTAAGGATCTCCAGCTTGCCATCGCCGTCAAAGTCTGTAGCAACAATATCGCTTGTTGGCTGGACCAGAAGGCAGGTGACATCCCAAGCACCTTGAGGGGTGGTTGGTGGCACATATCTAAACACGCCTGCGGCGGTTGAGATCAAAGCATACGATTTATCAGGTGCAGTCCAGAAACCGTGATTCTGAACCTGATAGTTAGCAACACACGTCAGTTTAAGCTGGTTGTCTGCGGTGTACTGCTCAAGGTTATCGCTCAGAGGAGCAGCCCAAACAGCACCTGGAGTGCGCCAATCATCCTTGACGCCGGTCTCAGCTCCACCCTTGATAGTGCAAGCAATAATCCAAAGCTGACCGTTAGCAGCCTTCAAGATGCCAAAACGGTGAACATACGGAAGATCACAGAGAATATGCTCAGACCAAGAACCGTCTGCCTGCTTGGTATAGGATGCAATTGTCGCGTCGTCTCCACCAAAGTTTGGCGAGAAGAACTTGCGGGTTGCGAGGAACTGATCTTTCCTGCCAGGGACCTGTGTAATGGTCATGACGCCGCCAGGGCCTGGAGTAACAGTCTCCAGAGGCTCACCATCAAGCGTAAAGCGACGGATTGGACCGTCCTTCTCGACAGCAGCTAAAAAGCTTGGTGTGTCTTCTCCCTCAAACATGCCAAGTGCATAGCACTTGGGCATCTCGGCAAGAATTTTCTTTTCAAAAGTCATTAAAGTGCTCGATTCTTTAGAAACCTAAACTATGCGGAAAACTTCTCTGCAGCGCCGGTTTCCTTGAGCTTCTCTTCCATCTCTGCATCAGAAAGAACGTTGCGCAGACCAATGACGGTAACGCCAGCCTTAGCAGCATCCTCGTACATATTCAGGAAGTTAAGTGGTGCAAAAACAATGTCATACTGACGAGCAGAGCTTACGCCCTCGGAAAGAGCACAGTGGTGAATCTTATCGACACCCATGTTGAGCTTCTGAGTGACGCGCTCAGCGGTCATCTTCATCATCAGAGAGGTACCTGCACCGTTTGCACATGCGACCAAAATCTTTGCGTTCATGTTGACTCCTTCAATCAAACAAACTAATTACGGACACATTGTGTATGTACCCATTTGGGCGCTACGATGCTCGCATTTAAAGCAAATACTGCATCAAACAATGTGCCGAGTATTACTAATAACCCTGAGCAGATGGGGGTCTGCTCAGGGTAGGAAGAAAGAGGGCTACTTGCTTTCCGCACTAGCTGCGGCGGCCTTCTGTGCACGGATTTCCTTGCACTTCTGGTAATCCTCAACCTCCATGAAGTACGTGTCTTTGTTTGCACGGTACTGGAGCTGTGGGATTGCAATAAGAGCGACAACAACAATTGCAAGGCCTGCGTAGGACAGGAACTTCATGAAGCCGGTCATGATTGGCCAGACAACTGCCCAGTCCCACATACCAAGGTATCCACCGTATGCAGCCATGCCAACCCAGCCAGCGATAAGAGCTGAACCAAAGACCTGGAGAAGACCAGAGATGAAAGGCATGATAAGAACTGCGCGGAGGCCGCCCTTGTTGTTTGCGTAAACGCCGATAGTAGCGTTATCGAAGAACAGTGGAACGAAGCCTGCGATAACAACAACTGGAGACTTCAGAAGCAGCAGAGCTGCGATTGCCAGGAACTGGCCAGCTGCACCCATGAGGAAGCCGAGGGTAACTGCGTTTGGAGAACCAAAGCCGTAGGTGACTGCGCAGTCAACGCCTGGGACGGAACCCTTGAGGAGCTTGTTAGAAATACCCTGGAAGGAGTTGGTGAGCTCAGTAACGAAGGTACGAACACCAAGCTGCAGGATGGAGAGGTAAACAGCAAACTGGAAGGAAGTGGTCATGATGTAGAAGAAGAAATCCTGACCTGGCTTCATGAACTTGTTCTCAAGCAGGAAGTCCTGACCAAGAACAGCAAGGATGACACCAAAGAATGCTGTCATGAGAATTGCAGTTGCAACGAGGTTCTCGTTGAAGATCTTAAGGAAACCTGGAAGCTCGATGTCCTCAATACGCTTAGACTCCTTCTTGGAGTGCTTGGAGAGCCACTCGGAAGCCTTGGATGCGCAGTAGACACCAAACATCTGCTGGTGAGCAATGGTAAGGCCAGCGCCTTCAGTAAGGTCCTGGGTAGGTCCAATACAAAGGTTGGAGCCAACTGCCCAGTAAAGACCAAGGAGAACGGTCATAACTGCAAGGATGGTAACGTCGTTAAGCTGTGGGAAGCAGAAGAGGATAAGCCAAAATGCAGTTGCTGCCTGCTGAACCTGGACGTGACCAGTAGTAAAGATTGCGCGAAGCTTAGTCTGCTTCTTAAAAGCAACCAGAACAATGTTCAGAATGAAAGCGAAGAGCAGAAGAAGCATAACGGAGGAGAAGGAACGACCTGCGATAAATGCAGGAGCGTCAGCTGCCTCCATGCCTGCCTGTACTGCGTTCTGGCCAAAGTATGGGTCAATGACCATTGCAGAAAGGTTGAAGCGAGCCTGAAGTCCAACAAGAACTGGACGGAATGCAGTTACCAGGCCGCCGGAACCAACCAGGAGGATCTGATAACCAATGACTGCCTTAAGGAAGCCAGCGAGTACGTCGTACCACTTCTTCTTAAGAAGAATGTAGCCGATAGCAACAATCAAACCGATGAAATAGGCTGGCTGAGTCAAGAAGTTGCTCGCAAACCATTTCCAAATACCAAGAACAATATCCATTGATACCCCTTTCAAAGGGTCCTACATACGTACCTTCTGCAGCCCACACTACAAAAGGAAATCCTCAATAACCTGCCCAGATGGGCACAAAAGCGCGCTGACGAGCGCAAGAGCGCGAATGTCGCGGACGAGCGCGACCGAGCGCGGGCGGCGCAAGCGCGAACGACGCTCACAAACGAACGTGCTTACTCAGAGATAAGCTCGTCGATCTCCAAAAGCTCTTCTGGAGACTGAATATTCTTCAGACGCTCAAGGACCTCTTCATTCATAAGAACCTGAACGAGCATCTGCATATTCTTGAGGTGAGCATCCTGATCAGTAGCACTCAGAGTGAAGAAAGTCTTAACCTGCTTCTCATCGTCGCCATCCTCAAAATTGACAGGAACATCAGAGTGCATAAAGCCAATAGCAGTCTTTCCATTAGAGCCAATGCGAGCAGTTGAGTGTGGCATTGCAACGTTTGGAACGATAACAATGTAGGGACCAAACTTGTTTACGCACTCGATAATGTCGTCTGCATACTCTGGATTGACAGTTCCATCAGCCTCCAGTGGTTTGCAGCACTCTCTAATAGACTCTTCCCATGTCATGGGGGTCTTCACGAAAGCATAGTGATTCTGCTCGTAGATATCGCGAAGTAGCATGCGATTCACTCCTCTCCAGTAGACTACTGTGAATCTTTTCCTTGTGTTGGACTATAGCAAGAGCACACAAGAACACATCGCTTAACGACAAAAACTTGAATCTTCTGAACGCTTCAACAATTAGATAAATAACTTATATGACATTTGTCTTGTCGTATAACAAATTTCCCTATTTGTTGAATGTTTTGAATGTTTTACCAATCGAATCGATAATGTTAGTATAGCTAAAGTTGAGAGTTAAGCAATACTTATCTATGCTCACTTTAGAGATTTACGTCATAAAAACCGTTGACCGCTAAATAATATCCGTTTAAGTATTCAAAACGTTCATTGAATAAGGTAAGATACACTCAGTTCTACTGAAAAGCATCTACACAATTGTTCGATAACCGTTCAAAAGGTGTTATCAATTTGTACGTTGTTTTCACAGAACTGAATTAGTTAAATGTAATTCTACAGGTTTATCAGCAGTTGAGCTCTATTGGGGGATTTATGGCCACAAGTCGTTCATTTGTAGCATCACGCAGAAGCTCAATCATGAGCCTTCTTGAACAATATCGCCAGGTTTCCGTTAGCGATCTTGCCGATAGATTTGAAGTTTCTTCGCTTACCATCCGCCGCGATCTTGACGAACTCGAAGCTCAAGGCCTCATTTCCCGAAGCTATGGCATGGCCACGCTGCTTGACCCGCTCTCGACAGGACTCAGCTCTAACCAGGTAACCGCAAAGTTCAAGCTTGCCCAGGCAGCTTCCAAGTTGATTAAAGACGGTGACACAGTCTTCATTAACACCAGCTCAACCGCTATAAAAGTCCTGGAATTCATCACCGCCAAGAACATCACGGTTGTTACCAATAACGGTAGCGTTCTGGCCGCCGACTATCCCCCATCGATGACCGTTTTAGTCACGGGTGGAGAAGTTCGACCAGCTAAGAAGTCACTGACCGGCGATTTTGCACTTGCTTCAATCAACCAGATTCGCGCCGCGAAGTGCATCTTGGGATGCTCGGGAATTTCCGCTGAGCGTGGCCTTACCACACTGGTTTCAAACGAGATGCGCGTGAACTCGCTGATGCTTAAGCACTCTGAGCAGCACATTGTCTTGGCCGACGCAAGCAAGCTGGGCGTCAACTCCAGCTTCCAATATGGATTGCCTGCTGATATCGACGTGCTGATGACGGACGAATCCGCATCGATTTCGCAGGTAGCAGCCCTCGAAGCCGCTGGCGTTCGTAAGGTTGTTCGCGTTAGCCTGTAGAGCTGCTACGGCTACGTGCGTTGGACGACGAGATTTTGCTTCAATCGAATGCTTCCACTGCTGTAGTCCATCGGTTCTCTCGCCCAGCATAGAAGACATCAAAATTTTAACTACCATGATACGAAAATATTCACCTTCATGAATATTCATGAGGGTGAATTCATTTGTATGCATAAAATTTTTAGAGGCCTATTTTTGACGTTTTGAAAACACAGCAAAGTCACTTATTCTGCAAAATTGACCCTCAAAAGTCCTATTTTTCTCAGAATATCGTCATTTGCTGTGTTTTTTAGGGCTGTAAGTTATGTTTTTTGCTCTGTATATACAGATTATCTGACATAGGTGGTCGTGTCCCGAAAAGTGGTGTAAGCAAGCATTTCAGGTGTTTAAAAGAAGTGCGGTTATTTCCTAAAATATAGTCACCACAACCAATTCAGAAAGGA
>JAGZNE010000044.1:0-11691 GCA_018363825.1 Atopobium sp. | reverse complement strand
AAGTAATTGATAGTGACTTTAAGGTTTGCAGAGAGGTGGCATAATGTAGGCTAGAAGGTAGTAAGGAAATAGCCTTACACCACTTTTTGAGACGTAACTTCACTCAATTTTTGGACCAATATTTTAGGGGCTAAAAAGGTAAAAAACCCGTTTAGTTGGAGATTGAATCTTTAAAAATCAAATTTCAGCTCCAACTAAGACGATTTTTTACCACCGTTGCAATTTTTTATCTGCGAAAACACGATATGCAGAAAAATGAAACTCCAACTAAACGCATTTTTTACCACTTTGGCAGAAATTAATGCTCATCATCATTGAGCACTACTCAATCAACTGGGCATCTTTCACTCAACTGTTCATCGCTTAGCACGTCGGACACCATCGAGCACTACCGAGGCCATCTAACGTTATCCAACAACATCACACATCATTCGGCAGCTACTACCCTTCAAACTTGTTGATCTTTCGATCGTAAGTGAGCAGGCCGTTTACCTCTTCCTCAACGTCAGATACCTGCGTATAAACGTATCCTGCAAGACCTTCGACCTGCAGCGATTCCGCCTCTGAGAGCAGCTTTTGGACAGCTCCTCGCCAATCCTCAACTGTGACAAAATCCCCGTATCCGTATGAGTGGTCAAGCGACGTGTGACCTGGCGTCATCTGCGCGAGGCCACCGAACTCAGAGATTATCACAGCTCGATTCCCCCATTGCTTCCCGCTCCAACCTGCGCGAAGTGGTCGGAAGTAATTGTGAATACTCAGAAAATCGCCACAGCCCTGATCATACCAGCCACTTGTTGCATCGATTGGACGTGTTGCATCCAAGGCGCGAACAACCTCAGTAGCTGCGCAAGCATCAAACTGTCCCCAACCCTCGTTAAAGAGCGTCCAAAATCCAATCGAAGGATGCCCTTCCAAGAGCTTGACCATTTCCTGACAAGTTTCTGTCCACTCCTTGCGATAGCCTTCGTCACCTGCGGATAAAGCCTCGTGATGACTTGGTGTTGTGTCGTCAAATCGTCCCCAGGTAAAGCTGAACAGCGTCGGCTTCTGACTCGTGTGCCAGGGACTATATGCGCTACCTCCCGAAACACAATCCTGCCAAACCAGCATGCCAATACGATCGCAGTGGTAATACCAACGCTCGCTTTCAATCTTGATATGCTTTCGCAGCGTATTAAAACCAGCCGACTTCATGGCCTCTATGTCATATACCAGCGCATCGTCGGATGGCGCCGTCAGCAATCCGTCAGGCCAATAGCCCTGATCCAGCACGCCACGCACAAAATACGGCGCTCCATTCAAATGCACCCTTGGCACACCGGCCTCGTCAGGCTTCACCTCAACAGTACGAAACGCACAATAGCTCCGAACAAAATCGACCGCTACACCATCCCGCCAAAGTGTTGCCTCCACGAAATAGAGGTACGGTCTCTCCGGAGACCACAACTGCGGTTTGTCTACCTGTAGTTCCTCGCAAATTTCTCCTGCTTCGCTCACCGGAAGCCTGGCGAGAAGAACGTCTTGCCCAAGCTCATCCTTGAGCGCCAACTCCAGCTTCAGTGCCTCCGACTGCAAGCTTGCCTGCCCGCTTACCTGTACGTTCGTCTTAACTTCAAGCACGCCGTACATGTCGCCCTTCAACGTTAGCAACTCAAGATGAGCTGCAGAAACAACTTCATACCAAACGCTCTGCCAAATGCCACTTTGAGCGGTGTACCAAATGTCGCCACGAGAAAGTCGCTGTTTACCTCGCAGTTGAGAGCCGGCGTCACTTGGATCCCAAACGCAAAGCACAAGCTCAGCGGTGGTCCCACTCTTCGCCGCAGTCGCCACCTCAGCCGCACTCTCAGCCACGCCTTCCGCCTCGACCAACCCAAGCAGATCCGTGATGTCAAACGAAAACGGCAGGTAGCCGCCGGTATGCGTGCCGGCGAGCTTGCCGTTTACAAAACACGCGCACATCCAGTCGACAGCATCAAAATGCAGAATAAGTCGCTGGTCATCGACCAGTTCTGGCAAGTCAATTTTGCGCCTGTACCATAAAAGCTCATACGGACGCACCGTTCGACCAACCCCAGAAAGCGGAGCTTCTGGCGAGAATGGCACCACAATCTGCCCATCCCAACGGGAAGGAATCTCCTGTAGCGCGAGGGTTTCTGCGTCCACCTCGCCATCTACCGGCGCAATCGCATACTCCCACACGCCGTTCAGCATCACGTAATTGTCGCGCTGCATACGAGGACGCGAATGCTCAGGCAACACGTTCGATGTATCAAGCGCCTCTCCCCAAACAGTCGTCAGAGAATTAAGCGTCTCCTCCGTATGCTTTTTGGGCGCACTTGCCAAAACACGACGAATATCCAGCATCGCATATCTCGTTTCTCATGAAGCAGCAGGTACAAGCACTAACAAACTAGCATGACGTATATAGAGCAGGCACGACACAAGCATGCCTAGCGGACGTATGTATATCATAGCCGCTTCGTAAAAGTATTTATATAGCGAGAAAATCAAACAAGCCCCAGCTCAACTATGGGACTGGGGCTCGGATAAAAACAAATGGTCACGTTTATATTCACGTTAAACGTTAGCGCTTAGGAAACCACGGAATGCAGCGATTAACTCGCTTGCAGTACTCTTTGTACTCATCGCCAAACTGCTCGAGAAGCCACTTCTCCTCTGTAACCTGCATCATCACAGATAAAAGCGCCCAAAACACAAGGGGTAGTGGTAGCAGATAAAGGTTACTAGAGAGCAGCGCTGCACCTGACATGACAAACGCAAATGCGGAGTAGATAGGGTTTCTTACCAGCGCATAAACACCAGTGGTTACCAGCTGATTTGCAATGATCTTCTCGCGAAGCTTTTCTTTGATGGCAGCAGAAACCCAGAGCCAAATACCCACGATCAAAAAAGCCGTGCCTACAGCATGCATTACGCCAACCGTTGCTCGAATACGCAGATACGGAAGAAAACCCAGCTTGGACAGGGTGATACACGCAACTGTCAGAACTGTGATGGCAATGACATAAGCGGGGCCAACACCAAGTATCGGAAGATGATCTTTCTTCTCGTTCTCAGCAGGCATTCGATGAACTCCGTTCAGTTGACATTTTGTTAGCTATAGCTAACTACAGCATAAAGTTTACACCTAAAAACTACACTTTGACGTGAGGATTTTTATACTGACCATGTCTGTTCGTTGCCCCCTTACCATACTGAATGGCAAACGTAGGACAATGATGTAGACAACGAAGACATGCGGCGCACTGATCTTTAATCCACATAGGTCTCTTATCCTTCATCTGAATGGCCTGAACTGGGCACTTTCGTGCGCAAAGACTACATCCGATGCACTTATCTGAAACCGAGAAGTGCTGTGTCTTCCTTTCGTTGTTATACATGGAATCCATAAAAAGTCTCACTGCATACGGAACAACGCCCTGCATGTGATTACCAACAGTACGCTCTTTGATGCCGCTTAAAACAGCGTTGATATAGCTCTCGGCGTTGTCGTTAATTTGCTGAACTTTTGCCTTGTCGCTCAAATCAAAAATTGGAGTCCAGGTATCAGGCATTTTGACGCTAAAACCAGCGTTGAGCTCTAGTCCTTTGCTAGCAAGAATCTTTTTTGCGTCAACAAACGTACAACCAGCCGTTGTCCCGTATGTTGTCACAATAAACATGTACGGCGTAGAGGCACCAGTAACCTGGAGATTCTGCAAAAACTCACGAGTTGTAATGGGAAGTTCCCAGTTATAAACTGGCGTCACGATGCCTAGCATCTCATTTTCTGAGAGATTTACCTGGCCGTTTGATACCTCGATCGAGACTGCGGTGTCATCAAACTCCGCGGCAATTCGCTCGGCAACATATTTGCAGTTGCCTGTTGCAGAAAAATACAAAATCATGTGTCCCTCTCCCGCGCGGTAGTTGTCTACCCACGCTTCCCTTGCACTAATAATAAGCTATTTCACCTGGTTAATGTCAGTTACTACCCACTATATGAGTGTCCATCACACTGGACACCCAAAATCCTTTTTGAGCCTATGATTATTCAACAATGAGAAATAAATTACCTGTTCAAACAGCTAATTTTCTCTAACATCTCTGAAAGGAACGCACCATGGAACGAACAATTGACGTATCTACAAAATTTAGCACGCAAGTTCCGCCTGACACCATTAACGTTGATATCACAATTCGAGGAACTTCCAAGATCCGTGAAAACTGCACAGCAAAATATAACGTGCTACTTCAAACAATCAAGGATGCGCTAGAGAAAAATGGGTTACCTGCTTCAATTCTAAAAAACAACAACTATTCAGTATCTGGTCACGAGGAAAACCGGTACAAAAAAGATGATGAAGGCGACTATTATGTCGCCGAGAAAAAATTTCTGGGATATGATTTCCACGCTAAACTATCCATCAAACAGCACCTTGAAGAAGATCTTGTCGAGAAAATCTGGAAAGCACTCAGTTCATGTGGTGATGAAGTGACCTTTTCAGTTGAATTCTCGATAGCACATAACGACACCATTAAAGACAACCTATCTGTAGATGCTATTGTTGCCTGTCATCAAAAAGCAAATCTTCTTGCCAAGGCTGCCAGAGCAAAAGTGGTTGGGCTTAAGCATGCAGACTACGACTTCGACAGAAGAGAACTAGTGTATAAAGCTTGCGCTCGTAGTGCTTTTTATAATTCAGATTATGGAAACCAAGTTCCTACATTTGATCCGTCAGACATAGACATCTATTGCTACGTAGAAACCACATGGGAAATCGAGCTGCTGCCACCAGATGATCTGCTATAACCACACAATCCACCGCACTTCAAAGGGTTTCTCGCCAGGCGAGAAACCCTACTAATAGCAGGCTATATTCGGATGCAAGCCGTTTCGAACGCACCCCGTTTACTGGTAGCGGAGCGATTCCACAGGATTAAGCTTTGAGGCTCGACGAGCAGGCCAGTAGCCAAAGATGAGTCCGATGCCAATGCAGATTCCCGAGGTAATCATCACGATGTTTGGGGTGATGATGGGTGTAATACCCGTCTCAAGCTGTATCATGCTGCCAAACGAGCCAGCCAACCCCCACGCTCCGGCGTAACCCAGGGCAATACCAATCACGCCGCCCATAATGCAAATCAAAATGGACTCGCATAAGAACTGCTTGGTGATGTCGGACGCGCGAGCGCCAAGGGCTTTACGCAGGCCAATCTCTCTAATGCGCTCCGTCACGTTAGTGAGCATCATGTTCATGATGCCAATGCCGCCAACAAGAAGCGAAATACTTGCCGTGGCGGTAACCAGGACCTGGAACGACATCAGTGTGGCGTTCATCTGCTCAATGATGGACGAGAGCGTCATAACCGTCACACGGTCTTCTGCCTGCGCGGAAGGAATGTTAAACCAGTCCAGCAACCATGACTTTGTCTCATCTGCAAGCGCCTTCATGTCAACGTTTTCGCGAGCGTAACCAAAGACCTGGCTGATAGTTTTGGTGCCCGTCAGGCGAGCTGAATACGTGGAGTACGGTATATAGGCCAGCAGTGTATCGCCTTGCCCGCCTCCATTTGGGCCACTGTCAACCACGCCCACAATGGTGTAGCTATCGTTGTTGATGCGAACAACCTGTCCAATGGAAGCATCTGCACTGCCAAAGAGCTTCTCGGCAGACAATTTGTCGAGAAGAACGTTTCTAGATGTGTCATCTACGTCGGACTTTGTGAAGAGTGAGCCCGCGGATGCCTTGAGGCCCATAACGGTGAAGTAGTCGGGCGTGCAGCCGATGATTCGCGCGTCAAACTGCTTCTCGGACGAGTTGACGCGGGCCATGGTGGAGTCGATGCCGGTCACAAGCTCGTAGCCAGGTACGCTGAGCTGCAGCATGTCAAGATCTTGCTGCGTGACCTCGCGGTCTGGCCACGCGTATATCATGACCATACGCGACTGGTTGAGGCCCAGAGAACTGACCAGCGAATACTTGATGCCGTCGATAAGTGCCGTCATGGCAATAACCGCGCTGATGCCAATAACAATGCCCAGCACCGTCAACAAGCTGCGGCCGCGGTTAGCGTTGAGAGCAGACAGGGTTTCTCGCAACAGATCCATCAGCCTCATAGCGCGCCACCTCCCGTCGCGGGCCGTGCGCCCGGTGTGGCATGCGCACCCGTCGCAGCGTGCGCGCCTGTCGCGGCATGTGCGCCCGTCGCGGACTGCGCAGCGTGTTGCCTCACAAACTCCTTTTCCTGCTCGTCTGTGAGCAGGCGGCCGTCACGAATGTGTACCACGCGATCAGCCCAAAAAGCAGTCTCGGGGTCGTGCGTAATCAGCACGATTGTTTTGCCGCGCTCCTGCATGGACTTGAACGTGTTGAGTACCATCTCACTTGTTGCAGAGTCCAGGTTACCTGTTGGCTCATCGGCAAAAATAACCGCCGGGTCGTTTACCAGCGCGCGAGCAATGGCTACGCGCTGCACCTGACCGCCGGAAAGTTCGTTTGATTTGTGCTCGTAGTACTCCTCGGGCAGGCCAACAGAACGCAGCGCCTTCCAAGCACGCAACTCTCGCTCTTTTGCAGGAATATCAGAATAGATGAGCGGCAACATAACGTTTCGCAGCACCGTAGTGCGCGGCAGTAGGTTAAACGACTGGAAGACAAAGCCCAGACGCGTGGCGCGAATCTCCGCTAGATCGTCATCGGAAAGATCTGCAACCTCAAGTCCCTCGAGCTTGTACGAGCCAGCAGTAGGCGTATCCAAACAGCCCAAAATGTTCATCAGGGTTGATTTGCCCGAGCCTGATGGACCCATGATGCAAAGAAACTCGCCCTTCTCCACAGTCAAGGAAACACCCCGTAGAGCGTGCGTCAAACCCGCAGCCGTCTCGTAAATGCGATGCAGCTTATGTACCTCAATTACCTTGGACATACGCGTCGCCTACTTGGAATCTTTGGAGCCTGTTGCGTCAGTCGATGAGCCAGACGTTGCGCCTGCCGGAGCGTCCATAGCCGCGCCCTGAGATGGACCGCCGGCGCCACCGCCAATCATCACCTCAGTGCCGTCCTCAATACCGGCGCCCTCGATGACGGCCGTCGTAGAACTTTGTGCCTTTACGGTCACCGATACGCGCTTTACCTGTGGATAGCCCTTCTCGTCACGAGAAGTAACCACGTTGACGTAAGCTCCATCGCCGTCGTCCATAACGGCAACAAGCGGCACGGTCAGCACGTTGTCCATGTGCTGAATCATGATGTCTACGTTGGCGGTCATACCCGGCTTGATGGAGGCGTCGGGACTGCTAATAAGCAGGTCAACGGTGTAGGAAACAATTGATCGACCAGGACTATCGTAACTTGCGCCCGCGTCTGCACCGTTGGACGAGACAGCAGAGACGTGGGTCACTACGGCGTCGCAATACAGATCTCTCAGAGCTGTAAAGCTGACCTGCGCCTTCTGGTCAACGGCGATGCGAGAAATGTCTACCTCGTTTATCTGGACGTTTACCTTCATCTGGGAAAGATCCGCGATAGTAATCAGAGGACCAGCGTTGCCAGCACCTGGCGCGGACGAACCAACAGAAGCGCCGTTTACTGCGTTCATCACAATGACCGTGCCGTCGCATGGAGCGGTAACTACGCGCTTATCTGCCTGGGCAATTGCGTCGTTGTAGGCGGAGCGAGCCTCCTCAAGCGCAATCTGAGCGCTCTCCAGATTTGCTTCTGCCGCTTCCACAGCTGCAGCAACAGATGCAGCATTGGCCTCCTGTCCGTCCTCGCCTGCCTCGGAGACACCGTTGCGTGCGGAAGCCAGAGCTGAGCGAGCCTTACTAACCTCGTTTTCGGCTGCTTTTACCTGCTGAGACGCCTTGCGAACGGCCTTGTCTAGCTCGTCATTCTTGATAGTAAAGAGCTTATCGCCCTTATGCACGTACGTGCCCTCGGAAACCTGAACGTCCTGAATAATGCCATCTACCTCGGGAGTTACCACAGTTGACGACACAGGCTTGATGGATCCAGACGCAGAAACAGAATCGCTGAACTCGCCGCGCGTGACAAACGTGGTGCTTGGCATCACGGTGGTGTTCTGGTTCTGGCCGCCCTGACACATAGGCAAAATAAACAACGTGACGAGAAGAACAAAGACTCCAGCGGCTATTCCTGCCTTAATAAGTTTCTTTTTACGACGAGCTTTGCGGTGACGCGCCAAACTCTCGTACGCCTCACGAGCTTCAGCGTCTTCTTCACTTTCACCTGGAGAAATGACACCAATCTGCGAGCCTAAGTTAGCCGTCTGATCAGCAACCGTTGGAAGCGTAGACGCAAAGGTTGCCTGCTGATATCCCTCAGGAGGTGTGGGGATGTTGGGGATCCCGGCGTCCGCACCAGCAGTACCTGCACCGCCAGCAGCGCCCGCACCAGCAGCGTCCGTACCGGCAGCACCGCCCGAACCTGCGGCGCTTGCGCTCACATGTCCCTCGTTGGTTTCTTGCTTTGAATCGTGATTAAAGTGAAGCATAGGTCCCTCCGAAATCCATGCTTAAACACACAAGCAATCCCAGAAGAAATCGATTTGACCTTTTAGTTTATATAAAATTTTTCAGCAGAAGTTAGCTTGCTAGAACAACTACGGCGAGCGGTATAAAAGCAGCGGTCTGTGTCGGTGGGATACGCAAACGCACAACCCCCGTAACTGTCTAACGTGTTTCTCGCCCTATTGCACCATAAGTCTAAAATTGCCGTTTGATTGTCGAATGCACCATTTAATCGATGTAGCAGAATCAACCAGTGAGAGATCATGTGAGACCAACAATAAAGCTCCTGGATATTCAGATAGTAAACGTTCAAGCGCTACTGTTGAACCAAGATCCAGATAGTTAGTTGGCTCGTCCACTACGATAAGCTCTGGTGATTCAAGCATTCCCAGCGCAAGCATAAGCTTTCTCATTTCACCTGGACTGGTCGACTCACCTGCAAGAACATAATCAGGGTCGGAATTGAGTTGTGCCACAATAGACAACACTCTTCCACGCTGGGAGTTTGATAGCCCTTTGATTTTTCTTACTGTCTCTGTTTTTTGCAGTTCAGTTGGCTCTTGAGGAATATATAACATCCGCACATCATCAGAAATACTTGAAATAATTTTCTTTATCAGCGTTGTTTTACCACAGCCATTATCGCCAACAACGCCAATATGATCCGTATTACCAATAAATAGCGGTGGTGTTTGTAGATGGCAATCTCCTATGAGAATGCTGTTGGGCTCCATCCTCAATAAAACTTTTCTATTACTTGCTTCACTATCCAGCCAGATATTGGAATCGTATTGTTTCTCAACCTGAATACCTGTGGCTTTACCTGTTGCCTTCTCAAGTCTATCCAACATGCGAGCAGCAAGCTTCCCAGCTTTACCGTCTTGACCTGAAACTATATAGCCCCGCTTTTTTGCACGCGCATCACTGTCATGCTTATCAATGTTTCTTCCACTTTTACGAGCCTGAACTCTAGAAGCCTCTTCTCTGCGCCGTTGGGTTTCTCGCTCTATGCGAGCCTTCTCTTTTTGCGCTGTTTCCTTTGCGTGCAATGCGCTAGAGCGTTCAAGCTCTACCTGCGATGACGCCTGAGAATAACCGCCGGTCCTCATATTTGCCGTGCCGTTAGCTACAAATAAACATTGAGTACAGAGTTTATCCAGCAACTCCCTATCATGTGAAATAAGCACACCAATACCCTTGAACTGCGATAAAGCTGCAAAAAGAGCATGTTTTGTTGACACATCCACATGATTAGTGGGCTCGTCTACCACCAGAACGTCAGGTGAAGCCCATAAAGCGCACGCTACCTGGAGACGTTTCTGCTGGCCACACGAAAGCGTTTCAAAACGCCAAGGCCAATCATCCCCCAAAGCAAGCTCTCGCCTCAATTTAATTGCTGCATCATCGTAGGCAACAGCAAAATCAAAAAGATTCGGTGGGGTCTCCGTTGCATTTTGAGCACAATATGCCGAGAAAAACGATGGGCTTATAACTCCCCTGTCAGGTTGCAAGAGACCACATACGATACGTGCGAGGGTTGTTTTACCAGATCCGTTATTACCAACAAAGCCGGTCCATCCCTGTGGAAGCACAATGGTCACATCATGTAAGGTAGGCTCCACCGCTGATGGATAGGTATATTCAATATTTGAAAGATTAAGCTGCATGATACCTCGGTTCTGCCGAAGACCACGCGGAGTAGTATGCAAGTATGCAAAGATAAATGGCTATGAATTACAACATGAGTGAGCAATACTACACCCGCGGTAGTACCGTCAGCGACGTTACGTGAATTCGGGTTTATGAGTATCGCTAGTTCTTCATGCACCTAATCCCTTCTCGCACCAGCGCTTGCCAAAGGCCCTGGTGAATCAATTAAAACCATAATAGCTTTGAGAACGCACTAGTACAAGAAGGAATCACTGAGGCAAAATAGTTTTATCCTAAATCTTCAACTCAAACTTTTCTTTATCCAACATTTTGATTACCTTTGCTGGACTTTCAGCCACAACTATTCGACCGTTACTGACTTTGCAAGGTTTCTTGGCTTATCAACGTCACAACCACGTGCAAGAGCCACGGAGCGCGCAAAAAGTTGAAAAGGTACCGAAGCAATGATTGGCGAGAAGGCATCTCTGACTTTAGGCACGTAGATGACATAGTCGGCATGCTTTTTGATTTCCTGATCACCTTCGGTCGCCACAGCAATAATCATGGCGCCGCGTGCTCGAGATTCTTGGATATTGGAGATCATCTTGTCGTATACCGGAGAGTTAGTTGCCACGGCAATGACAGGATAGCCTTTGGACAGAAGTGCAATGGGGCCATGCTTCATTTCTCCTGCAGCATATGCCTCAGCATGAAGATAGCTAATTTCCTTGAGTTTGAGGGCACCTTCGTAGCAAATAGCAGCTCCCATGCCACGACCAATGAACAAAGCATCATTGGCATCTTTGCAGGCCTGCGCGGCAATGTCGATAGCTTTTGTATCGCTGAGGACTTCTTCGACCTGCTCGGCGGTATCGGCAAGTTCTTTAAAGAGCAAGCGTATCTGAGCAATTGAGAGCTTTCCTTTTGCCTGCGCAAGAACCATAGCAAGAAGTGTTAGGCTCACAATTTGGCCAAGGAAAGATTTGGTTGAGGCAACGGCAATCTCCTTGTTAGCCTTAGTGTAGATAACACCGTCAGACTCACGGGCCACGGGACTACCAATAACGTTGGTGATACCAAAAACCTTAGCGCCTTTGATGCGGGCGTCGCGGATGGCAGCAAGAGTATCAGCGGTCTCACCGGACTGAGAAACAGCAACTACCAGCGTTGACGGAGTAATAATGGGGTTTCGATAACGAAATTCACTCGCAGCTTCAACTTCGACAGGTATGCGTGCCCAGCCTTCGATAAGCTGACGGGCGATAAGACCGGCATGATAGCTAGTTCCGCAGGCAATGATATAAACGCGATCAATTAAACGGAGCTGTTCCAAGGACATACCCAGCTCATCAATGGAAAGTACGCCGTTGGTCAGACGTCCTGCAAGGGTATCGCGGATAACTCTTGGCTGCTCATGGTTTTCTTTGAGCATGAAATCGGGGTAGCCGCCCTTCTAGACAACATCAACATCCCAATCAACTTTCATGAATTTAGTTTGAATG
>JAGZNE010000043.1:5102-16833 GCA_018363825.1 Atopobium sp. | reverse complement strand
ACGCCTGAGCCTGAACACTGGATCCTGCATAGCATTCAAGCACGTCTTTTGAGGTAGTGTCGGTAACCGTTACCTCTACGCGACCAGTGTTCTCGTCAGCTTCCTGAACCGAGAAATCCTCAGGGAACTGCGTAAATCCATTACCCCACTCAACGCCTCCACGCAATGCGGATGCAACAGATCGTACCGTAACAGATTCAGTTAGATTTGCTGTGTTTGCTCGACGAATAACACCGCAAGAAACCTGCATAAGAACAACAATTACCAGGAAAATCAGGACAAAAAGGACTGCTGTCTTTGTAATGACCTTCTCGATATTTGAGCCCGAAGGATCAGATCCCGAGAGCGGGTCAACGTCTACCGCTGCAGCTCCGCCCTGCCTGCGAGCACGCTCTAAAGCTGCGCGCTCCTCGTTAGGATGACCTGTCTCGTCTACCTTGGTAAACAACTCTTCAGCTGCGTCAGCGTCAAGCGCGCCCTTCTGGCGGCGCGCGAAGCGTGAACGTTCTGCATCATCTTTAGCCATGTAGCTCTCTCATTCAACCTGCATAAACACGCTTTCAAGGCGTGCGATGCGTTGACTTTTGATCTTTGGTTACGAGCCGTCGGTTTGCAAACTGCAAGCTGCAAATCGCGTTTCGCAAAGCACCTAATGCTCTATTTTACCGCCTTGCGAGATTTGGCGCACCACCAAACTGCATTTGATAGTAATGAGCGTAGATTCCGCCCTTTTCTAGCAGCTCATCGTGGGTTCCGCGCTCAACTGCACGACCGTGGTTGATGGTAATAATCTCATCAGCGCCCATAATTGTCGAAAGTCGATGAGCAATGACCAGCGTGGTTCTATTCTTTGCCAGCTCAGAAAGGGATTCCTGAACTGCACGCTCGGACTCGTTGTCCAAAGCAGAAGTAGCCTCATCTAGGATGAGCAGTGGAGGGTTCTTGAGGAACACGCGCGCAATGGAAATGCGCTGCTTTTGTCCGCCAGAAAGCCTTGTTCCACGCTGTCCAACCTGCGTGTCATATCCATCAGGCAACGACTCGATATACTCGGAGATGTTCGCACGCTTTGCGGCAAGCGCAATATCGGCTGCGGAAGCTTCAGGGCAACCGTATGCAATGTTCTCCGCAATGGTGCCGTCAAAGAGATACACGTCCTGCTGGACCATACCAATTGCCGAGCGCAAACTATGCTGCGTAACGGAGCGAATATCCTGGCCGTCAATGGTGATGCTTCCGCTTGTAACATCATA
The DNA here is from genome assembly GCA_018363825.1 of Atopobium sp. Lineage (GTDB taxonomy): Bacteria > Actinomycetota > Coriobacteriia > Coriobacteriales > Atopobiaceae > Lancefieldella. The sequence continues at coordinate 15,580 of JAGZNE010000043.1, read as the reverse complement.
AAAGCGTGGCAATAAAGCGCAGGTAGTGGACTTGCCTCCACCTGAAGGTCCAACCAGCGCAACAGTTTTTCCGCTCTCAATATGAAGGTTCAAGCCGTCGATAACGTCTTCGGCGTTGTTGTAAGAAAAATGAACGTCCTGGTAGATGATATCGCCAGCAGTAATCTGAATATCGTGAGCATCAGGCGCATCTTGAATATCTGGCTGAGTTTCAAGAATTTCCGAGAAACGCTTAAAGCCCGCAAGACCCTTCTGGAACGTCTCAGTAAAGTTCAGAATGTTCATGATTGGAGTGGTGAACAACGAGATGTAGAGCGCATACGTAGCCAGGTCAATGGCTTGCATCTGACCCTGAGCAATCATCCAACCGCCCAAAACCAACACAACAGTGTTCAAAACGCCCATCATGCCCGAGATGGCAGCTTGGTACCTACCCATGGCCTGGTACATATTGGCCTTGGAGTCTAAGTATGCCGAGTTACTTGCTCTAAATTTCTTGCGCTCGTGATCTTCTGCCGCAAAGCCCTTAACCACGCGGATACCAGAAAGCGAATCTTCTAGCTGGGTATTTACGTCGGAAATGCGCATGCGGTTCTCTTTAAAAATACCGCGCATGTGCATGTTGGCAAAGAAATTGAACACCACTAACGCAGCGGCAATTCCAGCAAGCACCAGCGTAAGAGGCACATTAATAAAAGCCAGAATAACAAAAGAGCCGGCAATCTCAAGCAAGCCAATAATCAGATACTCGGGACCGTGGTGCGCCGTCTCAGAAATGTCGAACAAGTCAGATACCAGGCGACTCATCAGGTCGCCTGTCTTGTGGCGATCATAATACGAGAAACTCATGCGCTCGTATGCGTCAAACAGATCCTCTCGCATCTTGCTTTCCATGCGGGCGCCCATGATGTGTCCCCAGCTAATAACAAAGTAGCGGCACAGAAAGTGGACAAAATACATCACGACAAGGCCGACGGCAATAAATACCAGGCTGCCAAGGATGGCATCTTTACCCTGCGTAAACAGTCCCTTTGTGAGCAATCGTAGAATTTGAGGGAACGCCAGCTCGATGCAAGCCAAAATGATGGCGCAGATAGTGTCCAGAATGAACAGGTGCTTTTGCGGAGCGTAATAAGAAAGAAAACTGGCAAACAGCGATTTTCGATGTTTGCCAGGGGCGTTGTTACCAGGTACAGGGCGAGAAGAACGGTCAAGCATGCGTAATTACTCCATAGGCAATCGGTGTGAAATTGAATCGCAGATAAGAGCTCCAATGATAGTCTTTGCATCCTCGATTTTGCCGTCGAGAACAGCATCTACCAGCTCAGATAATGGAACAAGATCAACGTTAATGAATTCGTCAGCATCTGGGTCTGACCCCTCAAAGGTCAGCTCAGTTGCCATGTAAAGGTGAATAAGCTCGTCGGTAAAGCCATCGGAAGTAGCAGTGGTGGTGAGAAAAGCCATCTTCCCCGCCTTCATTCCTGTCTCTTCCAGCAGCTCACGATGGGCACAATCCAGAGGGTCCTCACCTGGGTCAAGCTTTCCCGCAGGTAGCTCAACTGTTACACGACCAAGCGCAGTTCGATACTGACGAACCAGGCAAATTCTTCCCTCATCAGTCAGCGCAACAATAGCCACAGCTCCTGGATGACGCACAACATCGCGAAGAGCAGTACGTCCATCAGGGAGAGAAACGCGAAGACGATTCACGTCAAAAATGCGACCAACCCAAACGGTATCTTCAGAGAGAGGCTTTTCTTCCAGAGAAGCGTCGCGTGCATCTTCTGTACCTGCGACAAAGCTGCGTTTTTGTGGCTCACCTGAATGATGATAGGCGGCATCACCCACAGCAACACGCTCTCCATCATAAGTAAGCGAATTAACCGCTGAGTGCAAATCATTACGAGCAGAGTCAAATACCTCTGGAGTTACCTGCATGTCAGCGTCGAGAATCTCTGGCTCAGTAGACTGCATGTCATCAAACACGTCGTTAAACTGAGCGCTGGTCTGATTGCTGTTCCAAGCGCCGTCCTGCACGTTGGTTTTCTCGTCATTTTGATTTGCCATAAGCGCTAACCTAACTATTTTTCTGGACGACCTTGAAGAGCCTTAAGTCCAATATCGTGCCTGAGCTGCTTGCCTTCAAAGTTAATAAGGTCGCAGGCCTCATATGCACGAGCGCGAGCTTCCTCAAAGGTTGGTGCAAGCGCAGTGACGTTGAGCACGCGGCCGCCTGCTGTGACAATCTTTCCGTCCTCGGTCTGAGCAGTTCCGGCGTGATAAACAGAAACGCCCTCAAGCTGCTGAGCAGCCTCAATACCGATAATCTCCTTGCCCTTCTCGTAAGAACCAGGATATCCGGCGCTTGCCAGAACAACAGAAACAGCCACTGTATCGGACCAGGAAACCTGCTGATGACGGAGGGTACCGTTATCGCAAGCCATCAAAATCGAAACCAAATCGCCCTGGAGGCGAGGCAGTACAACCTGAGTCTCTGGATCGCCAAAGCGAGCGTTAAATTCAAGAACCTTAGGGCCGTCTTTGGTCAGCATAAATCCACCATAAAGGCAGCCAGAATAGTTAATGCCCTCTTTTTTGAGCTGGTCAACAACGCGCTGCTCAATGGCAATCATCTGAGAAAGCTCTTCGTCGGTCACAAAAGGAACAGGAGAATAGACGCCCATGCCACCAGTGTTGGGACCCTTATCGTCATCGTAAGCGCGCTTGTGATCCTGAGCTGTCGCCAGCGGAACAACGTACGTTCCATCGGTCAACGCAAGCAGCGAGCACTCTGGTCCCTCGAGGAACTCCTCAACAACAACGGTTGCTCCCGCATCACCAAAATGGCCGGAGAAGCACTCGCGAACACCCTCAAGAGCCTGCTCAAGCTCAGTTGCAACGATAACGCCCTTACCTGCGGCAAGACCGTCTGCTTTAACAACTACAGGAGCGCCAATCTGGTTAACATACGCCTCACAAGACGCTTGATCGGTAAAAGACTTCCATGCAGCAGTTGGAACGTTTGCTCGCTCCATAACGCCCTTGGCAAACGCCTTTGAGCCTTCCATCTGGGCTGCATTCTGGTTAGGACCAAAGCATGCAATACCAGCTTGACGAACAGCATCTGCAACACCCACAACAAGAGGCGCCTCGGGGCCAATAACTACCAGGCCAATGCCCTTTTCCTTGGCAAACGCGACAACATCATCAGGATTGTTTTGATCAATAGGAGCAACTTCTGCCTGAGCAGCCATGCCACCATTACCTGGAGCAACGTAAATTTTTCCTGCGCGCGGAGACTCCTGTAGCTTTGTCAGGAGCGCATGCTCGCGACCACCCGCACCAAGCAACAAAATATCAACGGTGTCATTCATAAGTACTCCAGCCTTCTGATACAACGCCTTTGGGATACAAGCAACGCCAACAGAACCTTCTCCCAGGCTCTTTTTAAACTCGGGAGAAACAAGTCTTTCTGCAATACATTCTGCATCATATTCATTAGTTTTAAGTGGCTTTTTGAGATGCTTTTGTATGCGTTTCTCGCCACTTGAAATTACTACATATTTGAGCTCGCCACGCTTTACAAAACACGCGCTCATAAGGCGAGAAATTCTTGCTGCTAGATCGGTAAAATCTGATGAGCGAGCCACTTCTGTACATTTTCCGCCAACCAAACGATACAGATACATATCGTTTGAGATGCGCCTATGCAAACGCTCAAGTCGAAGTCGCAACGAAAGCCTGGGGCGTTTGTCCTTGCTTTTATGAAGGACAACCTTGTTCATTGCAATGTACATTGTGGCAACTACCTCAGCAAGCTCTTGTGCATACGCGCAAGCAGCTTCAAATGAAGCTCCAGACTTTCTTGCCACACTTAAGCGCTCAAGCATGATTCCCATAGCAGTGGGCATATTTCCGCTATCTACCAGGCAAATTGAGCTTGAAATATCAGGATTGTTCTGACAAGCCTTTTTTGCCGTAAGCAGAGAGTCAGAAAAATCTGCATACACATGGAGCGAGAGGATCTTTTGAGCTCCTGACTCAATAATGCCTCGGTAAAACTCGCCCACCTGATCAGCATCTGAACTCAAAGCTCCAGGTATTACAGAAACCCCCAGAGCTTCAAGCTGGGAAGCTTCAAGCCCACAGGGGTTATCGCAAACTATTGCAAAAGTTGAGCAGTCCGAAGACGCCACGGGTTACCTCCAGTAGCGGTCGATTGTCTGCTCGCGATCTGGACCAACGGTGATGATAGAAACGCGTACACCAGCAAGTTGCTCCAGGAAATCAATGTAGTCCTTAGCCTCACGAGGCAGCTGGTAGAAGTTTCGAACGTTAGAAATGTCGCACTTCCAACCAGGAAGAGTCTCGTACACAGGCTTTGCGTGATAGAAGACGCTCTGGTGCTCTGGGACGGTCTTGTAAATCTTGCCGTCGCACTCATAAGCAACGCATACCTTAATCTCGTCCAGGCAACCAAGGACGTCAAGCTTAGTGATTGCAAGGTCAGTGAGGCCATTGATGCGAGCTGCGTAGTTAACAACTACTGCGTCGTACCAGCCGCAGCGACGCTTACGGCCAGTAGTAACGCCGTACTCATGGCCAACTTCGCCGAGAAGATCGCCCGTCTCGTCAAAGAGCTCTGTTGGGAATGGACCAGAGCCAACGCGTGTGAGGTATGCCTTTGCAATGCCCAGGACGCGGTCAATGTTGGTTGGACCAACGCCAGAACCAGTTACTGCGCCACCAGCAGTGCAGCTAGAAGAGGTAACAAATGGATAGGTGCCGTGGTCAATATCAAGCATGGTTGCCTGAGCACCCTCGAAGAGAATGTTCTTGCCAGCCTCAAGCTCTTCGTTGAGGAAGAGAGAAGACTCAACAATGTAAGGACGAATGCGATCTGCATAAGGCAGGTAAGTCTCGCAAATCTGGTCAACGGTATAGGTTGGAAGGCCATACACAAGGCTCAAGATTGGATTGGTGTACTCAAGTGCAGCTTCAAGCTTCTTGCGGAAGATCTTCTCGTCAAGCATGTCCTGGATACGCAGGCCAGTGCGGTTCATCTTGTCCATATACGTTGGGCCGACACCGCGCTTGGTGGTACCAATAAGGTTCTTACCCAGCTTTTTCTCGTGTACGCCATCAAGATCTTTGTGATAAGGCATAACAATGTGGGCGTTGCCGGAAATCTTAAGCAGGTCGCAGGAAATACCCTTGCTCTCCAGCATGTCAATCTCGCCGAGAAGAACCTCTGGGTCAACAATGCAGCCATTACCAATAACTGGATAGGTATTCTCGTACATAACGCCAGATGGAACCTGGTGAAGTGCAAGCTTTGTGTCTCCAGCAATTACCGTGTGTCCCGCATTTGCACCACCTGCATAACGGCAAACAACGTCAAAATCTCCGGAAATGAGGTCGGTAACTTTACCCTTACCCTCGTCTCCCCACTGAGCACCAACAAGTACGGAAGCTGGCATAAGTTCTCCCCTATCGCAGCTATCTACAAACACGACCATTACATGACGGTTGCAACCTCTTTAGGGGTTGCTTCATAAGTATATCTAATACCGCTCGCAAAAGCACAGAAGCGCAGAGGTTTTGTCACACATAAGAAACGATTAATGCGCGGGGTTTGCCATCGCAGCGTACTGTGCGGCTTCACTTTCTGAGTAATTATTTCCCTGGTAGATCTCAACAAACTTGGTGGATGTTGGCATAAACATAACAGGAACATCCCTCAGAGCACCTGCACGGTTCTTTGCAACAATGATGTTGGTAACGTCTTTATCAGGACGGTCATCTCGTGCGGCTTCTTCATCGCTCAGTGAGCGGTCAAGCAGCAAAACAATATCTGCATCCTGCTCGATTGCGCCGGACTCACGCAGGTCAGAAAGCTGTGGACGCTTGCCGTTTCTGTTCTCAAGCGTACGATTGAGCTGAGAAAGTGCAATAACAGGCGCCTTGAGGTCTTTGGCCATAATCTTAATGCCACGAGACATCTCAGAAACCTCAGTTGCACGACTGTCTGCACGGCCCTTCTCGGCTGGAGGAGACAGCAGCTGGAGGTAGTCGATGATAATGACGCCTTTCTCGGCTTTATTAAGCATTCTGCGGGCTTTTGCGCGGATTTCTGTGACTGTTGTGCCTGGAGTATCGTCAACGATGATTTTAAGGCGAGAAATGCGCTCTGCTGCCTCCAGAAGGGTAGGCCACTGCTCATTTCTGATGTTGGAAGAACGGATGGTCTGCAAATCAACCTTTGATTCAGAAGCCAACAGCCTCTGCGCAATCTCAATCTTGCTCATCTCAAGCGAGAAGAGCGCAACAGTTGCACCGGAAACTGCAGCGTTATAAGCCATGCTGAGAGCAAAAGAAGTCTTACCAACACCAGGACGAGCGCCGATAACAACCATCTGACCAGGACGAAGACCTTGGAAGAGGTTATCTAGGGTTGCAAATCCAGTTTGGACACCCAACTCCGACGCATCTTTACCAGCATTTTGCTGAAGCTCTTCAAAGAGATCAGTCATGATGTCTTCAATGCCCTGCTCAGACTGCTGAACATCTCTGTTGGTTACATCAAAAATGAGCTTCTCTGCCTGGTCAACTACTTCTTTTGTATCTTCTGGAGCGTTGTAGGCAAGCGCAGAAATCTTTGCAGAAGCACTAATCATCTTTCTGAGCGTAGTATCACGGTGCAGCATAACGGCGTGGTTTTCCCAACCAACCATAGCAAGTGGGTTGTTTCCAAGCTCTGCTAAACGGACAGCTCCTCCAGCGCGCTCAAACTTGCCGTTACTCTTAAGGTGGTCTGCAAGCGAAATGACATCTACTGGCTTGTTATTGTCAAACAGAGACTTAATTGCCTCAAAAATAATTTGATTGGATGGAATATAGAAATCCTCGGAAGAAAGCCTAATGAGGCACTCTCCTCTGATTTCTTCCGAAAGAATCATTGCAGAAAGAATGGAAAACTCGGCATCAGAATCTTGTGGCATAGAGGCGTTCTCTAGGGCCGTCAATTGCGTAGGATTCATCTCAAACGAGTCTTGTGCCATCGTCTTTTCCAATCATGTTTTTTGGGAATGAATCTGAATAGTAGTGTACTTTTCAAAAAAATAAAGAGTCATTTTGGCTTGCAAAATTCGAAAAGTTAAGTCTTCAACACAATTTTCCAAAACTCGCATACCCTGAGCGGGATTTCCTTGAGTTTTCAACGTTTTCAACATTTTTTAGACTTTTTTCGACACGTGGTATTTTCTACACAATTGCTTATCTGCATTTATACAAATCAAATTACAATTCCGCAGGTTAAGTGAATATGTTTTACATAACATTTTGAATAACCGCAGGTAGAGTATAAGAAAATATACCGTTCTGTCTACACATAAAAAGACCACCCCTTTGTTATGTTTCACAAAGGGGTGGTTCGAACAAACATTCCATTCTTTTAAGATGGCCTTGCTTTTTCTAAAAGCTTACAAATCTGTAGAAAACTGCAGAAATTGTATAAACCACCAAAAAATGCAGGAGAACAGTGTTTTATGCATGCATAAAACTACTCTGCGGACTCAACCTCAACCTCGACGGTTGCCTCAGCGGCGACCTCCTCGGTCTCCTCCTCTGCAGGAGCAGCATCGTCCTCGCCAACAAGAACAACGACGGTAGCGGTGATGTCACGGTAAAGCTCAATGGTGACATTGTGGCGACCAGCGGTCTTGATAGCAGCGCTACGAGCAATGCGCTTACGATCAACGGTGACGTTGAGCTGTGCCTCGATTGCGTCAGCAATCTGAGCGGTGGTGACGGAGCCAAAGAGCTGGCCCTCCTCGCCAATGCGAGCGTCAACAGTTACGAGCTTGCCATCAAGAGCTGCCTTGGTAGCATTTGCGTCAGCAATACGCTGCTCTTCGCGCTTAGCGATATTGTGACGACGCTCCTCAAGCTGCTTGATGTTACCCGGTGTAGCAGGCTGGGCAATCTTGTTGGGGAACAGGAAGTTCTCCGCATAACCCTGTGCGACCTCTACGATGTCGCCTTCGCCGCCCTTACCGCGAAGCTCGCCCAAGAGAATAACTTTCATGGGAAACTCCTTTGATGAGTCGATGGTATCGACTAGTTGTTGTTTATCGTAGGCTCTGAATCCTGGTTTCCTGAGCGGTCAAGCTTTCGGAAGTTTACCCAGGCGTCAATAAGTCCTACGAGAGCCATAACGCCTAACTGAACTTCTAACATGCCTGCTAATACAAACAGTGACAGAGAAAGTGCTGGCGAGAAGTGCTTCTCGCGCACAAACCATGTGAGCACTGCAAGGCCCTGAAGAGCAAACACAACTCTAAGAGCCATAAACACATTCAGCGTAATAAGCTGAAGTATGTCTTGTGCAGACAAGATGGTGCTTGAAAGTGCATACACAAACAAGTTAGCCACGGTAAGAGCACACATCCAAAATGGAACGTCCATCAGCTGGAACTGTGGCAATTTTTGTGGGTCTCTTGTCAGTGCTTTATACACTGTTCGAGCTCCAAAACGCGCAATTACAAAATATAAAAGCGCCATGCCGGTATAGCTGGTTGGCCAAAAGAGCATAAAGAGTGCCTTTGCTGTTGAAAGACCTTCTTGGATCTCTGGAGAAGCACCTGAGACCTGCGAGGCGTATTGATTAAATACGTTCTGAGCAAGCTCGGGAAGAGTTGTTCCTGCCATTGCGGCAAAGAACGCGTCATATCCTAGAAGTGCCAAAGCCGTTGCTCCTACAAGAAGAGACCCAACACCAACGGTGAGTTTCTCTGTTGCAAAAGCGTAGCCAACTCCAAGAGCAAGTGCACAAGCGGTAACTGAAGTAGCCGCCTCCGTTGGTCCCGAGAGCAAATAAGCTGCTACACCCGTAACAAGTACTGAAGTAATAGCAGGACCAAACCATCCGTGCCCTTTTTTGCAATAGACAGCAATTACCATGCCATACGCAACCAAAGCTGCTCCAATAAAAGAAAGGAGTCCGGTAATTACTCCGCCAACAACGCAAAGAACAAAGCCTTGCTTGTAGGTTGGAGCTTCAAACGGACGCGGCTTGCCTCCGTTTTGGTTGCTTGGACCAGCAAAATTCTGTGGGCTACTCTCTGGGCGAGAATACCCTTCAGGTGCCTGAGGAATATTTGAATCCGGTCTATCCATTGCTAACCAACTCTACCTGAAGAACAGATAGGTTATCCGCGACTACGGCCACCGCGGCTGGAAACCACAGGGACAGTGTAGGGCAGAAGTGCCATCTCGCGTGCGCGCTTGATAGCAAGTGCAATGTCGTGCTGGTGCTGCGTGCAGGTGCCAGTGACGCGACGAGGCTTAATCTTGCCACGGTCGGTCATGTACTTACGAAGAAGCTGAGTATCTTTGTAATCGATGAACTCAGTCTCCTCCTTGCAGAACTGGCAATACTTGCGACGCGGCTGGCGCTGGAAATCTTGTTTCTGCTGAGCCATGTCTTTTACCTTTCAGATGACAGTAACGTCTGTGTTGCTGTCTGACGTTTAAAACGGAATATCAGCATCGTAGAACTCCTCGTCTGGCGGAGCCGGAACGGGAGCGGGTGCCTGTGGAGTTGGAGTTGCATAAGATGGTGCACCCTGTGACATAGGGGCTCCACCCTGCTGATTCCTAGAAAGGAACTCGACCTCATCAACAACAACTTCAAGCTTGCTGCGACGCTGTCCTTCCTTCGTCTCCCAGGAGCTGAAACGAAGTTTGCCTTCAATAGCAACCTTCGAACCCTTGGAGAGGAAGCGGGAAAGTGCTTCAGCACGCTGTCCAAATACTACGCAGTCAACGAAATTGGGAACATCTTCCCACTCACCGGTCTGCTGGTTCCTGCGACGATCGTTAACCGCAACGCCGAAGGATAGAATCTGGGTACCGCCTGCTGTGGAGCGAAGCTCCGGGTCACGGGTCAGGTTGCCCGAAATGTTAACCCTGTTAATACTCATAAATCTCACTACCTCTCATCGTGGAATAATTCCACTTTTCCATTACAAGGACTTAGTCCTTATCGACTCGACGCACGATCATGTGACGCTTAACAGCATCATTAATTCGCAGGACTCGATCGAGCTCTGCAATCTGCGTTGGATCTGCATGGAAATTGATGAGGGTATAGTCACCCTCGGTAAGATCGTCGATCTCAAAAGCAAGCTTACGCTTACCCCAATCCTCGACGCTGTCGACTACTCCGCCGTCAGTGGTGATAGCAACGTCAATACGCTTCATTACACCAGCGCGGACTTCCTCGGTGGAAGCCGGGTCAACAAAAAACAGCAGTTCATAGGCCTTCATATTGTCACCTCCTCTGGGCTAATGGCTTCGGGAAGTGAAGGTGCACCCGAAGCAGGAAAGTTCGACCAAGCATCATACCACATAAATGCTCAAATACGAAACTGACCCACAAACTTTCTCACATGCAGTCCACATATAAAGCTTAA
>JAGZNE010000043.1:0-5081 GCA_018363825.1 Atopobium sp. | reverse complement strand
TATTTACCTCTAAACTTGCAACTATCTGACGCGAATCTTTCTAAGGCGTGGTCACTCGCGCAATTTTAAAAACATGGGATTGAAAAAGAAAAACGACCATCACACAATCTGCATGATGGCCGTCTCTTTTATATGTGCTCTACTTTACTGAGCTGCAGGTCCCTCAGGATTCTGAGTTGGTGCGTCTGCTGGAGCAGCTGGTGCCTCAGGAGCCTCTGGAGTTGTTGGGATAATTGGCTCAACAACAACAGTCGAAGCAGGTGCAGGCTCTGGAGCTGCGGGAGCGACAGGAACCTCTGGCGCTACAGGTGCTGCTGGCGCAACAGGTGCAACTGGTGCCGCAGAAGCCGCAGGAACAACAGGTGCGACTGGTGCCGCAGGTGCAACAGGTGCTGCAGGTGCTGCTGGAGCAGCAGGAGCCACTGGTGCAGCAGGTGCAGCTGGAGCGACAGGAGCCACTGGTGCAGCAGGTGCTACTGGAGCCGCAACAGGCTCAGCTGGAGCCGCAACAGGCGCTGCAGGTACAACTGGAGCTGGAGCAGCAACTGGGGCAGCAGGCGCTGCAGGGGCTGCTGGAGCTGGGGCTGCTACTGGTGCTGCAACAGGAACAGCAACAGGCGCTGCTGCAGGGGCAGCGGTTGCTGCTGGTGCAGTAGGAGCAACTGGTGCTGGAGCTGCATACGTAGCGGCTGCGCCATCACGAGGATCGTTAATGAATGGTGGCAGTGGATCGTTGCTCTGTCCCCATGCAGGAACATTGAACTGACGCATCCAAAGAGCGATTGCGTTCTGCATAAGAAGCATAACGATAAGACCAACAACGTTACCAATATAGCCAATAATCAGGAAAATTGGTCCCATCTGAATGACGCCACGTGCAAGCAGGGCAAGCATGATAAGACCAACCTGGCTCTGGTCGGTAACGTTCTGAGTTCTTGCAATGGTTAAAGCCTGAGTGCCAATGTTAACAATCATGCTAATTGCAGCGCTACCGCCGATGATGCCCATAATAAGTGAGGTAGCAATGCCAAGCACAATGCCCATACCAAAGATACGGAACAGACCGCCCATGTCATGCTTGATCATCTCAAAGATGTTCTTAAAAGCAAAACCTGCAGAGATGCGACCATAAACTGATGCGCGAACCTGAATAACATTGATGCACAGTGGATAAACAAATGCTGCAACAATAAAGACTGGGATAAGAATCAGATTGATAACTGGAATGAAAGAAAGAATTCCAGTAGCAATGCTGTATGCCAGACCAAATGCAAGTGCAATAACAACTGCCTTGAAGCCGGTAACAATATAGGTACCAAACTTAAGGTCTTTCTGCTTTGGACCAGCGTTGATGCCCCATGCAGTTACGCGTGCAGTCTCAAGTGCATAGCCAACAAGTGCAAGAATTCCGACAACTGGAATAAGACCAAACAGAGCCATAATAAGGACAGGCTTCCACCAACCCTTTTCCAAAGTCAGAAGTGCCCAGGAGCGTGCAAAGTAGCGATCGCGCCTGTAGCCATTCAACTCATCTGCTGAAACAGCCATTTAACTCTCCCCTCGTGTCAAAAAAGATGACATCGAATTACAAAGCCTAAACATTCTATATAAAATCGAAAAATAAATATATCTTTATTGGTAACAATTAATCAAATGAAAATGTTAAATGGCGGAGGAGGAGGGATTCGAACCCTCGTACCCCTAGAAGGGGTAAACGGTTTTCGAGACCGCCGCATTCAACCACTCTGCCACCCCTCCGAAGGGTGAAACGGCGCCCGTAGGCGCCGTGAAAATTCTGGCGGAGAGTCAGGGATTTGAACCCTGGAGACGCTTTAGACGCCTACACGATTTCCAATCGTGCTCCTTCGGCCACTCGGACAACTCTCCATATAAAACCGCACGGGACAGTATAGCGGATTTCTTACCAATATAGGGCGAGAAGTTCTGTGTATTTTTAATACTTGTGTAGTATTGTCATACTAATAAAAACAAAAACACCAGTAGGAGGTATGGATGCCACCGTTTTTCTCGCCGTATGGCACAGATGCAATTTCTGTGGGCATCCCCTACTGGCTAGACCTTCTAACGGTAATTATTGGTGCAATCTCGGGAATTTTGGTTGCAAGAGACCGTCACTTGGATCTTGTAGGCTTTGTGGGTCTTGGCCTTTTAGGTGGTCTGGGCGGCGGGCTTATCAGGGACGTCATGATGCAAGAAGGCGGCGTCTACATGCTCAACTCGCCCTACGCCATTCCGGCTGCCGTTTTTACCGCCATTTTGCTGTTTATGTTCCCTGAGCCGCTTGATAGATTCCCTCGCATGCTTGAGTGGACCGACATTATCTCTGTTGGCCTCTTCGCTGTGGTTGGTACCGATAAGGCCCTGGTATATCACCTGCTCCCCTTCTCAGTCATTCTGATGGGAAGCATTACGGGCGTTGGTGGCGGTATGCTTCGCGACGTATTTCTTGGCGATATCCCTCGTATTTTCCAACGAAGCAATCTCTACGCGTTTTGCGCAGTTGCTGGCGCCACCTCATATTGGGCACTTGTTTCCTACGCTGGAGTCACCAAAATCTGGGCAGCCGTTGTCTGCGTTGCTGTTACCGTTTGCCTGAGGCGTTGGTCGCTCAAGTACAACGTACTTTCTCCGGCCGACGTTGACCTTACGCCGCACGTAATGCGCAGTGTTAACAAGCTTCGTTACAAAACTCAAAAGCCAGGTAAGCAGCCTGAGCAAAATACTCCATCAAAGTAGCATTCGCTCACAATCGGGCGGTTTTGGGCGGTTTTAAACGGTTTTACATCGCTCTCGCATGCTGTTTACCAGCGCTTTATTTAAAATCCACCTAAAACAAAAACTGGCGAGAAACCCTTGCGGCTGCAAGTTTTTCTCGCCAGATTGACTGTCTGTAAACGACGCTGTTACTTCTTGACCATACCGTTACGGACTGCCCACTTACGGCGCTCAGTCTCGGAAAGAATACGCTTACGCATGCGGATGTTTTGTGGCGTAATCTCAACAAGCTCGTCGTCCATGATATACTCCAGAGCCTCTTCCAGCGTAAACAGGCGTGGAGGAGTCAACTGAACTGAAATATCTGCAGTTGAAGACCTCTGGTTGCCCAAAGACTTGGTGCGCGCAATGTTAACAACCATGTCGCCTGGCCTTGAACGCTCGCCAACCAGCATGCCCTCGTAGCACTCAACACCTGGAGAAACAAAGAGCTGGCCGCGTTCCTGAAGGGTACCAAGTGCGTAGGCAACAGCCTTCTCGGTGGACATGGAAATCATGGCGCCGTTCTGGCGACTACCAATATCACCTGCAAAAGGACCGTACTCAAGGAAGGTATGGTAGAAGACGGCGTCACCGTGGGTGACGTTCATGACGCGCGTCTTGAGGCCCATGATGCCGCGGGTTGGAATCTTGAACTCAAGGTGAGTCTGAGTCTCGCCGGTGTCCATGATGGACATGGTGCCACCAACGTTACCAAAGACCTCAATGACCTTGCCGGCATACTCTGGATTGCACTCAACAACAGCTTGCTCAATAGGCTCAAGCGTGTGGCCCTGAGCGTCCTTCTTGAACAGAACGCGAGGACGCCCAACCTGGAATTCAAAGCCTTCACGACGCATGCTCTCCATAAGAACGGAGAGGTGCAAAATACCACGACCAGAAACCTCAATACCCGTCTTATCAGGAAGCTCCTCGATGCGCATGGTGACGTTATTCTCGCGCTCTGTCATCAGGCGCTCTTTGAGCTGGCGGCCACCAACAATGTCTCCCTCGCGACCAACAAGTGGCGAGGTAGAAGGCTCAAAAATAATGGAAAGGGTTGGTGGATCAATCTCAATTGGATCCAGCTCAACAGGGTTCTCTGGATCAGTGTAGACGTCACCAATATCGGTGTTATCAACGCCAACGATTGCCGCAATATCACCTGCGTCAACCTCGCTGCACTCCTTACGGCCAAGGTAGTCAAAGGTGAACAGCTGCTTGACCTGGCTCATGGCGCGAGAACCATCGTTTTTGACAACAAGAATCTTGTCGCCAGTATGAACGGTTCCGGAATAGACACGGCCAATACCAATGCGGCCCAGGTAGTCGGAGTGATCGATGGTGACGCACTGCATAGCAAGAGGTCCGTCAATATCAACATCTGGAGCTGGAAGACCATCAATAATCATGTCAAGAAGAGGGAACATGTTGTCGTTGTCATCATTTGGATCAAGGCGAGCGTAACCATTAACACCAGAAGCAAAGATGACGTGCTCCATGGTGAACTCAAGCTGCTCATCAGTTGCGCCGAGGTCCATCATCAGATCAAGAGAATCGTTGACAACAGCCTCTGGACGAGCGCCGTCACGGTCAATCTTGTTGACAACCATCATGATAGAAAGACCTGCATCAATGGCGTGACGCAGAACAAAGCGGGTCTGTGGCATAGGGCCCTCGGCTGCGTCAACCAGCAGAAGTGCACCGTCAGCCATCTTCAAAACACGCTCTACCTCGCCGCCAAAGTCAGCGTGGCCAGGGGTATCAATAACGTTGATCTTGACGCCCTTGTACTCAATAGAGATATTCTTTGCCAGAATAGTAATTCCGCGCTCACGCTCCTGATCGTTGGAGTCCAGAATTCTCTCTTGAACCTGCTGGTTCTCGCGGAATGCATCGGTTGCCTTAAGCATCTGGTCAACCATGGTGGTTTTACCGTGGTCAACGTGGGCGATGATAGCAATATTTCTGATGTTGTCTTGACGCATAAGTCTCTATCTCTCGAAGGTATGTGTTTGGACTTGCTACTTCAGGTCCAATTTTTATCAGCTTTAGAACTTTAGTGCAATTACGTGCCTAGAGCGCCCAGAAATTTCAATGAACGCAGCTTTTTCATTACAGAAGTGGCTCAAGCTCCCCTGCTGGAGCAGGATCAGACCACACAAACTGGTCACCTTGGCCTTTTCCGTGAACTAAAGAATATGCCGAGAAACTCTTATAGCCCTTCTCGCCAAACTCAAGAAGCACGGCATCTTCGTAACCGCCCTCTTTGAGCAGTTGAATGGCTCCCTCATATACAAGCGCAT
>JAGZNE010000122.1:0-1396 GCA_018363825.1 Atopobium sp. | reverse complement strand
GAAATTCTTCCCACCACAGCCCACAAGGTGCTTGGAGATAAATACATCAGAATTTTGCCTGAGTTTAGTGTAGTTGGCATGATTTTTGATGATCCTGCTGTACCAAAGCTCATCGTAAAAAGCTCCGAGTCTGGCATGCTGGCGCACGACGGCGTTACATGGCAAGTCTCTCGCAATACGTTTGAATTTGCTGATGATTTCCAGTTGGAATGTAAAAAGATTAATGAAGCGTTTAGCAACTGGTATAAAGAACTCCCCCTCTCTGATCGAGAGCATTTTACTAACGAGCTCTTTGATGCCCTTTCGGCAGGCGGAGCAGTCTATTTCAGCGACATTATTAGCTCACCCGCAAGCTTACAGCCTGTTGTTGCTGCGCTCACTAAAACAGAAAAGCAAACCAAAGAAGTCTTCTTTGACCTCCTTAGTTCGCTTGTCAATGCGTCCGCAACATCTTTAATTGAAAACATTACCGAGTCATCGCAGATTTCTCAGATTACCTCTGCTATCTCGGATAGTTTTGCCAAGCTTGATAAAGCCCAAAAGGAACTTAGGAAAGGTTCTCCTTCTTCAGACCAGTAAGGCTAATCACAATTGAAGAGACAATTGAGATAACTATTGATCCCAGGATAGCGGTGCCTAAAGAATCAATAGCAACGCCCGCATGCAGCAAATTCCTAGAAATAAAACTCGAAAGCTCAAGCATAAAAGCATTGATAAAGAGCGAGAAAATACCTAGGGTCAGCACATTAATAGGCAATGAGAGTAGCTTAACAACAGGCTTAATGCCCGTATTGACTGCTGCGAGTACTAATGAGAACAGAATAGGACCTGCCCACGAGCCTCCCACAATAGTTAGACCTGGAATTAAGGTGCAGGCCACCAACGTAGCAACAGTAGTTACGAGCCATGTTGCAACAAATGTCATACTAACCTCTCTTTGAAAAAAGCCCGGCAAAAGCCGGGCTTAACATGCACAGTATGTAAGCCGTTAGCTTACTCGCCGAAGCCGCTGTCAACAAGAGCAACAAGAGCGTCAAGAGCTGCCTGCTCGTCAGCGCCATCGCATGCAATCTCAATCTTGGTGCCAGTACCAAGGCCAGCAGCAAGAATCATCATGATGGACTTAGCGTTAACTGGTGCGGAGTCCTTGTCAACATTCTTGATGGTGACGTTGCTCTCAAACTTCTTTGCCTCAGAAACAAAGACGGATGCTGGACGAGCGTGAAGACCAGTTGCATTGATGATAGTAGTCTGCTTTGAAACCATAAGTGGACTCCCCTTCCGGAAACCAAAAATCTACTCGAGAGTTATTCTCGATTAATCGTTACTATCGTAACAAAATATAACGTATTATATCCAATCTTATTTCAACAAAGAACCAAATTAGACTATGATT
>JAGZNE010000042.1:0-11869 GCA_018363825.1 Atopobium sp. | reverse complement strand
GATGCCGTAGTGAGAAAGCTGGTGCTCACGAAGGGCAATATCAAGGTCCTGCTCCTCGCGGTCAATGAGGTAGCTGCTTGGACGCAGAATAACGTACGCAAGCAGACCAACAACAGGAACAACAGAAATGACTGCCCACATCCACCAAGGTTCTGCGCCACGACGCTGAGCATCGCGAATAACGTAGATGATGGAAAGGATATAAAGCATTACGACGCAAATGACCATGAGGTAAATAACCATACGTACCTCAGGTGTAATAATCTGATCAAGAATCTCCTGCATCTGACAGCCCCTTCTGCTGGCTTTTTGTTCTCCCTAAATCGTACGACAAACCGCCTCAAAATGGAGCGTAATGTCGCAGATAAATTTATTTTACCAAAGCATCACTAAAATGTGCAGCAACCTCGCCAGCAAGTGAAATTGTTCCACATGCTACAAAGCCCTTCTCGCGCAATGCGTCCACTGCCTCGGGAACGCTTCTGTACACAGCTACCACGTTAGCGCCGCAGGCTTTGTACAGCTCAGCAAGCTCATCTGCATCCATGGCGCGATCGTTATCTGTCTGGGTTACCGCTACCTCAGGGAACTCTTTGGCGAGAAGTTCTGCGATACCCTTAACATCTTTATCTGCAAAAACAGCAGTCAAAAGCAAAGGACGGTTAGTAACTTCTGGCTCAATTGAGCGGATAGCAGTTAAAAATGTCTCGATTGACTGGGGGTTGTGAGCTGCGTCAATAAGCACCAAAGGCTTAGGCTGAAGCAGCTGGAACCTACCAGGTGTAGGACACCTGGTTGTGGAGAAAAACGCTTTTTCTGCATCAAGCGGACGACCCAGAAAATCCTCAGCTAAACAGGTTGCCAGAGCAATGTTTGCTGCCTGGTAGCTTGGTTTAAGTGCAGCAAGATCTTCGTAGGTTGCACGAGGCGTGACAACCGTAAGCTCAAGCGGAAAACCGATGCTCTTAGGCTTTTTGGTAATGAAGAAGTGTGCGTGAGGCAGCTCTGGATAGTCAGACGACTGACCAGCAGAAACCTCTCCTTCAACGTCTTCAGGCTTGTCAGCCACAAGAAGAGTTGGGACAACGCCTGCAGAAGCTGCCTGGGACAAGAATACGTCCTGGACGCTCTGAGGAGTTGTCGTTCCCACACCAAGCACGCAGGTTCGACCAGGCTTGATGATGGCGGCCTTCTCGCCAGCAATGGCCTCGAGGGTATCGCCTAGGATGCGCGTGTGGTCCAGGCCAACGCCCGTGATGGCAACGGAGGTGATGTTTTGAGCAGCGCTTGTTGCGTCCCATCTGCCACCCATACCGCACTCAAGTACGCAGACGTCAATCTCTGCCTCGGCAAAGACAACCAAGGCCGCAACCGTAAGCAGGTCAAACTCGGTGATGTCATAAGGGCGCTCGCCAAGGGCAGCTCGCTGAGCGTTGACGCGCTCCCCTGCCACCTGTGCTGCAGAGACGCCGTGAGCAAAGGCTTCCTCAGAAACAGGGGCGCCATTGATCTCCATGCGCTCGGTATAGCTGATGAGCTCGGGAGAGGTGTAGAGAGCGGTCTTGAGACCCTCTCCCTTAAGGAGGGCCGCCGTATACCTGGAGGTAGACGTTTTGCCATTAGTGCCCGCAATCTGAACACTCTTAAAGCAAAGGTCAGGGTTGCCCAGCTCTTTGAGCATGTCTTCTACGCTCTCCAGCAAAGGCTGAATGCCAAACTTCTTTGTATCGTGAAGTACCTTTAAAGACTGCTCATAGCTCAGTTCAGGCACAGAAAAAGGAACGGAATAGCTCATTGCACAGACCTCTTATAGACCAAGCAGACGCATAGCCTCTGCACGGGTTTTCTCGTTAGTTTTAAAAATGCCTCGAACTGCAGACGTGGTGGTCAAAGCGCCCGACGCCTTAATGCCGCGCATGCTCATGCACGTGTGCTCGGCCTCCATAACCACCAAAACGCCCAGAGGATCAAGTTCTTCTACCATAGCGTCTGCAATCTGGCCTGTGAGGCGCTCCTGCACCTGCAGACGGCGAGAATACCCGCTGACGCAGCGAGCAATCTTGGAAAGACCGGTAATGCGGCCATTTTGCGGGATATAGCAGACGTGTGCCTTACCCACAAAGGGCAAAATGTGATGCTCGCAGGTAGACGAGAAAGGAATGTCGCGGACAATAACCATCTCTTTATTGCCCTCTTCGTGGAACTGTTTACGCAGGTGAGCTGCAGGATCTTCCTGCATACCACCAAAGAGTTCCACGCACGCGCGAGCAACACGGTCTGGCGTATCAAGCAGGCCTTCTCGCTCTGGATCCTCGCCAATAGCAAGCAAGAACTCAGTGACTGCGGCTTTTACGCGCTCTTGGTCAAGCTTTTTATAGTTATTCTCTGCTGCCACGGGGCAACCTACCTTTCATTCTTACGCAAGCGTTCTTTGAGCTGCGGCAACAACATGGCGAGCAAGAATTGCCGTTGTTACGCTGCCTACACCGCCAGGAACGGGAGTATAAGCGCTCACCAGTGGCGCTACCTGCTCTGTATTGACGTCGCCAACAAGCTTTTGAGCATCTTCATCCCAGTTAATGCCCACGTCAACGATGGTTTGTCCTGCTCTTACGCAGTCAGCTCCAATAAGGTGCGCACGACCTGCAGCCACAACTACAACCTCTGCCTGCTTAAGCGTGGAAGCAAGGTCTTTTGTCTTGCTGTGACATATCGTCACCGTAGCGTTTCTGGCGCTTAAAAGCGCAGCTACCGGACGACCAATAACGTTAGAACGACCAACAACTGCAACAGGTGCTCCCTCAAGGGGTACCTGGTAAAAATCGAGAAGCGCAAGAACTGCCTCTGCGGTGCAAGGCCCCAGTGCACCAGGAGTTCCACAAAGCGTTGCCAGCAGCATGGAATCAGTTGTGCAATCAACATCTTTTTCTGGTGCTAGATGCTGAAGCGCTTCATGCTCATCAATTCCAGCAGGAAATGGACGCATAGGAAGACAACCGTGTACCGATGCATCGGAGGAAACCTGGTCAAACGTAGCATTTACCTGCTCTTGTGTGGCATCTTCTGGAAGCTCAATGGTCTCAACTTCAAAGCCTACCTTCTCTGCACGCATATAAGCCGCACGCTCATACGTAAGGTCATCGCTTTTCTGTCCAATGCGAACAATAACCAGTTTAGGAGTTACGCCTTGAGCGCGAAGTTCCTTGACCTGAGCGGCAAGTTTTTCAGTTATTGCTTTAGCAACAGGAGCGCCACGAAGCTCCTGTGACAGAGTCTCTGAGCTCATGTTATGCCTCCTGTCTCAGCTGTGCGCTCACCGCATCACTTACGGCGTCAGCTCGTGATACATAGGTGTCCAGAAGCTTATCTGCCTCATCAAGCAATGTTTGAGCATAGGCCGTATCATGCATGGAGCGCGTGTTTACAAACAACGTGTGAGAAGCTGCAATCAAAGCACCGCGCGCAAGAGCGGCACCACAACCTACGTCGGATAAAAGCATACGAGATCCCTTGATAAGCATTTCTTCGAGAAGTTCAATGGACTCGCACACTTTTCTCATAACCTTCAACGGAGGTTGAGCTGCTTCTTTAAGAGCATCCTCAACAATCTCTGCACGCTTTGGATCATCTTTAGGCACACTAAACGCGCTGGAAACCAGCAAAAACTGGCGAGAGTCCTCATCCATAAGCTCCATGAAGTCTTGGCGAAGAGCTCCAGCTCGGGCAATGTATTTTGCAAGATCATCTTCATGCTGAGCATAGGCAGGTTTTCCTTGTGCGTACACACCAGCCATTGAAGCCAAAGACACTGCAAGTGCCCCTACATAAGCGGCAGCACTACCGCCACCAGGAATAGGCTCTTTAGCAGCAAGGTGTTGAGCATAAGAATCTGCACTATAGATTGTAAACGCAACTTCTTCAGGTGAAGAGGGATAAGACATTAGAAAAGACCCACAATTCTTCCATCATCAAGAACATCAATATGCTCTGCAGCAGGAACCTTTGGAAGTCCCGGCATGGTCATAATGGAACCCGTAAGGCAGACTACAAAGCCAGCACCTGCAGAAACACGAACTTCTCGCACAGTAATCTTAAAGTTTTCTGGAGCACCCAATTTAGTCTGATCATCAGTAAATGAGTACTGAGTTTTTGCCATACAAATAGGAAGCTCACCAAAGCCAAGCTCTTCAAGCTGCTGAAGCTGCTTGGCGGCACTTGGAGCAAATTCAACGCCATCAGCGTGGTAAATCTTGGTAGCAATGTCAGTAATCTTCTGCTTCAAAGACTCTTTGACATCGTATGCAAAGGTGAGTTTAGACTCAGTCTGACAGAGGCGCATGACCTCTTCTGCCAAAGCTTGACCACCCTTTCCACCTTTTGCCCAAACCTCAGACAGCACTACATTTACGCCACGCTTCTTGCACTCCTCCTCTACCAGAGCAAGCTCTTCAGAGGTGTCTGTTGGGAATGCATTGATGGCAACAACTACAGGAAGACCGTAGACCGTCTGGATGTTGTCAACGTGACGAAGCAGGTTAGGAATGCCCTCTTTAAGCGCATCAACGTTTTGCTGGTTAAGATCTGCTTTGGCAACGCCTCCGTTGTACTTAAGAGCACGAACGGTTGCCACCAAAACAACAGCCGATGGAGCAAGGCCAGTAGCTCTGCATTTGATGTCCAAGAACTTCTCGGCACCAAGGTCTGCACCAAAACCAGCCTCGGTAACAACGTAATCAGCAAGACGAAGAGCAGTCTTTGTTGCCTCAACCGTATTGCAACCGTGAGCAATGTTGGCAAAAGGACCGCCGTGGACAAGAGCAGGTGTGTGCTCAAGTGTCTGGACCAGATTAGGCTGAATAGCATCTTTGAGCAGTGCGGTCATAGCCCCCTCTGCGTGAATGTCACTGACGGTAACAGGCTTGCGATCGTAGGTGTAGGCAATAACCATTCTGCCCAGGCGCTCTTTAAGGTCTTTGATGCCCGAAGCAAGGCAGAATACAGCCATGACCTCGGAGGCAACGGTAATATCAAAGCCGTCTTGTCTTGGCATGCCGTCTGCAATGCCGCCAAGGCCGTCAACAACGTTTCTGAGCTGGCGATCATTCATGTCTACGCAGCGCTTCCACACAACACGACGTGGATCAATGTTAAGACTGTTGCCCTGCTTGATATGGTTATCCAGCATGGCAGCGCAGAGGTTGTTTGCAGCGCCAATAGCGTGGAAGTCGCCAGTAAAGTGAAGGTTAATGTCCTCCATAGGAACTACCTGGGCATATCCGCCGCCCGCAGCGCCACCCTTGACACCAAAGACAGGTCCCAAAGAAGGCTCTCTAAGGGCCAACATAGCTGACTGTCCCAAGCTGGTCAAAGCATCTGCCAGACCAACTGAGGTAGTAGTCTTTCCCTCGCCCGCCGGCGTTGGGTTAATAGCGGTAACCAGCACAAGCTTTCCGCGAAGAGGCTTATCTGCCAGAGCACGTGCATCAAGCTTTGCCTTATAGCGACCATAAGGCTCCAGAAGGTCCTCTGGAATACCCGCATGCTTTGCCACCTCAAAGATGGGAAGCATCTCGGATGATTGAGCAATCTCGATATCGGATGTAACCTCAGACATGTTGTTCCTAACCTAAAGAGGACTGCATACACGTACTAAACACAAGATGCGGCTGTTACACCGCATCAAGTTTTACCTATGAGAAGTCAGCAATCTGCTGCTCTAGCTGAGCAACAAGCGTAGTAAGTTCTTCTGCGCGTGCACGTTTCTTCTCGATAACTTCAGGCGCTGCTTTAGCAACAAAACCCTCATTAGCAAGGGTGCGCTCTACGCCAGAGAGCTCCTTCTGTGCGGACTCAAGGTCCTTCTGAAGGCGCTTAGCCTCTGCAGCTAGGTCAACAAGCTCACCAAGAACAACGTACATCTCAAGGCCAGCATCGGTGACAGAGACAGAACCAGCGGGCTTCTGAGGAGCCTCAGCAACCTCAAATGAACTTACGCGACCAACATTCTGGATGAATGCTGCCTGCTCCTTCAGCGCTGCAACATCCTGTGCTGGAGCTTTAACCACAACAGCAAGGTCTGTCTTTGGCGACAGCCTATAACGTGCGCGAGAAGAACGAACAGCAGAAACAACAATCTTAGCAAGCGAGAAGTTATGCTCAGCTGCCTCGTCAACAAAGTTAGCAAGCTTCTCTGGATTTGGCCACTCAGAAATCATCAAGAACTCTGCGTCATGACTCAAAAGACCAGATGCAGGAAGGGCATCCCAAACGCTCTCGGTAACAAATGGCATGGCTGGATGCAAAAGCCTCATGCTGACATCCAGGACAAAGACAAGGTTGCGCTGAACCTGCAGGCGCTGATCAGGAGTTCCATCCAGAAGGCGACCCTTGCAGAGCTCAATATACCAGTCGCAAACATCATTCCAGAAGAAGGACTGAATGTTGCGGGCATACTCACCAAAGCCATAGGTCTCAAGCTGCTCAGTTGTCTCTGCAACAACCTTTGCAAGGCGCGAGAACATCCATGCATCTTCTGGTGTCTCTGCCTTTGGCATGCCGGCTGTGTAGCCGTCGAGGTTCATCTGAACAAAGCGGCTTGCATTCCAAATCTTAGTAACAAAAGAACGTGCCTGATCAGTTCTTGGAGACTCAATAAGCTCACGAGTCTTCTTATCAAGAACAGCATCAAACTTGACGTCCTGGTTGTTAGTAATAAGCGTAAGCAGGTTATAACGCATTGCGTCTGCGCCATATTTAGCAATCAGGTCCATAGGATCTACGCCATTACCCTTTGACTTGGACATGCGGCTGCCGTCCTTAGCCAAAATGGTTGCGTAGATGTAGACATCGTGGAATGGAATCTCTTTGGTAAAGTAGAGCGAGCTCATAATCATGCGAGCAACCCAAAGAGCAATGATGTCTCGAGCGGTTACCAGAACCTGTGTTGGGTGGTGACCCTCAAGCTGCTCAGGATGGTCTGGCCAACCCTGTGTAGCAAAAGTCCACAGCTGAGAAGAGAACCAGGTATCCAGAACGTCCTCATCCTGATGAACGTGATGACCGCCGCACTTTGGACAGACATCGGTGTCTTCCATAAGAGCATCCTGCCAGCCACAATCATCGCAGTAGAACACAGGAATGCGGTGTCCCCACCAAAGTTGCCTGGAGATATTCCAGTCGCGGAGATTCTCCATCCAAGTGAGGTAGGTCTGAGTCCAACGCTCTGGGTGGAAGGTAACCTGACCGTCTTTAACTACCTGTGCTGCAGGCTCTTTGAGCTTATCAACGGCAACAAACCACTGCTCAGAGAGCCATGGCTCAAGAGTTGTGCCGCAGCGGTAGCAATGCATAACGGAGTGATCAAGGTCTTCAACATGATCAAGCAGGCCGTGCTCTTCAAACCAAGCAACAATAGCCTCACGAGCCTGATCTCTATCAAGACCAGAAAACTCACCGTAGCCGTCAACAACAACAGCGTGCTCATCAAAGATGTTGATCTGCTCAAGGTTATGAGTCTGACCCATAGCAAAGTCATTAGGGTCATGAGCTGGAGTTACCTTAACAAAACCGGTACCAAAGCCTGCATCAACGTGCCAGTCAGAGAAAATTGGAATCTCTCGGTCAACAATAGGCAGAATAACGGTCTTTCCAACAAGATCTGCCTTTTCTGGATCCTGAGGAGAAACAGCCACGCCGGTATCGCCCAGCATAGTCTCTGGACGAGTAGTTGCTACGGTAATGTACTCAACGCCATTAATAGGCTCTTTGAGCGGGTAACGCAGGTACCAAAGATGGCCCTTCTCGTCGGCGTACTCTGCCTCATCGTCAGAGATAGAAGTCTCGCAATGAGGACACCAGTTTACGATGCGCTTTCCGCGATAAATGAGCTGGTCATGATACCAGTCAACAAAGACCTTGCGAACAGCCTGAGTGTACTCAGGAGACATAGTGAACTTCTCGTCATTAAAATCAATGGAGCAGCCCATGCGCTTAATCTGAGAAACAATGGTTCCGCCGTACTCGCGCGTCCAATCCCAGCAAGCATCCAAGAACTTCTCGCGACCAATTTCAAGACGAGAAATACCCTCTGACTTAAGCTTCTTATCAACCTTAGTCTGGGTTGCAATGCCTGCGTGGTCAGTTCCTAGAATCCAACGAGTTGAGTAACCGCGCATGCGAGAATAACGAATGTAGGTGTCCTGGATAGTGTCATCCATGGCATGACCCATGTGAAGGATGCCAGTAACGTTTGGTGGAGGGATAACTACCGTACGGTCTTCAGTTCCTTTGCTACGACCATAACAATCTGCCTTTATCCACTTTTCAATGAGCTCAGGCTCAGCTGCCTGAGGATCATAATTTTTGGGCATTTCTTCCACAGTAATCTTGCCTTTCATATGCTGACAACATCGTCAAAATTTGCTTCATTTATTCTACTAATAAAAGACGACTTATGGGGCGCTTTCTTACCATTAGTTAAAATTACTATCGGCCTACACTTCTTGAAGCGAAGGTAAAGTAACAAGCTATACTATCTGCAGATACTTTTTATGAGGAGCTCTATGTCTGCCACAATTCCTGAAGCCACTGCTCGACTTGAACTTGTCCTGGGAAAGGATCGCCTTGGACAGATTCAAAATTCCTGCGTCATGGTCTTAGGGCTTGGCGGCGTTGGCTCAAACTGCGTCCAGGCGCTGGCCAGAGGCGGTGTGGGTTCCTTTGTTTTAGTGGATGCTGATGCAGTAGAAGCATCCAACCTTAATAGACAGGCTATTGCCTATGTAAGCACCATTGGAAAAAGAAAAGTTGACGTTACCAAAGAGATGATTCTGGACATTAATCCAGACGCTCACGTGGTCACACTTGACGCGTTTTTGCTTAAAGACAACGTTGACGAGCAGCTCTCTGCTCTTCCAAAACCAGATGTTGTAGTTGATGCTATCGACACCATTTCTGCCAAATTGGCTGTTGTTGCGTGGTGTCAGAAAAACGATATCTACCTCATCTCCAGCATGGGCGGCGGCAACAAAATCCACCCAGAACTCCTGGAGATCACTACGCTTTCAAAAACGCATACCGATGCTCTTGCAAGGGTCATGAGAAAAGAGTCCAAGAAGCGCGGCCTTGCCGACTTCCGTGTGCTCTACTCCCCCGAGCCAGCGCGACCAGTTTTTGCACCAGAGGGCGCAACCGGCAAATCTGCCAAGCTAGGAACTATGTCCTACTACCCTCCTATTATGGGACAGATGATTGCCTCAGACGTTATTTTGCACTTGTCAGGGCTTGATCATGAGTAACCTCAGATACTTTGATGCGCACGTCCATGCCAACCTTATGGACTCCCCGCTCAATGTAGTGAGAAGTTCCCATGACGCCGGATTAGCTTTCTTTGCCTGCGGCGTTACTCCTCACGACTACCTAGAACTTGTTCCTCAGCTTACGCAAGACAACATCCGTGTGGGACTTGGAGCGCACCCCTGGTATATCTCTGATGAGCGCGTTACTCAAAAAGATATAGAGCTTCTACTAGAGCTTATGGAGCAGACATCTTACCTTGGCGAGATTGGACTAGATTTTTCTTCTCGCTATTGTGTTGATGGATTGCAAGAACTGCAGGTTAAGGCCTTTACGCAGATTTGCGCTCGCGCTGCAGAGCTGTCACGTAACGGCCAACCTCGAGTACTCTCGATGCACACCGTTAGAAGCGTTGATGCGGTGCTGGATATTCTTGAGCAGACAGGAGCTGCTCAAGCATGCATTCCTATCATCCACTGGTTTAGCGGTAGCTCAGAAGAGCTCCAAAGGGCTATTAAGCTTGGCTGTTGGTTCTCTGTTGGCGAGATGAGTCTTAAGACTAAGCGTGGCCATGAATACGCTAAGGTCTATCCCAAAGATAAGTTACTTACCGAGACTGACCTTCCTTCCAGCGATCATACGGATATTAGCTCGGCGGACATTGTAGACAGCCTGAAGCGTGCGCTGAGCGGTCTGAGTGAGGCCCGTGGATACTCTGTGCAAAGTGAAGTAATGGCAAACGCAGCAGGCGTTTTTGGCGTCTAAGTGTTAAAGTCTTACGTATGAGAAGATTACGTAAAATACCCACACAACGCCTTGTTGGAACAGGCAGGGCACAACTTTCTGGAGCAATGCTTGCAAGCTCATCCGATGAGCTGGGACTTGCTCTTAATGACGTTGTGCTTGTATTTGCCTGCAGCGATAACTTTGTGCCGTATTTGTCTGTAGCAATTCAATCCATCATTGAGAACGTCAATCCAGAACGTCGTTACGACATCATTGTTTTGACGCGTGACCTCACTCCTACCAGCATGATTACGCTTACTCGTCAGGCTCAGCTTGTTGATAACGTCCATGTTGGTTTCTTAGATGTTGATGCTGCCCTTGGTGATATTGAGCTTCCTCATCATGGTCACTTTAGACCAGAAACTTACTACAGACTGCTTGCTCCCTCACTGCTTCCTAACGTCAATAAAGCCATCTACCTTGACTCTGACCTGGTGGTTAATACCGATATTGCAGAGCTCTACGATATTGATGTCACCGGGTATTTGGTAGGCGCTACACGTGACGCAGATACTATTGGCCAAATTGATGGATATGACGCCACAGTTGGCCCCTACCTTAAAAATGAGCTAGGTATGGATGATCCTCACGATTACTTCCAGGCGGGCGTCATTTTGATGAACCTGGAAGAGATTAGAAAGCAAATTTCTCCTGAAGAGTTTCTGAAGGTGTCAACCATGCGTGCATGGCGCTGGCTTGACCAAGATGTTCTTAACAGGTTTGTAAACGGCCATTATCTCCGCATTAATATGAAGTGGAATTACCTGGTAGACTGGCAATTCCTCCGTCGCGATCACATTGTTGCTCAGGCACCAAAAGACGTGCGAGAAGAATACGAAGAAGCTCGTAAGAATATCTGTATTGCGCATTTTGCAGGACCAGACAACAGGCCTTGGCTCTATCCAAACTCAGACCTTGCAGGTCTTTTCTGGTTCTATGCTCGTCGCTCCCCTTACCTTGAGGAGCTCCGCTCACAGCTTGAAGAGTCAAGACGTACGGTAAGAGGACTTTCTCACCGTGTGCAGAGCGGCGTGCTTTTCCGCGGCTTGATGCCTTTATTTGATACCGTCTTTCCACCAGGTACCAAAACTCGCACCCAACTTATTACGTCATACAACAAACTTGGTGGCGGCAATTTATAACGCAAAAGGAGGTCTTTCGACCTCCTTTTTTATTGCTATGCGAGTTATTTCTTTTTGCCCTTGATGATTTCTGGAGCATTATCTCCGCCAACGCTTTCTGGAGTAACCACAACCTTTGTGATATCCAAATCTGATGGCAGATCAAACATGGTCTCTTGCAACGTAGACTCGCAGATTGCACGAAGACCACGAGCACCAGTACCGCGAGCCAAGGCCTTCTTGGCAATCTCTCTGAGCGAATCCTCAGTAAACTCCAAATCTACGCCCTCAAGCTCAAACATGCGCTTGTACTGCTTGGTAAGAGCATTCTTTGGATCTGTGAGGATACTCATCAGATCTTCCTCACCAAGCTCACGAGTAGAAGTGATAACTGGAATACGGCCCAAAAGCTCTGGAATCATGCCAAACCTGTGAAGGTCCTGAGGCATTACCTTGGCGATAAGCTCAGACTCACCTTCTTTAACATTCTGAGCAACGTCAGAGTTAAAGCCAATTCCCTTTTTACCAATACGGTCAGCAACAATCTTGTCCAGGCCAACAAAAGCGCCACCACAGATGAACAAGATATTGGTGGTATCAATGTGAATAAGCTCCTGCTGAGGATGCTTACGTCCACCTGTTGGCGGAACACTTGCAACGGTACCCTC
>JAGZNE010000121.1:0-1412 GCA_018363825.1 Atopobium sp. | reverse complement strand
AGTGAAGCGAGATGATGGCACAAGCGTTTGCATCTACAGCACGCTGTACGCGCGTCTTGATCGATGGATCCTCGTGTTCTCCACGAACAACAACAACCTGTACACCCCATTTTTCCAGATACTTCTTGGCGTACATGGCAGTTGCCCAAGCCAGGTCTCCCTCTTTGAGTCCAAAGTAGGTAGCACCTGGATCTCTGCCTTCAAGGCCATCACTGTGACCTGGATCAAGCGCAATAGGTCTGCCAGTTGCACGAGCAAGTGCTACGGCATCTTTTAGTGATTCACTCTGGATAATGTTGCCTTGGGCATCCATTGTGGTGTAGGTAGTTGCATATGCGCTTTGAACTGTTGTTGCAAACAATGCTGCGACAACAAAGAACAAAACAGCAAGCAATTTACCGCGAGTATTAAATAAGCTGCGTTTCATGCGGTCCTCCGAAAAGTATTGGTTTACTCCTCTTCATACTTGCTAAAAGTTTACACTAGACTGGCATGTCAACAATAAAAAACACAAGCTCACCGCAACTTGATTGGAACTCTGTGATTTTCTCGACACTAGAAGATATTCTTGCAACAGATTTTGAAGCAGCAATCTTTGATTTTGATGGCACTATTGCTCTCACGCACCATATTTGGAAGCTTGTTGACCAGGAGTTTTTTGAGTCGCGAGGAATCCCTTACACTCCAGAAATTGGCAAGATTCTCTCCCCTCTTGGATTTGAAAGGGGAGCAGACTGGGCAATTGCTACCTATGGGCTAAAGGAAGATCCTGCAGAAATCGCTGCGGAATGGAAAGAACTGAGCAAAAGTTTCTTTGTAAACTCCGTGCAGCTTAGGCCTGGTGTTGTTGATTTTATGAGCAAGCTAAAAGAAAAGGGCATTCCTACTGCATTGGCAACTGTCAACGAGCCGGAGCTTCTTGCTCTTCTTGAGCCTCGTTTACATCTATCCACTCTGTTTGATACTCAGGTATTTGCAGCAGATGTTGGATCTGCAAAAGATGAACCTCATCTGTATCTTGAGGTGCTTAAACGTCTTAATGCTACAGCCGAGAAAACAATTCTGTTTGAAGACATCCCACTAGCGCTTCAGACAGGAAATTCTGTTGGTCTTATCACCTGTGCTGTTAATTGTGATGATGAACATCAAGATATCGAGAAACTCTCTGAACTTGCTGACCTTACCATCAAGCACTGGTATTAAAGCTCTTGGTTACTGTAACTGTAAAAATAGGTCTGTAACAAAAAAGGAGACCCGAAGGTCTCCTTTTGATGGTAGTGTTCGCAAGTACTAGATCTTGTGGACGCTAGAAGCCTGGAGCTTACCGTTCTGGCCGGTGGTAATCTCAAACTCGACAGGCTGACCCTCATCGAGAGTCTTGAAACCGTCCATCTGAATCTCGGAGAAGTGTA
>JAGZNE010000120.1:0-1464 GCA_018363825.1 Atopobium sp. | reverse complement strand
CCATAATAATCTCCTTAATTTGTAGGCTGGATTAGTAACAAAGCCAGTATATCACATATTTAGACGCGGCATTTGAAAATTTGACCGTCTGAGAGCAATTTTAAGCCACGTATACGACATTACCCGAGTAAATAGTTATCTGCAATAAAACCACCTCGCAAAATCCTCTGCGCTGAGTCTGGCAGCGTTTACGCTGGTAAATTAGCCGTGTGTTTTTATAGCGAGAAATGTTCATATTGCAGAATATTTAGTTCTATGGTATACTTACAGATTGGCAGTAATTGTTCGCAAATAGAAAGGAATGTATGGACAAACGTTACAACAGCCCTGGTAGACGTGCAATTGTCGCAGGTCTCATGGCAGCTACGCTTTTGTCAAATGTGTCTGGCATAGTCAAATCTGCATACGCGGAAACGCCGAACACGGCTCAGATTAAGACAACTAATGTTGACTTGGCTAAGCTAAAGCTCCAAAAACTTAATCTGAATATGAATGACTACGAGGTCGTTCATAAAGACCCGACTACGCAGATTAACACGTTTGATTCTTCGGCGTATTTTAGTCAACCAGGTAACGGATGGGCACCAACCAGCATTATTCAGTTCTCAAGTCAGATTGATAAGTCTAAAGACCATATCGTGATTGACAATCCAGTTGAGATTCTGTTTAAGAACACTGGTTATTACTTTGGAAGGCAGACTAACGTTCGTATGAAGGTCAATCGCGTTTACTATGATGCCATTGACTATTCTGGTACAAGCTATGCATCGACCAGTACTCGCGAGAGACGTATGAGCAAGCCAGGCGATGAGGTTATGTTCGCTGAGCTTGACAATGCAGCTGGCGAAAATGGAGTTGTTCAGTTCACCAACTACAACTTCTATACCAGCGAGCCAAACTCGGCACCTTATGTTCACCCAGTACAGGGTTCTAAGCAGAACACTCTGAATTCGTGGTATACCATGCGAGCCGACGTCACCTACACTATTGAGTATGCCGATGGCACACAAGCTGATATGAAGCTCGTTGTTCCTGTTGGCGACCTCGACGTTATTAACAGCGTTAACAAGCTAAAGGGCGACGGCGCTGGGCAGAATGAGATGTTTGAGCTTCCAAATGCAGACTCACAGGCATCTAAGATTATCTTTAACCGTAATTTTGCTGCTCGACTCACACGCCCAAGCGATAACAACGGAACTATGGTTGTCAATCCACCAGCTAATTCTACTGGCGGTAACAGCCTGGATTGGATGTATAACACCACTGGTACCACTATTCGCTCGCGCAGTAATAGCTTGACCTTTACTTCTGGTTCTGCTGACGCGTCTGGTACCGACTTCGGCGTTTATGTCGAGCACCCAGCAGTTGACCCAGTTAAGAAGGTTGATAAGACGCGTATTGCATCATATCAAGATGGAAGACTGGTTTATACCATTCAATCAACCATTCCAAAGGTCGGTACGG
>JAGZNE010000041.1:0-12525 GCA_018363825.1 Atopobium sp. | reverse complement strand
CTTTTTCAGAAATTTTTCTAAGCACGGCATTTGCAAGACCAGAAGAACGCTTTGAGATAGACTTTACCAGCTCAACACCTTGGCTAATGGCGGCGTCACGTCTAGTCTCTAAATATAAAACCTCAAATACAGCAATACGGAGAGCGTCCTGTACCTTTGGCTCTAGATGAATACCCGACTTAAGATGATTCTTTAAAGCTTCATCAAGCTTACCTTTGGTAAGCGTTGCTCCCAGAGCAAGACGAGTAGCAAAAGCTTTATCTTGAGCAGAAAGCTCCGAGAAGTCTTTTGACTCCCTCAAGTAATCACGAATACGTAGATTATTGCGTCTACACTCAACGAATGCCTGATAGGCCACTCTTCGAGCAGGAGTTAAGGTGGCCATTATTGAAGCATCTGCCAGGTCATCTGGGACTTCTGAAGTCCTGCGGCAAATGATTTTGCATCCATAGAGCGCTTGCCATCTGGACGCACCTCAAGAAGCTCAAGAGTTCCTTCAGCACAGCCAAGGAACAACCTATGATCTTGAAGAGCAACCTGACCTTGAGCAACAGAAACTTCACTTGGAGCTAGCTGAGCGGACAAAACGCGAAGAGACCTGCCTCCAACAGACACGCGAGCAGGAGCGGTATCAGACGAAGCCTGAACCCTCAACGCATTTACCTGGGCTGAATCTTCTGGAGCAAGCTTCATTTCTTGCTTGGTAACTTTAGGAGCAAACGTTACTTCTCGCTCATCTTGTGCATGCCACTCAAGAGAGCCTTCCTTGAGCTCAGAAAGAGCCTGTGACAGGGCATCAGCACCTAGTTGTGCTAGAGCGTCAGTAAGCTGTTCAGTATTTTTGGAGCCTACCTCACACGATGCTTGCTTGCACCAATCTCCTGCATCAAGTTCATGAGCAATTTTCATGATAGAAACGCCAGCGACTGCATCACCTGCGAGAATTGCGCGCTGAATTGGAGCGGCTCCTCGCCAGCGAGGCAACAGAGATGCGTGAACGTTCAGAGCACCGTAAAGCGCAAGCGAGATTACCTCATCTGGCAAAATGCAGCCAAAAGCAACTACACAGAGCGCTTCTGGTTGTGCCTCACGCATTGCAGAAATTACTTCTGGAGTCATGCGATTTGCCTCAAGAACGGGCAGGCCAAGCTCTTGTGCGCATTCTTTTACAGGAGAAGGCTCAAGTGCCTTACCACGACCACGAACGGCATCTGGCCTTGTAATAACCAAAGCTACCTGGTGATCATGGGCAAGTTTTTTGAGCGATGGAACAGCAAAATCTGGAGTTCCCATAAAGACTACGCGCATGTCAACTCCTAATAGTCTGTTTGACCAGGACGAGCGCCAGAAGCCAGTGCCTCTTTGTACTCCTGCAATGTCTCCATACGAGCACCTGGTCCCAGGTGATCAGGCATGGTTACGCCATTAATGTGGTCAATCTCATGCTGTAAACAGACGGCGAGAAGGTCCCCTTCTGCTTCATAACGCATAAGATCGCCCTCGAGGTTATATGCGTGAACGACAACGTGGCTTGGGCGCGTAACAGGAACGGTAATGCCTGGGAACGAAAGGCAACCCTCTTCATATACACGAGGCTCACCATCTGCAACTTTAATCTCTGGATTAATGAGCACAAAAGGGTTCTCTTGACCGTTTGGGTAATCAACATCGATGACTACCATGCGCTTCATGTAGCCAACCTGAGGGCCAGCAAGACCTACGCCGTCGGTGGCATACATAACTTTGAGCATATGCTCGGCCATCTTACGAACATCGTCGTTAATATCATCAATTTCTTCACACTTTTGGCTCAGACGAGGGTCTGGCCAAAGCACCATATCATCAACTTCAGAACTCATAACAATCCTTACATCATGTCGTAAGCATCAACATCTAATGTCATGTTGATACCCACTCTTTTATCAAGTGAAGCAGCACACTGAGAAAGAATTTCTCCCACCTGAGCATCTACGGGAGATTTTACTAAAATGTGTCTGCGGTACTTATCTTTTACCTTTGCTTTTACACAATCAGCAGGACCCAAAATCTCCCATCCGGATTGTGAATCTAACTTTGCGTGAAGTGCCTCCGCCATCTGATCTGCTACGCGACGAACTTCTTTTTCTGAAACGCCCCAGAAAAGCACGTTAGACAAGCGCGAGAAGGGCGGATAAGCTCCTTCTCTTCTTTCTTTAAGCTCTGCGTCCAAAAACGGTCGTCTGTCATGCGTAACTACAGAAGCAATAGCAGGATGTGTTGACCAGTATGACTGGATGATGACCTTACCTGGCTTTTCTCCCCTGCCTGCACGACCAGCAACCTGCTCCAGCAAGTCAAAGGTTCTTTCGGCCGCTCTAAAATCTGGCAGTTTAAGCATCGTATCAGCGTTAATAACGCCAACTAAGGTTACGTCAGGAAAATCCAATCCCTTTGCAATCATCTGCGTACCAATGAGCACTGCTCCTGGAGTTGCGTCAAAAAGCTCAAGGAGTCGCTGGTGTTCGCCCTTTTTAGCCGTGGTATCAGCGTCCATACGAATAATTGGTGCATCGGCGCCAAGCAGCAGCTTAAGCTCGTCTTCTACGCGCTGCGTTCCCACGCCATATGCCCCCATGTAACGACTTCCGCAGTTTGGGCATTTGCTAGAAGGATTAGGGTACGCGTGCTGGGACCATTGCCTACCGCAACTGTGACAAACCAGAGAATGCGTGCGCTCATGGTACGTGAGAGACGTCGAGCAATGCGGACATTCGGGCACACAGCCACACTCACGACACATCAAAAAGTTTGCGAATCCTCGACGATTAAGGAGCAGAACGCTTTTCTCGCCACGCTCTGTTGTTTCTTGCAGTGCAAGAGCAAGAGCTGCCGAGAAGACCGATCTGCCTCCATTTTTGAACTGAGAAGCCATATCAACTACCTGGACCTGCGGGAGCACCGCCACACCGGGCCTCTCGGTCATGGCAACATGCGTCCATTGAGTGCCACGCCAGCTTCCTTGAGCCGTTCGATATAAGCTCTCAAGCGAAGGTGTTGCAGAACCAAGCACCAGCGCAGCACCGTGTAGACGCGCCATCTGAGCAGCTACTTCTCTTGCGTGATAG
Organism: Atopobium sp.; assembly: GCA_018363825.1. Taxonomy (GTDB): domain Bacteria; phylum Actinomycetota; class Coriobacteriia; order Coriobacteriales; family Atopobiaceae; genus Lancefieldella. Next base: position 9,421 of record JAGZNE010000041.1, on the reverse strand, counting down.
CGTGGGAGCGAATCCTGCTTGTATGAAGCCTCGTGCTCCTCGTCAATGATGTACAGTCCGGGGTTTTGAATGGGCGCAAACAAGGCAGAACGTGCACCTACTACCACGCGAGCCCTACCCTGCCTAATCAAATCCCACTGGTCAAAACGCTCACCAAGCGAAAGCTTTGAGTGGAGAACGGCTACCTGCTCGCCAAAACGCGAACGGAATCGGCCGACTGTTTGTGCCGTAAGGGAAATTTCTGGAACAAGTACTACAGCACCCTTGCCAGCCGCTAAGGTCTTCTCAATAGCAGAGAGATATACCTCAGTTTTACCTGAGCCCGTTACGCCATCAATAAGCACAACATCGCCCTGAGCAGCAGTTTGTGCAGCTGCAATTGCAGCAAGAGCAGACTCTTGGCCCTCAGTAAGGTGTTGAGGACGAGGTGCTACGCCACTTGAAAGCGTGGTTCCCAGACCCTCCTGACTTCCACGAATTTGTCGCTGAGTGCGAACCTCAACAATGCCTTTTTTCTGCAGCGCAGTAACCGCACTACGAGCTCCTGGAATGGTAGCCGAGAGTTCGGATAATTTCATAGCACCTTGTGCGAGAGCCTCAAGCACCGAACGTTGCTTGCTTGCATTTACCGCAGGCGTAAAGTCAGCAGCCTTTTCTGTCAGCTCAACCCAACGCTCATCAACAGGACCGGACTTCTCGCAAACAAGCTGCCAGGGAGAATCCGCGTCTTTTCTGGTAACTTTAACTTTTTGACCAGGCGCTAAGAACGGATGTAGGGCGTCTGCATAACTGCAGGCGTATTCTTTGCTCATCCATTCTGCTACCTGCGCAGATTGCTCATCAAAAGCTGAATCTGCTAGGACTTGTGTTATTGGGAGGACGCGTGAAACATCCAAACCTGAAGACACATGGTCTGAGACACCCACAACGTAGCCAACAACCTGCCTGTGAGAAAACGGCACTAAAACCGTTGTTCCCACAACCGCAGTCTCTTCCAAAGAACTTGGAATGGCGTAGTCAAACGTGCCAGAAAGAGCACGAGTTGGTATGTCTAAAACAACATGTGCAAAAGGCACGTTCTTGCCTCCTTAAAGCCGTGGTTGATGGTTTACATCAAACGTGTAACGAGCAACGTGTGGCTGACCAGCTTCTTCAACCTCAACACAAACAAATGCGCACTCAACCTTAGTAAATCCGTGCTGCATCAAGACGTAGGCATAGAAGTTTGCCTGCATCTGATGATGCTCATAAATCTGAGTTGCACTAAGGCCCTTATCGCCTGTTTTATAGTCAACTACCAGCGCATCTTTGCTTCCCTTATTATAAGCGAGAAGATCGATGGCTCCTTCTACATAGTTCCCATATTCAGAATCAACCTGCAACGTAAAGGGAGACTCCGCAATAACCACATCATGAGCTAATGCTTCTTGTCTAATTGCAGAGTTGCTCCACAGTTCAAGTGCTTGTTTGACTCGTGATACCGCGCGCTGAGGAACGCCATTCTTCAAGCACAATTTATCAATAGTTTTTTCATCAACCTTAGACTGAGTCTCAACCATAATCTGAGCGAGCTCGTGGAAGGCTGAACCGAGATTTGTTGGATCTACTCCATCATCAGTTAATGAACCAGCCAAAACTGCAGAAGTCTCAGTTGCTGGTTGAGGGTTATTTGCATCATATTCCAGGCTTTGCGCCTGGCACTCTTCCTCAAGTGCCTTGTTATTCTCGCCCTTAAAGTTCTCTGCCATTTGTTGGTGAGCAGAAGAATAACTAAAGAAACCTTTTCTCTGGTCATATGCAGCTTCTGGCGTAACGCTCAGATGAACCTTCTCATAGAGGTCAAACGTTTCTTCAGCTTGAGGGTTTTTCTCTTCACTTGGGTTGCTATCAGAAGGTTTAGGCTTACCACCAAAAGGTTCAACCAACTCTAAACCTTCAACCTGAATCGGCTCATCTTTCTTGCCAGAACCCTGAACCACGCGCATGCAACCAGCAAGATTTCCACCATATTCAAACTGATGCTCACCAGCAGAAAGTGGCGGCTCTTCAAACAAGGCATCTGTTATCTTGCGTGTATAACGAGGACTAATTCCCTCTTTAGTAAGGTCGATAGTTGAAGTAAGAATGACTGCTTCGCGAGCGCGCGTTAAAGCAACATACAGACGGCGATTCTGCTCCTGCTCATCAAACTCATTCTCTTGTGTTTCCAGGAACATTCTCCACTCAAGAAGGTTCTTACACTCATCAAGGCTTGTAGGAACCTCATGACAGTCATCATACAATTCATGAAGTTTTTTAGAACTGCTTGAGAATACAATCTGATACGAATCGTCTTTTCTAACATGCAGAAATGGTTTACTGCCGGCGCCTGACTTAGAGTCAGATACAGCTCCTACAACAGCAACGACAGGAAATTCCAATCCCTTAGAAGCGTGAATAGTCATAAAGGTAACTGCATTTTGAGTGCTGCAATGAAGCACTTTTGGAGATTCCTTGGCAGTGCTACACCACTGACTAAATGTTCTTGCAACAGAAGCAACGCCAACGCTTAGGTCTGTTTGCAAACTATCAATCTGCTCGAGAGCTGCAAAGATATTTGCAATCTTTGACTGCCCCTCATTCCCCATCTTTTGAAGGCGAGAAATCCATCCGGCATCAAGAACTACCTTTTTAATGACGTCTGAAACTCTCTTGTTTGAAAGAGAGCTACGAGCGTTACTCAACACCTCTAAAGCATTTTTGAGCTTTGGACTTATCTCAAAAGGTGGATTAAATGCGTCATTTACCACTGACTCTGCAATATCTCTATTGGTAATCCTCTGACCATTTTCTCCAAAATTAGTGCCCAAGAGAAGCAGGTCAGACGCATCAAGGCTAAAAATCTCACTCGAGAGTACAGGAAACAGTCCCTCGTATGAATCGTACATATTTGCGAGTGCCTGTAAAAGACTACCAATCAGTTCAACCTCAGGCTGCTCGCCAAACGTTGAAGCTCCAGAGACCACGCTTTCAATTCCAAAGGTACGAAGTGCCTCAATATAGGGCTGTGCCTTTTTAACTGATTTCATCAAAATTGCAACATCTTTTGCTTGGATCTTCTCATCCTGCATAAGCGTGTTGATTCTGTCCGCAAGTTGATACGCAACAAGCTGGTTTCTTGTGACGTCATCGCCCGGCTTAGAATTTCCTGACTTTTCAAATTTTGTGACTTCAAAATATACGCGAGGCGAATGAGCAATGAACGGAGTTGCAGGTTCTTCTCGCCCAGCGGACAGATCCATAAAGTTAGGTATCATGCCATCAGCGCTGCAAACCTTTGCAACAAATCGCAAAATTTCGTTGTGGCTGCGGAAATTATCTACAAGACGGGGTTGCAAATCTTCTGAAACCTCTGCTTGACGTCTAAAGAACACATCAACATCAGCACCGCGGAATCGATAGATTGACTGCTGCGCATCACCAACTGTGGTGAGATATTGAGCATCTTTACCTGAGAGACTCTTAATCATCTGCACCTGTTGCTGGTCCGTATCTTGGAACTCATCAACCATTACAAGCTTGAATTTATCTGTGTAAACAGCTGCAATCTCCGGATGCTCTTCGAACACCTTTGCCGTTAGATGCAAAAGGTCATCGTTATCAAGGCCGCCAACAGCAAGTTTCTTCTGTTTAAAGAGCTTGTAGACCTGCTCTGTAACATCTTTTAGACTCTGACCCTCAGACATGTCCTGAATAAGTCCAAATAAAGCGCTACAAACTTTAAGCCGATACACAGCTTCATCTTTTACATTTTTTATTTCTTTTGAAGAACGGATGGCCTTAACGGCTTTTCCCAGAGCCTCCCAAAACGCCTGGTCAAAATCAGTTATCGAGAGAACCAAGTGTTGCTGTAATTTACTTGAAAGCTCAGATTGAATACTTTGTAGCTGCTCTGCTTCGTCTGGTTTTGTGGCAGCAATTGCACCCTTGAGCGCTTCAAGCGCAGCGTCAAGGTCCTCAAGCTCCGTTTTTAGAACTTCCAGATCAGAGCTATCCCCTACAAACGAAATAGAATCCATTCCTACAGGAGATGACTGAGCGTACGAAATCAGCATTTCAATACGAGACTTCAATGCATCTCTGTTCCCTGCATAGGTTGAGAGAAACTCAGCATAGCTTTCATCTTGAGAAAGCTCTCTGAGTACTTCTTCAATAGATATATTGACCAGCTGATTTCTGGTCATGTCATTAATGATTTCAAACTCAGGATCAAGACCCAAATCAAGTGCATGAATCTTTAAGATTCTGCTACACATACCGTGGATAGTACTAATCCACGCATCATCAACCTGCAACGCAGCGCCATGAAGACCTTCTTTTTCTAGAGCTTCTCTAACGCGCTCTTTAATTTCTGTAGCTGCGGCATTGGTAAACGTAATAATCAATGCCTGGTCAAGGCTGTTTAGATACGGCTTTCCGTCGGCTCCCGAACCTTCTTTTAAAGCCCACACAATTCTCTGTGTAAGCGTAAAAGTTTTTCCTGAACCTGCACCTGCTGCAACAAAAAGAGGCTTATCAAGCGTCTTGATGGTCTTCTCTTGACCAGGCGTATAACGTGTGTCAGCCATAGTAGCTTACCTCCTCTTGTCGCACAGTTTTACTGGACAATACTTACATGCATCCTTATCGCAAGGATTGGCTCGAACATCTCCAGAAAGCATGGCTTGAACCTTCTGAGCAATCAAACTCTCCCAAGCGTCCAAGTAGTCTGTAAACTCCGCTGAGTTTTGAGACACAACCATAACTGCCTGGTCCCTAAGCTTTTTATCTTCCGGATTCATGTTCCAAATATGTTCTGTTGCCGCTTCTGTTGCCATGCCTGCAAGAGCAAATGAAGGCTTATCTTTTTGCTCTTTGGTGCCCAGATAAATTGCAGCAACTGGCTCAAGCTTATACTTGGTGAGCTGTTTTCTCATAATCTGAGCATATATTGCAGACTGTACATGCCTTGGAAGGATCTCTTTTGAAAGCTCACTATCCAGGCTTAGCTTTGCTGAATAAGCCTTCAGATCTTTTGTGGCCTTGTGTTTATAGTCAATAATAAGTGCCTGACCATGAGCGTTTATATCTACGCGGTCAATCGAGCCTGTAAATTGAGCTCCTGCATACTCAACAACATTTTCTTCTCTACCAAAACGAAGCTCAAAAAACCTGGGCTGATAGCCAATAAAGTGCGAAGCTTCAAACTCGAGAAGATTCTTGAGATCTTCTCGTATATTCTCAACCTGTTTTCTTTCTTGAACGCTATGCGGAATAAGCTCATTTGAAGATGCTCGGTTAATGTTGTTGAATTGCTCATCCCAGACCTGGGCAAAACAGCTGTCTAGCACTTGTTTTGCATGATCTAGGTTATCGGATGTAATTCTTGAGCCAGGAATATCTTGTAAAAGAGCAGATTCAACCGCTAAATCAACATCAGTCACATCACAACCAAGTGCTTCAGCTAAAAGTGTTGCGTGCGTTAACTCCAAAACACGATGGATAAAGGTACCTATCTGCATTGGAGCAAACTCAGTGTCTACCTGGGAAATTTTGATGCGACGTTGCGTGAACCATTTGTAGGGACACTCAAGATACGTTTCAATCTGAGAAGCGGAAAGAAGCGGTAGCCCCTCTCGCGAGACCTCTATAAGACCCTGTAATTCCTGCTCAAGAGTCTCCCTGGTCAAATGACGTGGGAGTACCACAATATTTTTGAGTTTAGGATCAATTTCACCAGACTCGATTGTTGGGAATTCTGCAACACGTTCTGGGTCAGTAGCTTGAGGCAACAGGTTTACCAGCACCTCTTCTTCTCCGCGTGCAACCCCTGTCTTCTTTTCATAGTCTTTGGGATAGCATGCTTTAACCTCACTGAGAGCTACTGCGTTAAAGACATCTTTTTGCTCAACCTTCTCAAATGCAACGCTGGTAGAGGCGGTTATAAGTGCCGTATAGAAATCTCTTTGATACCGTGCAAACTCTGACACCTTAGGCGTTTTACTCGCATGGCGAACAAACTCTTGAAGTGCGCCATCAGATGCTTTGACACCAAAATTCAGCGTATCCATGCCCTGGAAAATGACAGCATCAAAAGAATGTGCCTCAAAAGAATGAGCTTGTCTTACAGGAGCGATTAGCACCTGAATATCAGACTGAATACCATTAGAAACAGGCATCATGACCGCCTGGTCTTTGCAGAGCTCAATAAACGATTTGAGTGTCTGAGGAGTGAGCTTTAATCCTGCCTCATGCAACTCCTGAGCAGAAGAAACAATCTTGTTCATTACCTTAAGCGACTCTTGGTTTTGAAGAGACTGAAGCGTCAACTCTTTAGACTGAACAACCTCTGCCTGCTCATCAGATGTTTCTGCAGAAAGGTATTCAATAATACGCTGAGCAGCAGAGCCAATTCTGCCAAGCTCGAGGCTCTTGATGGTCTCTGCGCACAGGCGTGAACTCATAGCTGCTTTAGAAAGCGTCTCAAGCACTCTAGTGGCATACAGGGTTCTATTACCGCGCCAACTCTTATCCAGCATCCACGCACGCTCAACACTTATGCCTGAAATAGGTGAAATCAGATAGTCTGTAAGGGTACGTGGTGGCCACCACGACATATCCCCCATCTGATGGTCAGATGCCTGGTAGTCAATGTTTTTCTCGAGCTCTGAGCGTTCGCTGAGCGTGACGTACGCATCAATCAAGCTAGCAAACGCGCTGCCTGCAAGTGAATCTTGAATGCGCACTGAGCGATTATAGTGAGCAGCAATCCCCTTAGCTGCAAGCTTTTGCGAGAGCGCATCCCAAACCCTTTGCGGATCTGAAGTGTACACCGCAAAGCTTTTACATCCAGACTCTACACGCTGAGAGATATACCAGCTTATAGACTCTGCCTCGGCATGCTGACCCAGCGGCGACAAAAACATTACTGCACCGCTCGGCGTAACCTCATTGCCCTCCCTGGCCCTGAACACCCTGGCGAGAAGATCGTTGAGCTCCTGACTTTTTGCGGCTGGCGCAAGCTCCGCATACACACGACAATCGCATCCCGGGCCGCCCAGCAACTCTAGCTGTTGCTCTGCCGCGTAACCCGCAGGTCCTTCGGGCACGTAGAGAGAAAACACCACGTCCCGCTTCTGCGACAGCCTGCGCACAAACTTAAGACGCGCCTCCGAAAGATCTTCAACTCGCGAGAAGATCAGTGCAGGTCCCTGCGCTGGAATGGACTGCAACAGATAATCCAGACACTGACACAGCTCAACGTACGACTTTTCTTCAAGCAGCATCTTGTAGTGCTCTAATACCTTACAAGCACTCATCTGACCAGCAGAAAGTTGACCAGAGGTCATAATCTGATCAAGTTCTGTAAGATACTCTGGAGCAAGCTTAGACAGAAGCTCCACAGTACCCTTGCTCGTAGTTAAAGTGCCTAGCTCATCAGCAGACGTTCCATCCAAAATCTGCTGGAAAAATACCTTGCGAAGCGTATTTGAAAGTAGACGATCTGAGCTTCCATACAGCTTCCATTGATCGCGCATCCATTCATCAAAAGTTGAAACATTCACGCCAACAGAGAGTTCTTGGATGGCACCAAGCTGTCTCTTAACTAACAACACAGTATCGGAAGAAGGCACTATAAGCTGAGCAGACCCCCACCTCTCAAGTGAAGCCCTTAGCTGCTCTTGAATAGAGTTTGATAAGAAAGCACCTGTTTGTTGTTTGTACAGAAGCAAGCCCATACGTCACCTCTCCGATTTTTCTTACTTCTAAAGTTACCACGCACACCGGACATAAATTAGAATCAAACTAAACAACAATTAAAAATCCCGTATCAAAAGGATTTTCATGATTATTTTGCTTCCACCATCGTCAGGAAAAACTGCGCCCACCTCGGGTCCTTCTCTTGATCTCTCATCGCTTTTGTTTGGCTCTGAACTCATTACCTGTCGAGAAGAACTCATCAAGGACTTACAACAGGTATGCTCTCATGCAGACGCAGCTCAAGTGCTTAAAATTGGTCCTAATACCGTCAGTGACATTGCCGACAACCTAGACGTCTATGAAGCTCCAACCACAACCGCGCTCAACCTCTATACCGGCGTGCTGTTTGAAGCTGCAAAATTCAAACAGACACTTGAAAACATCACGGTAGAAAACACACAGAAAACGGTCACATTACCAGCAGATATCCTCAACTCAGAAATCATGATTTTCTCTGGCCTTTGGGGTGTTGTGAGACCGCATGATCTTCTCCCCAACTATAGACTGTCTGCCTCAATCAAGCTGCCCACCGTTGGTACCGTTGCAACTTACTGGAAAAAGCAGCTTAATCCCCTGTTAAACACTGCTCTAAAAGATCAAATAGTTGTAGATTGTCGCTCGGGTGAATACAGAAAGATGTGGACGCCTTCGGCAAAGCACCCTAGCGAGCTGTTGCAAGTTGTTGTTCAGCGAGAAGATCCTGGTACGGGAAAGCGCAGTGCAGTGTCACATAATGCAAAACACATGCGTGGTGTACTTGCAGGCGCCCTCTTTGAGCAGCGAGCAAACGGAAAGCTCTCTAAAGAAGTCAGCGTGTCTCAAATTGTAGAAATTGCGAGCAATCTACCAAGCATCATTGACGTTGACGTAAGCACAGCAAAAGCTTCTGGAGAAGCAACGCTCACGCTTGTTACTGGTCAAAACTAATAGGCTTAAGCGTTCTTAGCGCTAGTCTTTTGAGCTTTTTTGACCTGCCTCATCAGCCACTGGAACGCCATAACTACAACAATTGTGACTACAAAGACAAAGATGCCTCGTACAAAAGCATTTCCAAGCAAGCTGTATGGGAATCGACCAAGTCTTAGTCCCAAGAAATTAATAACAGGAATCTGGAACAGATAGACTCCTAAAACACCAGCAGATACCGTGCTGATGCATTTCTTGGCACCATCGGAAAGCTCCTGCAGCCTTGGCTCAAGGTTCAGCACAAACAGGAACAAAGATGCCGCTTGCGCTAAGCAGAGGAAGTTTCTGATAGCAATGGGATAACTCTGATACGTCATTTCTGGAGTCAATGGGGTTCCAAAGTTGTTAGCAATAAGTCCCCAACCAAACATGGCCGCAGATGAAAGCAAGAAAATTACAGCAATTACTAAATTGTTTTTAGTAAATTTTGGAAGCTCGTCGTAATACGTCTTAACGTAATAACCCAGCAGATAGTAGAAAAGGCCATCGCTGTTAAACGCAGCCCATCTAAACAGCTGATCAAAGTAAACACCACGAACACCAAGAAACTCAAGAAGAGGCAAACCAAAGCTCACAAAGAGCGTAAGTGCCATAACATAGAGCAGAGTCTCTTTCTTTTGAACTACCAGAGAAAGAACAGGTGTCAAAAGATACAGATACAAAATGGTATAGATGA
>JAGZNE010000040.1:0-12579 GCA_018363825.1 Atopobium sp. | reverse complement strand
GCAAAATAAGTACGTTTGTACATTCGTCTAGTTATAACTAGGTATATGGACTAACATATGATGACGAACTGTACTAATCATCTGTTGAGAGGATTAATAGATGAATACAAGTAAAGCTGCATTTCATGCGCTTTTCTCTAAGAATAAAGCCAAGAAATCAACTGGCATTCCTCTAAGTGCCGGCATGGTACTTGTTACCCTTGGCATCGTCTACGGTGACATTGGCACTTCTCCAATGTACACCATGAAGGCAATTATTGCTGGTAACGGTGGTCTTCTTACCATGAGCACCGATGTTGTTTTGGGTGCTCTGTCCCTCATTATCTGGACGCTGACACTCATTACAACCGTTAAATACGTCATGGTTGCAATGAAGGCAGACAACCACAATGAGGGCGGAATCTTTGCGCTCTACAGTTTGGTTAAAAAGTGCGCCAAATGGCTGATTATTCCTGCCATGATTGGTGGCGCAGCTCTTCTTGCTGACGGTATTTTGACCCCAGCTGTTACAGTAACCACCGCTATTGAGGGTTTGCGTACTATTCCTGCAGCTCATGCTATCATTGGTGATAATCAGCACATTGTTGTCATGATTACCATCATCATCCTCTGCACCCTCTTTGCCTTACAGAAGGCAGGTACTTCTACCATTGGTAAGGCCTTTGGCCCTGTCATGACGCTTTGGTTCTTGTTCTTGGGTGCCATGGGTGTTATGAACATGTTTGCTGACATTAGCGTTGTTCGAGCTCTTAACCCAGTCCGCGGCATTCTGTTTCTCTTTGATGGCAAGCTCAATGCAGCTGGTCTCATGGTTTTAGGTAGTGTCTTCCTTTGTACCACTGGTGCAGAAGCACTTTATTCTGACATGGGCCACGTTGGCAAGAGCAACATTTACGTAAGCTGGCCTTTTGTTAAGGTCTGCTTGATTCTGAACTATCTTGGACAAGGCGCATGGCTCATTACCAACCACAATAACACCGTGCTAAATACTATCAAAGACCTCAATCCTTTCTTTGAAATGCTTCCTGGTCAGCTTAGACCATTTGCCGTTATTCTCTCTGCGCTTGCTGCAATTATTGCCTCTCAGGCACTGATTACCGGCTCTTACTCCATTGTCTCTGAGGCTATTAAGCTTGACCTTATGCCTCATATCAAGATCAACTACCCCTCCACAACTAAGGGCCAGATTTACATTCCACTTGTAAACAACATCATGTGGGTTGGTTGCATTGGCGTTGTACTTCTCTTCCAGAGCTCTGAGCACATGGAAGCAGCGTACGGTCTTGCAATTACCGTTACCATGCTCATGACCTCAATCTTGCTCTACACCTACCTGGCTGTTATCAGAAAGCGCCTATGGGCGGCCATTCCATTCATTCTTTTCTTTGGTGCTATCGAGGCTATGTTCTTCTTCTCAAGCCTTACCAAGTTCTTCCACGGCGGCTACTTTACCGTTCTTATGGCTACCGCAATCTTTGTTGTCATGTTTGTCTGGCGCCGCGGTACCGCTGTTGAGAGGACGCAGAGCGTTTATCTCCCCGTAGATAAATACATTGACCAGCTCCGTAGCTTGAGTCACGATGCAGATTATACAACCCTCGCCGATAACCTGGTTTTTCTTACTAATGATTCATCCTTTGACAAGCTGGATCGAGACATCCTCTATTCCATCTTGGATAAGCGTCCAAAGCGTGCTAAGGCCTACTACTTTATTAACATCTCGCTGACAGACGATCCAAATACCCGTGAGTTTATCGTCAATGACTTTGGTACAGACTTCCTGTTCAAGATTACTCTGCGTCTTGGCTTTAGGGTAAACCAGCGTATTAACACCTATCTGTATCAGATTGTTGGTGACCTGATTAAGAACAATCAGCTTGCGCCACAGAATCACAAGTATTCCATTTACAAGGAGCACTCCGAGATTGGTGACTTTAGATTCTGTCTGCTGCGTAAGGTACTAGCTCCAGAGACTGACATCAACGGTTTTGATGCTCGTTGCCTTGAGCTTAAGTACTTTATTCGTCGCATCTGCGGATCTCCTGCTCGTTGGTATGGTCTTGAGAACTCCAACATTGTCTTTGAGTACGTTCCTTTGTTCTCCAAGGTCAAGCGTGAGCAGAAGCTTACCCGTATCATGCTTGACGATGCAGCTCAGACAGGCTCTATGCCACTTGTTGAGGCTCCTATGAAAGAGCGCATTGCAGAGATTGAGGAAGATGAAGATATCTTTGCAGAGGCACTGCACAAGGAGCGCGTTGAAAACGCAGCTACCGTTGCAGACTACGTTGGTGGCGATACCGCTAGCTTCCGTCCTCTTAAGCTTGATGAGGAAGCGGCCGATGAAGATGTCTTTGAAGAGCAGCAGGACAGTAATCACTAACCTAGCGCGTAGTAGTTTTACTTCTCATAACAAAAGCCGACAGATTGTATCTGCCGGCTTTTTCTTTAAACAATATGTCTCAAGCAAAACTCTGAGACACTACTCCTTCAGCGCCAAGTGCTTACTCCCCCAGCGCCCACGTTAAGAATCGCGAGAAACCCGCTTCATCGTTAGTCAAAGTGATATAAGCTGCAGCCTCAAAATCTTCACGACGAGCGTTAGCAACTGCCGTACCCATTCCTGCGGCGGAAAGCATAGCAACGTCATTAAGCGAATCGCCAAAAGCTGCAGCATTATCCGTTGAAATGCCAAGATGATTGCAGAGCCACTGAAGCGCTGCGCCCTTAGAAGTTCCTTCAGCCAGGATTTCCATTCCCATACTCATGGAAGCTGTGCCACTGAGTCCCTTTACCGAAGCTACAGCATCTGCTACAAGTGCCTGGTACTTCTCGCCTTCTGCAACAGACCAATAGGAACCAAGTCGCTCAATGGTAGTTACACTATCAATAAACTCCTCAACGCTTTGGTCAAAGGGAGTACGCGAGCGTTGCATAAATGCCGCATGATCTGCGGGAATACCTAACTGAGAGATAAGATTGTGCCTTGAGCGCTCCAGGTAAACACCACCGTCTGCAAAAATATCAAAAGTGACAGGAAGGTCTTTAAGTTTTTTATACAATTCAAGTGCCTGCTCTTTTGTCACTGTAGACTCGTGAAGAACAGCCTGAGTGGAAAGATCTCTGATAACGGCACCGTCACAAGAAACCACATACTTAGAAGCAGGATGATTCACAATCTCTTTTGGCAGCACGTTAAACGCGCGTCCAGAGCATGGGACAAAAGGAATGCCTAGCTCAGCCAGGCGGTTCAGCATTGACATGTTGTTATCATCAAGAGATTTATCAGTATGGAGAAATGTCTCATCCATATCGGAGAAGACAATATCTACTTTCAGATTTGATGCGTCTTGAGTGAGCCAAGACTGCTTTTGAGCAATGAGTTCTTCAGTTGAAAGCTCTGACAAAACACTACCTCTTTATGGACGATACATAAACGTGAAGACCTCTTCACGCTGCATATTTACTTGTACACCAAGCTTTTCTGAGACGGCGTCAAGACGCTCTTTGAGGCTCAAGAAAGACTCAGCATCCTGAAGTTCAACCAACATGGTCATAGTAAAAATACCAGACAAAATGGTTTGAGCGATATCCAGAATATTAGCGTTGGACTCGGCTAAAGTGGTTGAAATTGCCGCAACAATTCCAGGAGCATCGCTGCCCAAAACAGTAACAACGGCGCGATTAGCAGATGTTTCTGAAGCCATAATTTCCCATCTCTTGAACGGATGGGTTAATTATAAGCTACGCTTTTCCAATTTCTACGCCATAGCGCGAACTAAACACCTTTTGAATCTCGTCAACGGTGCAATTAAGTGCCGTAATAAGCTCGTAAAGACCGCGATTACTGGCCATCTTAAAGATTCTCTCGTGAGAAACAGGTGGTTTCTTGTTGAGCGAACGCGCCTTATCAATGCGAGCTCTAAACGTTTTAGCAATACTGAAGGAGTCTTTACAAGAACCTTCTCTAATAGCGTGTCTAAAATGAGATTCCTCAAGCGACGCATTATGAATATGGAACGTAATAAGCTCAATTTGAGGATAGGTATCAACAAGATTTGTAGCCTCATCACGCGTCATAAGATCGCGTAGTCTGAATTCTTGATCAAGAGGAAATACAATTTGAACAGGATGTTTTTGCCCAATAGGAGACAAAACGTAGGCCGGAGTAGGCTCCGAAACTACATTTTCAACAAGACATACGCCCTGACCTGGGTGAACGCAAAACTCGCCAACAGCTCGCATAACACCACTCCTCTCGGATAACAATAGTATATCATGAGAGGCCTGTTATACGCTAATGACCTGCAACTTTATAACTTGTCGCAGGTCATTCAATAACATAACAATATTTTATATAAGGAATCTAATCAATCATTGTGATGGACTCAATGACTGGCTGCTCTGAAGCAGGGATAGTTCCATTTGAATCGGTTGGGGTTACGCCTTTACAAATTGCATCGACAACGTCCATTCCACTTGTTACCGTGCCAAATGCTGCATAGTTTCCATTCAGAGTTGAGTTGTCTGCCTGCATGATAAAGAACTGTGAGCTTGCAGAGTTTGGATCTTGGGCGCGTGCCATGGAAATAGTTCCACGTGTATGCGAGATGTTATTCTCGACACCGTTTTTGGTAAACTCGCCCTTGATTTTATTCTCGGATCCACCCGAGCCATTGCCCTTAGGATCTCCACCTTGAATCATGAAGCCGTCAATAATGCGATGGAACGTAAGGCCATTATAGAAGCCTGACTCGGCAAGATGAGCAAAATTAGAAACCGTAATAGGAGCAACGTTTGCGTTAAGAGTTGCCTCGATAGTGCCGTAATCCTTCACCACAATACGAACATGGTGAGTGCCCTTTGCATACGGATCATCTGCTGCTACGGAATCAATGTAGCCCTTATTTTGTGAGCTCTGAGACTGCGTCTGTTGCGTTTGCTGCGTCTGTTGGGATTGCTGCGATTGCGAACTTGCTTGAGGCTGAGACTTATCAGCACCCCTCATAAGAGAGAAGAATATTGCTCCTACTGCAAGCACAACAATAACAACAACACCATACAGTCGGCGATTCTTTGTTTGAAACACGCTATGACCTCCTCTTTAAGCAGACGCACACGAAACAATCCAAGACACCAAGTTGGCAGTTGCATTGCCTGTTCTCTCGGCAAGAACGTGGCCCTTATCCCAAACAAGCGTGTAATCAACACTGCTCACGCCCGAAAAATGCTTTAGAGACAGGCCCAAATTGAACGAGGTGCAAATTGAAGTATCAGTATTCTGAGCGCCCTCATTAATGCGCCAATAAGGAGCAACCGATGCTGTCTGATAGCCCTTGTAAGATGCGCTGGTAAAGTACAGTGGATTGAACATATCAACACGAGTTGGAATGTCATTCTCCAGCGTATCAGCCTTATTCAGATCAGAGGTCCAATCATTAGCGTAGCTGGACTTCCAATCGGCAAGCTTCATGTACGTATCAAGGTTCTTTTTAATGAGGTCAGCAGTCTGCTCATCAAAATGCAGCGTACTTTGCTCACCAACACCAAAAAGCTGATTAGCGCGTGTGCTTCTATCAGGAGCATCAAAAGCTCCAACAGGAAGCGACGCGCCTCTTAAAGCTCGCGAGAAACCCCTCAAGTTCTCAAGCTCAACGCTCTGACGACGAAGGTTATATACAACCCAAATAGATTCTGAGTTCAGAGAGCCAAAGTAGTGCTCAGCAGTATCGTAAATAGTAGATTGAACCTGCTGTGTGGCAGGAGTTGCGTTGTCTGTACCACGAACTGTTGCCAGATTTGGATCACCTGGGAACGTAGGCTCTTCTAAGCGCTGAGGCGTAGAGGTATATGGGAATGCATTGTCCTTGATGAAGTTGTTTGCAGACGTCTCTAGCTCATTTACAAGAAGGTCTGCGTATGATCCAGCGGTATAGACGCCAGAGTTAGTCTCATCAAGACTGACCTTGCTGTCATTGCTGTCGAGAAGATCCATGTTGTTGACAAATGAAGCATATGCGCCAGCAAGATCTTGCGAGAGAGGCTGGGTCCATACACCCTCAGCACGAGAATCTGTTGCATCTGCATACTGACCAGCTGACCACTCATACGCTGCGTCTGCAAGGTCGTATGAAGTTGCAGGACACCACGAAGCGCTGCCGTAAATAGAGTCTGAAAGCTGCTCGCCCTTCTCGCTATGTGTAGCAGCGCCAACAGCTTTGAGATATGGCGTATAGAGCGGAGAGTCTCCTGAGGTTCCAAGCACCGCACTGAGGCCGCCGCCGGCTGCAAAGCCAAACACAAAAATCTTTGATGTATTGCATGGGAGCAGCTCGTTGTTGTAGCGCAAATACCTGATAGCAGCCTTAAAATCTACTGCTGGCCAAGGAGATCCACCAGCGTAAAGCTCGTCCGAGCCGGTAGTTGAATCGTAACCGGCACTTCTACCGCGGAAACCTGCGTATACGTACACAAAACCAGCCTCAAGGTACGGTGCGAGGCCTTCGTATGCGTAGCTTGTAGGAGCGCTTTGAGGGAACAGCGTTGCCGTGTTAATAGGCATGACAATTGGCGCGGTACGTGCGGTAAAGTTGCCCACAACGGCTTTCTCGCTTACTTCGCACTCGTACGTTGAGCCCTTCTTAGTTCCCGAGAAATATTTTCCAGGTACAAAGACCGAGAGAGTGTTTACCGACTTGCTTGCAGGCTTAGTGCAGTACTGAATGCCCAGCTGATAATAGCAGTCGTTATCTTCGTCATAGCTCCACTGGGTCATGTCCAGCTTGAGTGACTTGAACTCTTCAAGGTCCACGTTAGATGCAGGCTGATTCGTATCATCAGATGTCCTTGCTTGCGGAGTACATGCGGCCAAGGTGCCTGCAGCTCCCAAAGCAGAAAGGGACAAGAATTCTTTTCTCGTAAAGGCCATAATTTCCCCTCGAATAGTTTATTCAGTGGAGGCAGCAACGACCGCTGACCTAGTTCAAGCTAGACACTCTATTGTACCAATTTGCAAACGTGTATGCTTAAGAGCAAGCGTTTAGAGAAACGAGTTAGCATGCCAAAAGTTGTCAACTTCTTTGACCTCATTCATCTCAATGAAAGGCTTGCTCAGCAGGGCCTTTTGAGCAAAATCCACCTGCGTGACACATGTGGTAAGCAAACCCTCTGGATAGAACTCCCCTCTGGCGAGAAAACCGATGAGCGCGAGAAAATCGACGGTCAAGAGCTCGAGAAAACAAAGGAGCAAATTGAAGCGTTTTTTGCAATAAAGGGCATGACCGTTGAATTTGACCTCACTGGCGGAAAAAATTTCTGGATTGTATAAATTGCCCGCTTGACGAAGCGCTTGAGTCTGTTATAGTAAATAAGCTTTTCGAAGCACCAATGGCTGGGTAGCTCAGTTGGTAGAGCAGGGGACTGAAAATCCCCGTGTCAGGGGTTCGATTCCCTTCCCCGCCACCACGACTTGAATCGGCTCAGAGAGAAATCTCTGAGCCGTTTTCTTTTATCTTTTGATGTTGACGCGGCAAGTAGTAAACAATAAAGGACGTGCCTCTTTTAAGAAGCACGTCCTTTAACAAGCACATCTTTCATAGGGATCTTGCATTAAAAAATTGGACTAAAAACTATCGATACGTACGCAACGCTTCGATAAGTTCGGAAGCTTCTATACCTAAGGCTTCGGCAAAAGAAAAAACTTCTCCGAGCTTAACGCCACGCTCACCTGATTCAACTTTTGATATGAATGCTTGATCTCCAGCAAGGTGCTCAGCAACCGCCTCTTGAGTAAGACGTTGCTTCTTTCGCAAATCGCGAAGGCACTGGCCCACTAATCTGTTAGATATCTGCTCCATAAATGCAGCGTAAAACTATCAACTCAAATATGCCAAAATCGCATATTTTCTTAAAAAAGAAATTCTCCCCGACAAGTTCACGGGGAGAATTAAAACCTTTAAACGTAGCTTCTTGTGATGTTTATTGAAGCGCTTATGGCATTAGAAGCCACCACCGCCGCCTCCGCCGCCGAAGCCGCCACCGCCGCCTCCGGAGAAGCCGCCACCAAAACCGCCGCCAGAACTTGAATTAGAAGAAGCGAGCGCTGCCGTGGAGACAGAATGAGCAGCTGTAACACTCTTGGTTACGCTCTCAATTGCATTGGTTCGCATGCCATTTCCATAGTAATACCAGCTATAAACAGGCATAAACTGAGGATCTTTGAGCATCTCTGGCATTGCAACTTTCAGCTGCTCGATAACCTTATCCGCAACACCAAGCGCAACTGCCATAACCAGAAGCCTATTCCAAAGAATGACGTCAGTAGGGATTGCTTCATGTAGATTGGTGAACTCAGTAAGCCACTTTCTTAGCGCACGAGTCTTAGCAAGCGTCTCAACACCCTCTCTGTTCATCAAATCAAACGAGCCAATGTTTACAAGTGCAACAAGACCGGCAATGACAAGAATGAACAGATGTAGTAGTAGATTGGCAAATGAAACATCAGCCATAACACCCATGAAGAATGCAGCAGCTGCAACAAGAACATCAACAGCAATCAGAGCACCAAGAATTCCCTTACCGTGGAATGGAATCTTATTTGTTCCATACTTAGCAGCATAGCTAAGCTTGATGGGGCTCTCCCAAGACTCATATGCCTTATTAAAATCTTCTGGATGTGATGAAGCATATTTGCCAATTTGCTTCATAGTAACAGTGGTGTTTACCGCTCCAGATTCTCCGGCCTTATCAAAGATTAACCTCATTGCCATGATATCAATCTTATTTGACAGTGAACTGCCAGGGTAGAAAGGCTGCTGGCTTTCTGAAAGGTCTTGAACCTTTGTAAGACAGTAATCAGACTTCTCCATACCAAGGAAGTTTGTACTAACCGTCTTATTCAAGCTAATGTACTTTGAATCCGAAAGGTGCATAAGGGTTGCTGTCAGAGCGTCTCCCTTAATCAGCTCACCGTTGTAAAGCATAGAAAGAACTGCCGGGTGATCATTAGATGGAACATCTCTGTAGTAAAGGTCATTAAACTGAGGAGCCATTACCTTTTTGTATTGAATACGCAGCAAGATTGCTGCTACAACGGTGATAGCTGCAAGTACTAATGGCGCATAAAGAATAAGAGCTACCTGAGTTTTTGCAACATCACGCTTGTGATTTGCTTCATCCGCCCACGCTTGTTCCTCAGACAAGATGCTGCTCAGTTTATTCTGCTGAATAGGAGCTAGCCCAGAAACCCAATCGCTTGGGAATGTAATACGAGCTTCCGCAAATTCATCAGTTCCTACACCAGGAACTTTGTAGACAACTGCATTGTTGGTAATTTCAACATTTGCATCTAGTGGACCATGTCCCCAGGCGCGAACAGTATCTCCGGCAACTATAGACTGTCCTGATGGGACAGGAAGATGAATAGTAGCAGTGACATTTCGAGACTCAGAATCCCAACCATCAGATACAAACTTCCAGTACAACTCCGCGGTATCCGACCAGTTTGTTACAACATTAGTAATGTCATACTCGATAGTGATATGTGCTGACTCATCATCATGCGCTGAATAAATCTTTAAGTTCAACATGTTGTTTGATTGAGTTGGAACATAATACTCATCTGAGCTGGAATTATTTCCACTAGAGTCTTTACTATAAATCTGACGAGTTCCTTGCCTATCCTGAACCTTAACTGAAGTAATGTTTACTTCAACGTTCTGTCCATTGTATTTATTCTTTCCAACTGGAAGATTCCAATAGACACCATGAAAACTACCATTGAAATAGAACGTACGAGTTTCTACGACATGCAACGTTCCGTCTTTTTGAACCGTCGCATCAATATTTACCGTATCTATTGAAAGGTCGCGCGCAAATGCTCTTGCAGGCGTAATTAAAAACGCAACAGCCAAAAGCATTATGCAAAGCGCAATCTTTACAAACTGGCTCTTTTTAGAAGAGCGAAGCGAGACTTTATACATGGAAACTCCTTTATGTTACTTTCGCAACTCTTCTTAAAGGATACCACGTACTGTTTAATCTGCTGGTGAATATGAGTTATCCAGTTCAAACAAAGCAGGTGGCAGGCCTTTATCCCACTCCTCTCCTACTTCCTCAGAAAGCAAATACTCATCAGTTTCTATAAAGGGAAGGTTGGCAATTCTTTTATTTCTTGATACTTCGAGATTGCATACAAGTGAGCTTGGACCGCTGAAGTCTAGAAGGCACCCGTAACAAATTCTCATGTCCTGAAACAGCTTTTCTCCGCATCTGGGGCAAATTTTTACGGAGTAGTTTTCTATAGCCATAGCGACTCCTTCTTTCAACGTTGCTTTCTTCAGTACTTATTTCTTGAATGAGCACTTTCTGACCAACCTCAAACCATGGGAAATCATCAACTGATGGTCTTTCAAATGTGCAATAAGCACCCGCGCAGCTATGAATTTGTTTAGGATGTACTCGTCTCCGAATTTTTAAAATTTCTCCGTGATCGTCTGCAAATGCGATATCAATCGGATACGTCATTCCAAAAGTATGAACTGAAGAGCACCTTAGAAGTAAGACTGGAGGAGCTGTTATCTCGGTACCCAAAAGACCGACGAACTTTTCGAAGCCTCCTTGTAACAATTCAAAAATTTGCTCTGAATTAGGGACTTCTTCTATCGAAACCTGTACATTCATTTTCAAATCACAACTCCCGACTTATAGGGACTAACAACAATTGAAGTTGTATGGGTGAGGTACAGAGGAGACTCTAATGACACTAAGGGGAGACGCACAGTATGTGGCCAAGGTCTGTACTTTAGAGTTGCTTGATATTTAGGAAAAACAGAGACCATATTCCCAATCCCCTCCTTTTCTCCCTCCATGGAGACGACAATGTCGCAATTGTCATCACATTTAAGAGCAGTTTTTATTTTCTGAGTTAAGTTTTCTAGCGTTCCTCCATCCGTGGAATGACTGGAAGAAATTCCATGAGCAATGATTTGATCTGCCGCAACACGATCAAACTTTGAGCACATATCTGCAAACTTAAATAAATTGATTGCAATTAGAGCAACCACTAATACAACCGGAAGAACCAATGCAGTCTCAACAAACATTTGCCCTTTTTGGCAACAAAGAAATTTCATTTTTCTCATATGCCACCAAAAACTTTCTTAACATCAATTTCTAAAGGAATCTCAATATCAATGACAGGAA
Source organism: Atopobium sp. (assembly GCA_018363825.1). Lineage (GTDB taxonomy): Bacteria > Actinomycetota > Coriobacteriia > Coriobacteriales > Atopobiaceae > Lancefieldella. The sequence continues at coordinate 1,377 of JAGZNE010000040.1, read as the reverse complement.
TGGTCAGCTTTGCAATTGTGATTTTGTCAGGCAAATACTGGAGAGAAAACGCACCAAGTGAACGAGCTAAAGCAATTGGATCTGATGTATTAGGTATTTTCTGAACTAGTTCACGAATCGTTGATTCTTTCTCAAAGCCAGCTTGTCTCAAAACACTTTCTGTATTAACAAGAACAGGCTTCATTTGTCTTAAATCACTTGGCTCTAATCCAGCGTCAATAACTATTTGTTTCAAAGCACTCTGTAATTTGGAGCCGACACTTCCACCTGTTATTCCGTCAACGTTATCAAGAAATTCCGACAGCTTAGAAGACCAAGAAGTTACACCATCCCCATATGAGATTAAAAGAGATCCCCACAAGCTCATTACCTTATCTATGGTCTGTCCAATAAACCCTCCCCTCCTTTCAACCTGATCAAAAAAGCTTGAAAGAACGTTGTTTGTAGAAGAGCTGTCTGGAGCAAGCGTTGCTCCGGATATTGCATATCCTTCTGGGAGAAAAACTGACTGCTCAAGTGTTCCTAAACTTCCTTGAAATTCTGGAGATGAACCTCCTCTTCTCACAAATGAAATACATCCCCAAGCTCCTGGAGGACATAATCTGGGCCTAGCAACCTTTAGGGCATCAAGTGCTTTTTGAAATATTCCAGTTGATTTATCTGCAGCTTCAGACAACTTTTTTCGCAAATCTTTTATTTGCTGACGTGATGATTCATAAACTTCAGACTCTTCGACTACGATTTTCCAGTAATACTCAAACCCGTTATCAATATTTGTCGAAGCAGAAGCCACTCTTCCCACATCGCTGCTCGTAAAATGACAATGTTGACACTCATGAACCGCTCCAGAATCTAAATCTTGTAGCGATGCAAATCCCGCGTTTTCTCCTGTTGCTCCTGGACAAGACCTATGAGCATGAATGGTTTTCTCGCCATTTTCATAGGTGCAAGGCCAAATAGGCTTTAGATACAGGTCTGTTTTCTTTGTCTCCTCTAAGTTATGTGGCAATCGAGGTAAATTCATATCGACCTCACCATCAGCTGTTTCTTTATAAAATCCTTTAGAAAGTTCCGTAAACGCAAAGTTGTAAAACGCTTTTCGTATAGCAGAATCACGTAATTCTTCTGCAGTGCTTCCATTGACAATTTCTTGATCATATCGAGCTCTGTAATATGCTCTAGCTCGCTTTAAAGCGATACCGAACGTCCAAGAAGTTGGCGACGGGATAGATGGATTTATATCCCCAGAAAGACCAGCGAGATGCTCTGCTCTTTCACGCATAGAATACGGACCTCCACCGCAGTCTGCCTCCCACGCCCTCTTTTTAGATGTCTCTGCTTTACTTTGTAACTCTTCAATTTCTTTTGCTATCTGCT
>JAGZNE010000039.1:0-12670 GCA_018363825.1 Atopobium sp. | reverse complement strand
TATGGCTGGTGACATCTGTGACGTTATTGGCCTTGCTTCCGACGCACTTGAGGAGCAGATTGCATTCCCTATGGCAGACTTTGAAGAAGCTGCGGAGTAGGTGAGCCTGATGTCGGCATATCCCCAGGATAGATGGGCTTGGATTGAGATTGATCTTTCTGCCGTCCGCCACAACGTAAAAGCGTTTAAGGCCCAGCTTAACCGCGGTGTCAAAATGATGTGTGTGGTTAAGGCTGACGCATACGGTCACGGTGCTGCTCAGTGCGCTAAAGCCATGCAGTCTGTGGGTGCCGATCAGTTTGCCGTTGCAACGGTCGATGAGGGCGTTGAACTGCGCTGTTCCGGCATTGAGAGCCCTATCCTGGTACTTTCCGAGCCACCGGTCACTTCCATCCCAGACCTCGTTCGCTTTGACATTATGCCTTCCGTCTACACGGTGGACTTCGCGCTCGCCTACGGAGAGGCTTCCGCCGCAGCTAACAAGGTTGGCCGCTATCACCTGGCCATCGACACCGGAATGACCCGCATTGGCGTCAGGCGAGAAGATCTTCTCGAGGTACGCGGCTCTATTGATTTCCACAGGGGTCTTGAATGTGCTGGTACGTTTACGCATTTTGCCACGGCCGACGTGCTCGACAACTGGGACTTTGATCTGCAGGTCAATCGCTTTATTGAAGCGGTTACGGCACTCAAAAACGCGGGCTATGAGTTGGGCTTGGTTCACGCTGATAACACTCCTGGCACGGTTCTGCACAAAGATATCCAGTTTGATATGGTTCGTGTGGGCATTGGCCTGTATGGACTTCATCCAAGCAAGCTCACCATTCCCCGCATTGACCTGCAGCCCGTTATGAGCGTGCGCGGTCGCGTGACGCGCGTGGTGTATCCAGCTGTTGGCGATGGCGTTGGTTACGGTATGACGTGGCGTGTTCCTCGCAATAACATCCAGGTAGCTACCGTGCCTATTGGCTACGCCGATGGTCTTGCACGCAGTCTTTCTAATCGCATGGACGTTTTGACGCGCGGAGACCGCGTCCGCCAGGTGGGCAATATCTGCATGGACCAGTTTATGATTGCCGTTGATACCGCAGGTACACACGCTAATAAACCTGCGCACGAAATTCGCCATGGTGACGTGGTTACCCTCATTGGCAAAGACGGCGACCAAGAAATCACCGCGGATGAGATGGCTGACCTTCGCGAGACCATCAATTACGAGGTAGTTTGCAACTTTGGTGCGCGCCTCGATAAGGTGTACATCTAATGGCAGTCACGCTTGACGAGATTCGCAAGCAGATTGCTGATTGCAAGAAGTGTCCGCTGTGGGAAACACGCACCAACATTGTGTTTGGTGGCCCAAATCCCGCGGCTCGTGTCATGATTGTGGGAGAAGCTCCTGGTAAAAACGAGGATCTAAGCGGTCAGCCTTTCGTAGGCGTATCGGGAAAAAAGCTTGATGCGTTGTTAGAAGAAGTTGGCCTTTCTCGCCAGGATGTTTTTATCTCTAACGTGGTCAAATGCCGACCACCTTCAAACAGAAATCCCAAGGTAGCTGAGGTAGAGGAATGCTCTCCGTATCTTCGTGACCAGATTCGCGCTATTAAGCCAGATGTTATTGTCTGCCTGGGAAATTTTGCAACGCAGTTTGTCATGCACACCGATAAGGGCGTGACGGAGCTGCGCGGCAAGTTTTATCAGATAGGCGCTTTTAGCGTGCTACCTACCATGCATCCCGCATCAACTATTTACCGTAAGGAGTGGGCGCAGTTCCTCAAAGATGACCTGCGACTTCTTGCTGATTGGCTTGAGGAACACCCTCGAGGAGGCTCTGATGACTAACCTTTCTACCAGCGCAAACGACGCTGCAGCAAACAACCTGCCAGAAAAAACTGCGGCCGGCACGTATGTTTCTACCACCACCGAGCAAACTATTGCTCTTGGTCAGATTCTGGGCAAACTCCTGCAGGCGGGAGACGTTCTGGTGCTCACAGGAGATCTAGGAGCTGGAAAAACGCAGCTCACTAAGGGCATTGCTGCTGGCATGGGCGTCACGGACGACGTGACCAGCCCAACGTTTACCATCGAGATGGTTTATGAGGGTACGCTTATGCCGCTCTACCACTTTGACCTGTATCGCCTAAACGACCCTGATCAGCTTGAAGATACGGGCCTGTACGATGCGCTTGAGTCTGATGGCCCAACTATCATCGAGTGGGGAGAGCAATTTGCGGAGCAAATTGGCGAGAGAACCCTTGATGTGTATGTTTCTAGATTGTCTGAGGAAGAGCTGGAATCCGACAACGCAGAGCCTCGTCGCGAGATTCGTTTTATCCCGCAGAATGCTCGCGGAGAAGAAATCATTCAGTCGCTTTAATTTCAGTTTCAAAGAGAGGTAATCTTCTCAAATGAGTACAAAAGCAGAGTTTTTAAAGATTATGTCTGAGCAAACCGAGATTGCCTTGGCAACATCTGTAAATAATGTCCCAAATGTGAGGATTGTAAATTTTTATTTTGACCCAGAAGAAAACGTACTTTACTTCTCGTCTTTTAAAGAGAATGACAAAATCAAAGAGATAAAAGCAAACCCACATGTGGCGTTTACCACAATTCCTCAATCGGGAAATGAGCACGTGAAAGCAAAGGGAATTGTTCAAAAAAGTTCAAAAACTATTTTTGACGTCGCAGATCAATTTATTGCTAAGGTTCCAAACTACAAAAATACTATCGAATATGCAGGGGAATCCTTGGTTTTATTTGAAATAAAATTTGACACGGCTGTGGTCACAAAGGACTTAAGCTCAATCGAAACATTAGAGCTGTAAGTTAAAACTTGTCGTGAATTATTTACAACACCTCCTCTTTTAGTAAAAACGTTTTTATAGCCCAGTTATAGATATTTTAAGAATATCTTTAGCTGGGTGTTTTAGCAGTTTACCTGCGATTTCTTTTCATATATACTTACCAATCCGTTGAAATATGTTCAAAAAAGAAAAACAATAGTTTTTCTTGAAATACACGAGTTAAGGAATATGAAATGAAGAAGTATTTGCATAACAACGCAAAGCTGCTCGCAATTGCAGGCGTTATGGCAAGTGTGTTGGTTTTCTCGCCAGTACTTTCTGCGATAGCTCTTGCTGAGGGTACTGAGGTAGCTGAGGCAAGCGCCACAACTGAGGCCACCGCCTCAACCGAGTCGTCTGCCGCTACGACCGAAGCGACTGCTACAACTGAGACGACCGCTGCTGCCTCAACAGATGATGATAGTGACGCAGAGGCAGTTGGATCTTATATGGGCGCCGATGGCATAATGCGTGAAATCCACATTTCAGTATCAACAGATGGCGGCACTTATAACGGAAAAGATTATATTCCACCAACTATTTCAGGTGATTTTAAGAGTGTTTCTTTTAGCAGCAATGTTCAGCGTGAGGGATACACACTGGTAGGTTTTTCAACAGGTTATTTTTCGCAAGATGAAATAAACAATGCAACACCAGATATGTCGAAACCATATACTATCGATGAGAGTGGCAATGTTCATATGAATCTTGATGATATTGTTGCTTGGAGTGTTACCGACAATATTGATACAAATACTGTTACGTTTCGCTATCATCTAACTACCTTATGGGCACCAAATCCTGAGCCAGAACCAGAGCCTCAGCCAGAGCCTCAGCCAGAACCAGAGCCCGCCCCAGTTGTGCCTGCCTCTGATGCAACTCAAACTCCTACACCAAGGCGCGAGAAGAGCGTTCTGCCTAACACTGGTGACGTAAGCTCTGTAGCAGGTGTTATCGCAGTAGCTGGCACCACTCTTGTTGCTCTTGGCCTTCGCAAGAAAATGCAGCAGTAAATAGTCGCCTCCTAGTAGAAATAAATCCTTATGCCTAAGTATTTTCACAACAGCACAAAGCTCCTTATTCTTTCTGGTGTTCTTGTAGGAGCATTGGTCTTCTCGCCAATATTTTCTTCTCTTGCGCTTGCAGAGGGTACTGAGGTGACAGAAGCAACCGCAACTACTGCAACGACTGCAACTAACGATGCAGCTGAGGCAACCGTCACAGTTGAGACAACCGTCTCGACCGAGTCGTCCGCTACAACTGAAGCAGCCACCGCAGCTGAGACGACTGCGACAACTGAGACAACCACTTCAACTGAGGCTGCTGCCAGCACCACCTCAACAGATGACAATGGTGCAACTATTGTTCGTTATTATGATCCTGAAGTTGGTTGGAATATTAGGATTAACCTTGTTGTCGGTGCATACGGTACTCAATACAATGGAAATGCCTATATTCCTGCAACGATTTCAGACGACCATAAGAGCTTCACTTTTGATGGAAATATTCATCGAGATGGTTACACGCTGGTAGGTTACTCGTCAGAATTGCTTTCAAATGCTCAAAGAGATAACGCAACTTCCGACCAGTCAATGCCTTACACCGTTGATGCTAATGGAATTGTTCACGTGAATTTTGCTGATATTACCTCGTGGTCCGTTACCGATGACCTGCGTGATGACACAACAACTTACTATTACTACTTTGCTCCGCTTTGGGCACCAAATCCTGAGCCAGAACCAGAGCCAGAACCTGAGCCTCAGCCAGAACCAGAGCCCACTCCAGTTGTGCCTGCCTCTGATGCAACCCAAACTCCTGCACCAAGGCGCGAGAAGAGCGTTCTGCCTAATACAGGTGACGCAAGCTCTGTAGCAGGTGTTATCGCAGCAGCTGGCACTACTCTTGTTGCGCTTAGTCTCCGCAAGAGGATGCAGTAGAAAATCATAAGAGCTATCAAGTAACAAACACGCCTCTAGAAATAAGATTTTCTAGAGGCGTTCTTTTTTAGCATTTTTTGGCTCGCGGTTAAACGAGCTTTTAGGACACGCTAAAAAATATATCCCTTTGCAACAGCCCAGTTCCAGATGCGGTCAGCCTGTACTTCACAGCGCTGCTTAAGTTCAGCAGTGTTAGAACCAGTGAAAGTAACCTGCTGAACAGAAAGAGGAAGGTTATCTGGCCTAGTAATAGTTAAAGTTGCGCTGTTCATGGCCATGCGAGTCGTCTTGTTAGCGCCAACGCGGACTTTAACAGTAAAGTAACCACGATCAACAGGCCACTCGGTAACTTCTCCGCTATTGGCTGTTCCAGACCTGAATCCATTTGCATTGGCAATAATGCTATAGCCATTCATAAAGAAACCAGCTGCAATAAGCAGGCCGCCAATGGCGCACAAAAGAATTCCTGCAAAGATGGTACCCTCACCATTTAAATTAAAGAAATTCCAGAGGCCGCCAACAGCAAAAAATGCACCGGCTGCCCAACCAACAAGAGGGCTCGCAGCTCCCTGAGGTTTACCAAAATCAATTACATCGTAAGTAAGAGGAATTGGGGAGGTGTCGTTTTTATCGTAAAGATAAACGTTACCTGGAATTTCCTGTTTTTGAGCGGGTTTTTGTGGTGCTTCTGGTGGAGTTGGAAGTGACATAAAGCCGTCCTCCTTTTAGCTGGTAGAACCGTTCAGGATATAAATAATTATCCTATTTGAGAGATTTATTGTAACATATTGCATAGTAGAGGCTTAATTTTTTTAATTTTGCACCCCACCTATCGAAAGGATGCTTAATGAAAAGACGCCAACTAGCGCTGACTTGTGCACTGGTACTTGCGCTTTCATCAGGTGTTGTATTTACTGCGTGTAGCCCTAATATTTTTGGTTTACCATCACCTGAAGAGATTGCCGCTCAGAAGGAAGCAGAAGAGAAGAAAGCTGCCATGGCTCCATACGTTGGTGTATGGGAAGCCAAGTCAATTGAGGATGAAAAAAACGGCACAGTCACTGAAGACATGTACAAGGATGTTAGGGATGTTTATCTAGCAATTTATGGCTATGACTTCTCTGACGATGGCACTGGTTTGTTTGTTCGCTTCGGTGCTCAGAAGCCATTTACGTGGTCTGTTGATGCTGATGGAAAGCTCACTATCACCCTTGCAGGTAATGCCGGAAGCTATACAGCAAGCGTTGATTCTTCAGGCCAGATGACCGTTGAGGGCTCTGATGGTTCTAAAGCTATTCTTACTCGGGTAAGCACAACCTCAGGTGATTATTCTCACATTAGGTATGAGCCTTTTAATCCATTAACAGGAACGGGCAATATTTCTAAAAACAAGTCATCGCATGAAAATAAACTACGCTTTACTATCACCACTGAGCTTGATCAGGTCATTGTTGATACCGATGAGCTCTATGTAAGGCTTATTGGCATCGCTTCCCTTAAAGACCTTAAGGGTTTTGAAGGCTATGTCTTTGAGGTTATTAATAGAACTCCTTATACAACCGGCTATCAATTTACTATTCAAGATCCAACCGATGGCTATTGGGCTTATGGATTTAACGTGTTAGAGCCAGGTGAGAGAGTCTATGAATATGTTCTTAATAACCAACGTAGAGATAAGTCACTTTCTGAAGTCACGGATGTAAAAGGCACTCTTGAGTATGACCACTCTAGCAATGGCGCCCTTCATAATGACGAGAAAACCGTGACGTTTGATTTGCCTACTGGGCAGAGCAAGTAACAGTTAAGAGTTAGTTTTATATCGCTGCACGTATGGAAGGAAGTTTAATGAAAAAGCGTCAAATGCTGTTAGGATGCCTACTCGCGCTGGTGCTTTCTGTAAGTGCAGTGCTTAGTGCATGCTCATCAGGGGATAACAGTCCCGCAGGAAACAAAAAGTCTGCTGGTCAGATCGTAGGTGTTTGGGAAGCTTATGACATCTTTGAACCCGGACTAGGAAACCTGAGGGAGGGAGAAGCCTACGACGATTATAAAGAACAGTTCCATGCAATTTATGCTTTCAGCTTTGCTGAGGATGGAACTGGCTTGTTTACTCGCTTTGGCATAATGAAGCCTTTTACCTGGACTGTTGATGCAGAAGGAAAGATTACCGTTACTCTTGAGGGAACTGCGGGTTATTTTACGGGACAGATTGACGCTGAGACTGGCAGGTTAAGGCTCAAGGGCACAGGTGACGATGAGACTGATGCCGAGCTTAAGCAGATTTCAACTACTGCTGGAGACTATGCAAGTGCTACCTATCAGCCATTTGATCAACTTACCAATAAAGGTACCGTACCAACCATGGTTAGGTATAACGATCTCAAGTTTAAAAATTTTGAAATAACTCGAGAGGTCAATAAAGTTCTTATCGATACAGATAAGCTGTATATGAGTCTGTATGCTATCGCTCAGGTACCGGGAAGCTCTCAAGAAGGTTACGTATTTGAGATTATCAACAAGTACTCCTATAACCTTTTTATAGAATTCTCTCTTGGAGATCTACACGGTCCTTTAAAGGCCTTTAATGTCGTCTCCTTACAGCCTGGCGAGAGATTTTATATGTTTACTCCCAATATCTCAGATACACCAGGATCTCTTGTAGCACTTTCCAATCCAAAAGCTATGATTGCTTTTGGTTACACTGACCCAACAACTGGCACAGTTATTCAGGAAAGACAGAGAGTGGAGCTTGACCTAAATATCCCTCCTAAGTCTGAGTAGCAAAAGAACGCATATCTTCAGATTGATCACTACCATTGAAAGGACACTTGATGAAAAAACATAAAATACTGCCAGTTGTTGCGCTTGTCTTGGCGCTCTCTGCTGGTGTTATGTTTACAGCTTGCACTCCTAACATTGGTGGGCCTTCGGCTGAAGAAATTGCAGCTCAGAAGGAAGCAGAAGAGAAGAAGGCTGCTCTTGCTCCGTTTGTGGGCGTTTGGGAAGCAAAGTCTATTAGTGATCCAAAGAAGGGCGAGATTCCCGAGAGTGTCTATCCAACAGCAAGAGACACATTCCAGGCCATTTACGGCTATGACTTTTCCGACGACGGCACTGGACTATTCATCCGTTTTGGTGCTCAGAAGCCCTTTACCTGGACTGCTGATGCCGATGGCAAGATTACTATCACCCTTGCTGGCAACGCCGGAAGCTATACAGCAACCGTTGATTCCTCAGGCCAGATGACCATTGAGGGCTCTGACGGTTCCAAGGCAGTGCTTACCCAAGTAACTAAAACCTCAGGTGATTACTCTTCTCTTAAATATGCTCCATTTGATGCGCTTACGGGTAAGGGAACTATTGGAGGAAATTATTCCTCCCATGATGACTTCTACATGAATTTTAAGGTAGTTACCGAGGTCAACAGGGTTGTTGTTGATAATGACGACATGTACGTCAGATATGTTGGAATCGCCACAACACCAAGCGGTCAAACCGAAGGTTATGTTTTTGAGGTAATCAACAAGTCCGATAAGACGGCCTCATATGACTTTAGGGTGGATAATTCGGATTCCACTGTGTTTGGAACAACTCTTAATGTTCTTGAGCCTGGTGAGAGATTCTATGAGTTTGTAGTTGATAGCTCCAAAGCAGATGTACCTCTGGCTAAGCTTTCTGAATCTCAGGGAACTTTTAAGTATTCCCATGTTGCAGATGGAAGCAGTCTTGAAGACGAGAAGACCGAGCAGTTTGATTTGACGATTTCGCAGAATAAGTAATGCACTCAGACGATACCTAGATTGAGCAGAATGAACTTCGTCAAAAAAGTGTCGCTAAGAAAAGACATTGTCAATCTAGAGAGCTTTGGTGTTGGAGGGACTTTCTTGAAACAGCGTAGACTACTTTTTATGCTTGTACTTACACTTGTGCTTTCTACCAGCATTGTGTTTACGGCTTGCACTCCTAACATTGGCGGACCATCTCCTGAAGAAATTGCAGCTCAGAAGGAAGCAGAAGAGAAGAAAGCTGCTCTTGCTCCGTTTGTAGGTGTTTGGGAAGCAAAGTCTATTAGTGATCCTAGCCAGGGAGATATCCCCGAGAGTGTTTACCCAACGGCAGTAGAATCCATGAAGTCAATTTATGGCTATGACTTTGCTGATGACGGCACGGGTAATTTTATCCGTTTTGGCGCTCAGAAGCCCTTTACCTGGTCTGTTGATGCTAATGGAAAGCTCACTATCACCCTTGCAGGTAATGCTGGAAGTTACACGGCAACTGTTGATTCCTCAGGCCAGATGACCGTTGAGGGTTCTGACGGTTCCAAGGCAGTCCTGAAGCAAGTTACTAAAACATCTGGTGATTATTCCAGCTTTAAGTACAAGCCTTTTGACGCAATGGCAGACAAAGGTACCATTGCATATAACTTCTCTTCTACTAAAGGCGAATACAAGATGCGCTTTAAGCTGAAGACCGAGGTTGACAAGGTTCTTATCGATAATGACGATCTTTATGTCAGGTATGTTGGTATCGCTAAATCCCCAGATGGTTACTCTGAAGGCTACGTCTTTGAGATCATCAATAGATCTGAAAACTGGGTAAATTGCACCTTTAAGTTAGATAATTCTGAGAATTCCGTATGGGCTAACGATTCCAACTATCTTGAGAGTGGCGAGAGGGTCTTTGCATTTGTAATTAATAGTACAAATCAGAAAAAGCCTCTTGCTGATCAGACTGAGGTAAATGCAGTTGTTGAGTACTACCACATCAAAGGTGGTAAGAGCATGGAAGACACTAAGACAGAAAACGTTGACCTGATAATCTCTCAAAAAAAGTAAGTGTGCCGTTGATAATGAGACAAGTACGTACACATAAAACATTTACGTGTTGAACGTGGAATACAGAGACGTCACCTGTACAATGGGTGACGTCTATTCTTTTACTGATGGCTCTTTTAAACTCAAGAAAGAAGCGTGACCAAACATGAAGAAAGCCTTGATTTCGATTGATTACACCTATGATTTTGTAGCAGATGACGGAAAGCTGACAGCAGGTGCGCCAGCTCAGGCTATTTCAGACGCAATTTATGAGGCTACAAAGTGCGCTTTTGATCGCGGAGATTATATTTTCTTTGCTATTGATGCTCACGATCCAGAGGATAACTTCCATCCAGAGACTAAGCTTTTCCCACCTCACAATATTATTGGCACAAGTGGTAGAGACCTGTTTGGTCCTCTAAATGATTTCTATCAGCAGCACAAAGATGACAGCCATGTGTTCTGGATGGACAAGCGTCACTACTCGTCCTTCTCGGGAACTGATCTTGATATTCGTCTGAGGGAGCGCGGCATTAACACGGTTATCCTAACTGGTGTTCTTACCGACATCTGCGTGCTGCACACGGCAGTGGACGCTTACAACCTGGGTTATCACATTGAGGTTGTTGAGCCAGCAGTTGCATCACTGACGCCTGAGAATCATCAGTTTGCGCTTGCGCATTTCAAAAATACCCTTGGGGCAACATTGGTTGATGCAGATCTTAATGAGATTGAGAGCGCATAAATAAATTAGCGGCTTCGTAAATTAGTTAAAGCATTTATTTGACCCAAGGTTAGAAACTTGGGTCTTTTTGCTCGAGGCTTTAGCCTGTTGAGCGTGTTAGCGTCGACTTTTAGGCCTGGCCCACAAAATAGCGCAGCTTTGGTAGGTCTCGCTGAAGAATCGACATGTTCCTAATCAAGATAGCCAGGCAGCTAGGCGGCCGCACTACCTGATATGCATCTCTATGCATAAACTGCATCTAATATGCTTGAAAATGAATAGAGAAATATAAGAAATTTAACTATCGATAAATTCTGTGTCTACGGAACACACCTAAGTCGGATAATCTGCTCAATTGCGGGCATTTTACACACCTAATGACGATAATCTGCATGATTGAGGTATTTTCAGCGTCATGTATACGTCTTTTTGACAGATTATCTGACTTAGGTGTGTTTTGAGCTGCCTCCTATTTCTCGTGTCCAAGAAATGGGAGGCAGTTCATCCGCCGGCGCCGATATCGGTGATCGTACCTCCGCAAGGATATGAATAATTCAAAAATTAGCTTGAGTTAGCGCCTGTACTTGGCGTTCTCGAATGCAATCTTGAAGTCTTCAAGGAGCTCACGAGGGACCTTCTCCTGATCTCCGTGATGGAGCTCCTGCATAAAGACATTGCTTATAGCTCCAAAAATCAGGCGAGGAGCAATCTTATCTGTAAGAGGCACAAATTCTAGAACATATCTTTTATCGTCAATGGTAAGCCAGGTGACTCTCCAGCTACTGACGGTTCCCTCAATATCTGAAGCATGAGCCGAAGCAAAGACATTTTGATTGTTATCAAAGAGGTACACAACGCCATCTGCGTCAACGCCAACAAAACCGTCTGTAGCGCATTGCTCAAAACCAGAAACAATATGCGCACCACTGGTCCAGAACACCCAGTTCTTCTCGCCAGCCATAGACAGACCTTTCTAAAACATCAAAAAGTTTCTTGTTTAAATGGTAGTAGGAGGGAACTTTTAGGGCAAGTAAATTTCGTTCAAAAAGCATAGTTTACCTGCTAACTCAACCTGTTGTTGAGTGGTCGGAAACCGTTGCGATACCTAACTCAACTGATGCGTTCTTGTTGAACGTATTGTTACGACTCATAGTGAAATCAGCGGCCCGCAAGCTATTTCAGTAATAATGAGTTGAGAAAAAGGAGCAACTATGACTACTTCATCTGAGACCCTTGGTCGTCGTATTGCACGTCTTCGTTTGGCTAGAACTGCAACGCAGGAGCGTCTGGCAAAAGAGCTGAACGTGAGCCCGCAGGCGGTGAGCAAGTGGGAGAACGACATTAACTACCCGGATATCTCGCTGTTGCCAGATCTTGCACGATTCCTTGGCGTGTCTGTTGACGAGCTTTTGAGTGGTGCAAGTGCTTCCGCTCAGGAGACTGAAGCTGCTCAGGAGAGTACTGCTGAGGTTGTTTCTGTTGCAGCTGACGAGCCCGCAGAGATCGTAGAAGAGTCTACCGAGCAGGACAACCAGGGTATTGCTACTCAGTCTTCGGGTTTCAGCTTTGGCAAGCTTTTTGGTAAGAGCATGATCAAAGTCGAGAAGAACGACGAGGCAGACGACAACAAGAAGAAGGGCGTTCGTCTGGGCAACGGCTCTGCAAAGCACGGTTTGCACTTGTATGTAGTCTCAGATGACGGCGACGTTGTAGATATGTGCGTGCCTCTGAGCCTGGCAAAGTTCGTCTTGAATTCAGGAATTCAGGTCAGCGGAAACTACCTTAATCAGGAGACTCAGGAGCAGCTCTCTAACATCAATCTTGATGCTCTTATGGATGCTGCAAAGACTGGTGAGAGTGGCACACTTGTGGATATTACATCTGCAGACGGTGACGTTGTAAAGATCTGGTTTGACTAAGCGCTAACGATTACATAGACTGACTAAAACGAGATACGCCCGGGCAGTTGCTTGTCGGGAAACGGTCTCGTTTTTTGTTGGCGTGGATTTAATTTAAGTTTACTATCTCGCGTCACTTCTCATTTGATGTAAAATAATGCTACTAAATTGCGTACTGGATAGTACGGGCTCAAGAGAGCCAATTATCTTTTTTGGCATCTTCATATTGCATGGAGATGCCATTTTTTAAAGGAGAATGTAATGGAGCAAATTGCTCTGTTGTTCGAATCTTCTGCAGAGAACCCTAATGTTGTTGATTCTGTTTGGTATAACGAATGGTTAGCGGCTAAAGAGTTGCCACAGTTTGATGTTCATCTCTTTAATTACGAGGCATACCTTAATGGAGAAGAACTAAGTTGTGACAAAGCTCCAAGACATGACATGCCAACGTTTCTTC
>JAGZNE010000119.1:0-1491 GCA_018363825.1 Atopobium sp. | reverse complement strand
TGATCACCCAGTCAGACATGAATGCAGAGATCAATTTTGGTTCGTGCTCTTCGTCTGGTGCGAAAATGTCCTTAACCGCCTGAATCATTTTCCACTCAGCATTCAGGCTGAGTTTGGCAGTCTCGGGTACATCGTTCTTTGCCACAAGCATGCTCTGGAGATATGTATTGCCTTCATCCAATGACATTTCGCTGGCAGCCAGCTGCTGCTCTTTAGTGATATGAGTCTGGTATTTATCAATCATCAGATGGACGGCAAAGCGGACTGCTGGAGTACGGTTTTCTAACGATACATTCTCGTTAGAAGTCGCTACTTCATCGGTAGTTTTCACATCGGCAGGGATAGTAGTGACAACGTCTCCAGCGGCCTTTGGCAGCCAGGTGTGACCATCTTCCTGCAGTTCGTAACGATCACACCAGGTGAAATCAACTTCACCTTCTTCCGGCAGGTCATCAACAACCGGGAAGTCAGTGCGAATTGGCTTGGCGTAATCCTTGCCGCGGCCGGTTTCGATGCCAGCGTCTTCCAGAGCAACGTCCAGCATCAGGTTGGCGCGAGCCTCAGTTTTTGCAGTGAACCAGACCACTGCATCTTGTTTTCCGGATTTCTGAGTGGCTTTAACCACATTAAAGAATTCCATGTGAGATCCTCATTTTTGGGTGTTAGAATCCCCGGGCCATTGATAGCGCCCATTGGGTTAACTTTGGTTTTGATGTTGTTTCCGGTGTAACTTTGGTCGGTGCCACCGGACGTAGATCCCGCCTTGCGCGGGGTGTACGTTAGCCTTCGTGAGCCATCTGGTCGTGCGAAGCGCAACGTCTGGAACAGTACTCTTTCTCTTTGCGCGCCAGCAGTGAGCCGTTGCGATAGAGAAGGGTACTTTTGATTACTTCTTCCGGTTTAACCGGCTTGCTGCAGTAACCGCATTTCTTGTCTTGCATGACGCTCTCCGTTAATGGCTGAGGCCATTCCACAGACCGTTCAGATAAACTTCAACCAGCAAATCCCTGGTGTAAGTCATCTCAACGCCTCGATGCAGATACAAACGACCACGAGCATTAGCTGATGCTGTCCAGGTTGAGTCTTTGTGTTTGACGAGCATTCCAGGCTGAACTGCGCCGCGGTTTACTGTCTGTGTACCGTAGTGCTGATGAACCATGATGTTCTCCAGTTTTTCTGAGTGAACTTCGCTGGTGGTGCCGTGACGCTGATCTTCACGGTTGAGCGTTTTAACTCGGCAATTCACCACCGCGAAGCTCACTTTTGTGCTTTGCCCTTGTCGCCAGGCTGGCGGAACGTTTGAACTTGATGCGCTTAGTGTTTCGCGATGGGATGATAATGTACTATAAGTTCATTGAAGTAAAGTACCAATAGTACATTTAAGTGGTGTGGCAAGTTCATAAACGCATAACAATATGAACTTTAAGATTATTTATTTTTTTCTCTAGTCTTGCTATGCTCAAAAAAACACCAAACAGGGTATTGCTATGG
>JAGZNE010000118.1:0-1515 GCA_018363825.1 Atopobium sp. | reverse complement strand
GGCGCCGACGAGCTGGTGGACCGCCAGATCGCAACCCTGACTCAGGATGTTCTGCAGGCTATGCGCGCGCAGCTACTGAAGGGCGAGTCTGAGCCTTTCACCTGGATCTCGAATGAGCAGATGGCTGCTCAGACAGTTGATATTTACGCACGTGTACTTCGAGGAGACCGATGATGAGCCAGACTTCGCAGGTTTACGCGCACTTGAATGAGCCTGTTGAGAAGCCTGCGGTTTCGCGTTTCTCTGAAACCGTGTCTCACGGTAGCGAATACATCCGCCACCAGAGTAGCCAGATCCGTATGCCTGAGTTCATCATGGCATTCCTCTTGCTTTTTGGTGATGCGGTACCGGGTCTTGGTCTGCCCTTCAACCAGGTGGTCGTTATAGTGCTGGCTGTGTATGGTCTGACTCGTAAATCAACTTTTGACGTAAGCCATTTTTCGGGTCTGCGCGCCATCATGTTTATCGCGATGGGTTATCTCGCAATCGTTTCAATTAACGGTGTGCACTCTGAGGACGCCTCCGACTGGACTCGTCGTCTGATTCGTCTAGTTGCTGCGACAGTGTTGATTTGGACTATTGCTGCTGGGCGTCTGCATATTCGTTCTATTGTTCTTGGATACTCGACGGCGATTCTTTTCAACGCGGTAGCTTACTTTGCTGGTTTTGCTCCAGTGACGGGATACTACGGTTACCTGACTGGTTGGCTGGGTGATAAGAACTTCGCGGGTCTGGTGTACTGCCTCTTCGGTTTGATGATTCTGAGCTTTGCCCGTAACAAGATTGAAGTCATTCTTGCCGTTGTGGTTTTCTCTGCTTTGCTGTGGGCTACAGGTTCTCGTACCTCTATTGCGGCGTATGTTGCAGGCCTGATTTGGATTGTCATCGCGAACCGTCTGAAGACTTTCGGTCGCATCGCCTTGGGTGTGGCCCTGTACTGGCTGATTGATATTTTGACCAGTGACTACGCACACTCCGGTGCCTTCGCAGATCGTACCGGTACGGATGCGCTTCGTTCGCTGATTGACCAGGCATCTGAAATTAAGGTTCAGGCAACTGGCTTCTTCGGCCAGGGGCTGGGCGAGGCATACGTATACCTGGTTCATACTGGATCGAAGACCTGGTTCCTCCATAACTCGTACTGGTCTGCTCTGATTGAGGGTGGCTGGCCATGGATGATTCTCGTTGTCACTATTACCCTGCTCTTTATCGTGAACGTGTTTAGCGGCCAGAAGACACTACCTGCAAGGTTCTATGTTGTACAGGGCGCTGGTATTGCCATCATGATTTGTGCTTCTCGTCTGGGCGAAGTGTTTTATACCTGGCCGTGGGCTATTGTCTGTGGCTTGGCTCTGCGCGTGTTGTTGCTTGAACGCGAACAGCGTTTGGGCACTGGCCACGATGAGGCGAGTATCGAAGGCTTCGACGAACGAATTGAAATTCGTGAGGCGGAAGAGAAGTTGCAGCATGCTGCGCCGGTGTGGAAGGAAGAAAATGTCTAAGACTAATCGAGCT
>JAGZNE010000117.1:0-1528 GCA_018363825.1 Atopobium sp. | reverse complement strand
AAGATCGATCTTCTCGCCCAATATGCTATCTATCAAAGGTTGTGTGAGGCCAGATGCGCGGCGGCGTCATCCACGCCTCCACCCAACGTTTTACCAGGTAGGCACTGTAGGCTTCGAGAGAAGTGAGAAACCATGGTCAATCAGACAAGTCTTGCATACGGATCAGAAAAGTCTGCAATCCGCGAGATTGCAGGTTATGCGATGCAGCGTCGTGCTGAGATTGGCGCTCAGAATGTGTTTGATTTCTCGATCGGCAATCCTTCCGTACCTGCTCCTGAGTCTGTTCGCACCTCTATCGAGGCCGCCATGCAGCTGCCTCCCCAGCAGGTCCACAGCTACACGCCTGCAATCGGCATTCCCCAGGCCAGGGAGGCAATTGCTGCGTCGCTCCGACGTCGCTTTGGAGATCACGCAGCTCAGGCAGACGATCTCATCTTGACTTGCGGAGCTGCAGCTTCCGTTTCTATGGCGCTCAATTCCATTGTTTCTCCAGGTGAAGAGGTTATTGTTATTGCTCCATACTTCCCTGAGTATCGCGTGTGGATTGATCATGCACAGGCTACCTGTGTTGAGGTTTTGGCTGACGAGAAAACCTTCCAGATTGATGTTGACGCCGTTTGTGCAGCTCTCACGCCTAAGACTCGCGCGGTGATTATCAACTCTCCAAACAATCCTGTTGGTGCTGTGTATACCAGGGAAAACCTGGATGCATTTGCCAATATGCTCCGCAAACGTTCCACTGAGCTGGGAACTGACATCTACGTCATCTCCGACGAACCTTATCGCGAGATCGTTTTTGGCAACATTGAGGTTCCTTGGGTTCCTGACGTCTACGAGCGCACTATTGTGTGCTATTCCTACTCCAAGTCACTTTCGCTTCCTGGTGAGCGTATTGGTTGGGTGCTGGTTCCTGCTTCTAATCCGGAGCAGAAGGAGATTTACGCAGCTTGTGCAGGTGCCGCTCGACTGTTGGGCTTTGTTTGTGCACCAGCGCTTTTCCAGCGCGTCATTATCGACTGTGTTGATGAGCCAGCGGATGTTGAGGCCTATGCAAAGAATCGAGAAGTGCTGACCGAGGGCCTCACCAAGCTTGGTTACGAGTACACCCAGCCTGATGGTGCATTCTACCTGTGGGTTCGTGCTCCTGGTGGAGATGCTCAGGCATTCTGCGATGTGGCCAAGCAGTTTGAGCTGCTACCTGTTCCTTCCGATTCGTTCGGCTGTCCAGGTTGGCTGCGCGTGAGCTACTGCGTTGCGTACCAGACCTGCGTAGACTCGCTTGTTGCCTGGGAAAAGGCTCTTGCTGCAATGAAATAAGCGCTGCAACGGGCGAGAAGATCAACGGGCGAAAAAATCAATCGACTGCAAACGACAAAGTGAACTGCCTCCCATTTCTTATGTCCAAGTTTTGGGAGGTAGTTCATATGCAGGTGATTATGATTCTGCAGCGTGTTTGCGTTGGCTTTTAGGCCTGGCGCACAAAATAGCGCAGCTTTGGTAGGTTCTGCCGAAGAATCGGCATGTTCTT
>JAGZNE010000038.1:0-13266 GCA_018363825.1 Atopobium sp. | reverse complement strand
CCCATTTCTTGGACATAAGAAATGGGAGGCAGTTCACATTCGTCGGGCGCTTTTTTATGCCGTTTACGGGAGTACATTTGGAACGCGGCGTGTGTACTGGTAAAATATTAAAAAGTTGATGAAGGAGGTACTATGTCACTGTATCGTCATCTACGTTCTAGTTTGGGTTCAGCCCATAAAATTGTGCTTGCTATCAGCGCTTTTGTAATGGCAATCGTGATTCCTGTTATGGCAAAAGCTGATGTTATTTCCACACCAAGAGTTGGTTTAGCTACTTCTCATGCAAGTTTGATCGCAGTCGTTGTTCTTGTGGCTGTCGTTGGATTTATTATGATCATAAGGCGTCGCAGGTAAAACCTTGTCCACAACACAGCAGATTCTTCCAAAAAAAGAAGTCACTACCTTTGCATTTGCGTTATGTCACTTTGTAGTTGACTTTGCATGCGTATCTACCATGCTCTGCGCGGTAAGCCGAGTGTTGGGGGAGTCTGGCCAAGATTCGTTGGAGTTTGTTGCACTGAGTATTCTGCTGTACGACATTGTTGCTTTTACATTGCAACTGCCTGTAGGTATAGTGCTTGACAAGCTGGATAAGAACTCTTATGCTGCCTTGCTTTCGTACGCTTTGGTTGGTGCTGGAGTTTTGATTTCTTTGTTTCCCGTAGCACTTCTCGAGTGGTTAGCAGTTCTTTTACTCGCAGTTGGAAATGCCCTTTTCCATAGTGCAGGCGGACTGATTGTACTTAACATCTCACAAAAACACGCGGGTCCTTCAGGAATCTTTATTGCAACTGGTGCAATTGGAGTATTTTTAGGCACGCAAAGTGCTCAAATGGAAAGGCTTCAGATTGCGTTTTCCCTCCTTGTGCTGTTGTTCTTATGTGCGCTTATCACGCTTGTGGTCCAAAAGGTCAACAAGAAATACTGGAACGTACATAATGTTGCATTTGATATTCCTAAGTTTTCGTCCAATACATTGCTTGCGATTGCACTGCTGAGCCTTGTGGTGGCGCTGAGAAGCTATGCTGGCATGGTTATGGCATTTCCTTGGAAGAGTGAGATGCTCTTACTGGTATTAAGTATCCTTGGCGTATTTGCAGGTAAAGCGCTTGGTGGAGTGGTTGCTGATCGTATTGGCTTCAGGACTACAGCTATCTTTTCGCTCATTGTTGCAGCCACCTTGTTTGTGCCCTCATGGGAGATACCGGTTATGGGCCTTCTGGGTGTATTTTTCTTCAACTTTACTATGTCCATTACGTTGGCATCTCTAGCAAACATCTTGCCCAACGCAAAAGGTACTGCGTTCGGTCTAGCTAGTTTTTCTCTGGCCGTGGGTGCACTGCCTGCGCTTTTGGGATTTCGTGTTGAGCATCCCGTGATGCTTTCCGTTATTAGTTTGGTTTCAGCACTTGCGTTGGGCGTTGGTCTTACGCTGGTCAAAGATACTGTGGTTACAGGTCCATTTGGTCACGAGCGCATGTTCCATACAGCACAGGTTGCTGAGATTTTAGAAGAAGATACTCAAACCGCAGAGCCATCCGATCAGGTTGATGAGCTTGCGGTTGAAGATGAGTGTGCTGCTGAAGACAAACTTGCTGCTGAAGACAAACAAGTAGAAGACTAATGACATGGACGACCAAATATTTTTGTTGCCGTATTTGATAACCATTATTCCGATATTTGCGTTTTGTCTGATTCTGACTATTACTGTTGAGCTTATTGTCGCAAAATCGCTGGGTGTTAAAGACAATCAAGCACTGTTGATTGTTGTTGCTGCTCAAGTGCTTACTAATCCAATTGCCGTTTTTATCACAAGTGCTCTTGTTGATGTGGTTGCTAACGACGTTCAGTACTGGGCGTGCGTCATAACTGTTGAGCTGGTTGTTATTGCTGTTGAAGGTCTTATTTACAAGGTAAAAAGAGTAAGCAACACCCCATGGACTCTTTCAATCTTGGCCAACCTTGCGTCAGTATCCGTAGGTATTCTCGTTCAAACACTTATATAAAAATTTAGCGAGAAACCCTTTGAATAGAAGGGGTTTCTCGCCAAACTTGGGTGATTATTTGAGTTGAAGCCTTAATGAACCATTGCGATAAGAAGAGCTCCGACCATAAGACCAATGGATGTTCTGAGAGCCGCTGAGGCTTGCCTGTGCAAGAGCTTTTGCGCGCGGGTTGCGTGCGTGAGCTGGGCTTTTGAGGTGTTGAGTATATGCATTGGTCCTCCTTTCTTAGTTCTTGTCTAGTATATGCCTAAAAGTAAGCTTTGGTAAACTCTTTAGTATAAAAATGATACAAAAAACCACGCCGAGGGTGAGTCCAATCATTCCTCCAGAAGAGGCGTCTAAGTAATAACTGCCTGTTATTCCAATCAAAACGCTGACCGTGGCAATAAGCGGAGAAATCCAGAGCATATGCCGCATCTGATTGGTAAGAAGCCTTGCGCAGGCACCCGGAACAATAAGCAGCGAGACTGACAAAATGACGCCAACTGCCTGGAGCGATATGACAATTGCGAGGGCTAGGGCAACAAGCAAGAATGAAGTGAGTGTTTTAGTAGAAAGACCGATTGCTTGAACCTGCGTTGGATCAAATGAAAGCAAGGTCAGGTCCTTGTTTTTAAGGATGAGCAGGATTGCAATGGGAAGGCCAATACAAAGAACTTGCAGCATGTCGGGAGTAGTGACCCCCAAAAGGTTTCCAAAGAGTATGTGTGAGAGGTTAATTTGGCTTGGAACCTTGGATATGAGAACTGTTCCTAACGCAAAAAATGTTGTAAATACAATGCCGATAGCAGTATCGGGGCGCACAATTTGGCTCTTTTTGACTTGTCCGACCAACACCACGGTAATGAGAGCAAATACCAGTGCTCCTACCAGATAGGGAAGCCCCAGCAGGTGAGCAATGACCACGCCCGGGAGAATAGAATGCGAGATGGCGTCGCCCATAAGCGACCATCCCATGTGTGTGATCCAGCAGCTCAAAAGCCCGCAGACTATGGCGGTTGCAATTCCGGTGATGAGGGCTCGCTGCATGAATGCGTATTGGAGAATGTCTACCTCAGGCATGGAGCACCTCCTCAATGTGGGTATCTTCGGAAATACCAAGGTTCTGCAGAAGGGCATCTCCAGAAAGAATTTCTTTTGAAGAGCCCTGTGCGGTAATGGTTTTATTGATGACCAGGCAGAGCGGGAATTTTTGCTGGGCCAAATTGATGTCGTGAATTGAAACGAGCAATGTTTTGCCTTCTTTACTGAGGTTATTGAGCTGTTCGGTGATGATGGCCTCAGAGCGAGCGTCTACTCCCGCAAACGGTTCGTCGAGAAATACCAGCTCAGCAGCTTGCGCTATTCCACGTGCCACAAAAACACGTTTTCTTTGTCCGCCCGAGAGTTGGGCAAGTGGACGATCTGCAAGGTCGGCCAGGTTAACGCGTTCAAGCGCCTGGGCAACCAGCTCTTTGTCCTGAGCGGAAGGTATGCGCATCCAACCCTGATGAACATATCTTCCCTGCATAACAACGTCTTTTACGAGCAGCGGAAACGTTGCGTCAATTGCCTCCGTTTGAGGAACGTAGGCTACTTTGCCCTGCTTGCGCGCCTGTGAAAGAGGTTGCTGACCCCAAGTAAGTGAACCCTCCCATGCGATGGTGTCCATCAGTGCTTTGAAGAGCGTAGATTTTCCGGCGCCATTGACGCCTACAAGTGCGCAAAGATCTCCTGTTGAAAGCGAGAAATTCACGTCATAAATGATGGGTTTCTCGCGGTCTTTTTTCTCGTACCAGGCGCAAAGTTGCGAAACACAAAGATTCATCGAACAATTACCTTCCCATGAGACCAGATACGATTGCGTCTGCATCGTGTTGCAGCAGGTCAAGATAGGTGGGCACGGGGCCGTCGGCTTCCGAGAGGGAGTCTACGTACAAGATGTTTTTCTCGTCAGTTTTGAGGACAGCACCTGTCTCGTCGGCTACCTGCTGCATTGCCTTGGGGCTTACCGTGGATTCGCAGAATACTGCGGGGATTTGCTGGGCTTTTACAGTTTCGACGACTTTGGCAATCTGCTGCGGAGTGCCTTCATCAGCGGCGTTAACGGCCCAGAGGTAGAGTTCCTTCATGTTGGTGTCGCGGCACAGGTACGAGAATGCTCCCTCGCAAGTCACAAGCGTGCGCTGGCTCTCCGGCAGGGCGCTGAGCTCCTCAATCAGGTGAGAGGAGATGTTGTCGAGCTCCTTTTTGTATGCGTCGCCGTTGGCTTCGAAGTCTTTGGCGTGGTCAGGGACAAGGTTGCTGAGCGCGCGGACGATATTCTCGACGTAGATCTTGCCGTTTGTGGGCGACATCCACGCGTGTGGATTGGCTTGGCCCTGGTAGTCGCCCTCGGCGATGGGGATGGCGGTGATGCCTTCGCTGAGGTCGGCGCGCTGAGCAGGCGAGTCGTCGACGAAGCGCTCAAACCAGCGCTCAAGACCCAGGCCGTTGTTGAGGATGAGCTGGGCTTTCTGTGCGCGCTTGAGGTCGTCGGGTGTTGGCTCGTAGTCGTGGATCTCGGCGCCGGCCTTGGTGATGGACTCTACCTGGCAGAACTCTCCCGCAACGCGAGAAGCCATGTCTTGGATGACGGTAAAAGTGGTCAAAACAAGGGGAGCCGAGGAGTTTGGGTTTTGCGCGGTGTTTGAGCTGGTAGCAGAATCGCGTGGGCCACACGCGGCGAGAGAAGCGATGGCTGCTGCGGAACTTGCGCTGAGCAAGGTCAGCGCTGACCTGCGGGTTAGGAGAGGATTGCGGGTAGCGTACAGTTGTGGGTTTGCGACTGCTGAGATATGCGTGCAGTGATGTTTCATAGTCACTTCCTTAAAAGATATGAGAGCAAGTAGCTGCGGGGCTGAAAGCAAGAAACTGATAGCGTGAAGCCAAGAGTTAGGAGTTTGGAGCTACGAGCTCAACTGGTTTCTCTCCCTATTGTATTCCTAAAAGTTAGCTTTGTCTAACTTTTGAAATTTACGAGGAAAGAAAAATGGTTAGATTTGCAGACAAATGTCCAAAAGATTGAACATGAAATTTAATGTGTCATTTATGTCGCATTTTAAGCAAATTATTTTCCTTTGGCTTATTTACCATAGGATTTGTGAAACAAAAATAATTTTTCTATAGCAAATTATGTGAATATGGCTAGAATTTATTTTGTTTCCTAATGGTTTGTGCTCGTTAAAAAAGGAGAGAGCATGGCATTCGATTTTACAGGTAAGCTGGTTCTGGTTACAGGCGGAAGCGCTGGTATTGGCGCTGAGATCTCCAAGGGTATTGTTGCTGGAGGTGGACATGTAATCGTTTGCTCTCGTCACGAGGACACTGGCCGCAAGTTTGTCGAGGAGCTCGGCGAGGGTAACTTCTTCTACACAATGGACATTGCAGATGCCGAGGGCGTCAAGAAGACCGTTGCTCAGATTCTTGAGGAGTGCGGCGACGTCAACGTTCTTATCAACTGCGCTGGTCGCATCAGCTCCGTTCCTTTCACCGAGGTTGACGACAAAGAGTGGAACAACACTATCAACACCAACCTCACCGGTACCTACAACGTAACTCACGCTCTCTGGCAGCACTTCATTGATCGAGGTGGCGCTCGCATTGTCAACGTTTCTTCCGTTGCAGGCAAGATTGGCGGCGGCCTCCTTGGTACTGTTGCTTACGCATCTTCTAAGGCTGGTATGAACGGCTTTACCAAGGCTATCGCTAAAGAGGGCGGCAAGTACGGCATTTCTTGTAACGCTGTTTGCCCATCCTTCACCATTACAGATATGACCACTGCACTCTCCAACGATGAGGAGAAGTACAAGAAGGTCGTAGGCATTATTCCTCTCGGCCGTCCTGCACAGGCATCTGAGCCTGCACAGATGGTACTGTTCTTTGCTTCCGACGCTGCTAGCTTTGTCAACGGTGAGGTTGGCGACTGCGACGGCGGCATCGTAATGGATTAGGTGATTGTTGATGGCTACAAAAGAACCAATTTCTCTTCAGCACCCATTTAAGGCACTGGGTCGCATTCCAGGCGCAAACATCCTGGTACCACTGCTTCTTGGCGTTTTCATGAACACATTTTTCCCAGATGTATTCCCAACGCTTGGTAGCTTTACTGCTGCTATGACCGTTAAGGGTACTGCTGCTCTGGTTGGTGCTTTCATGTTGTGTGTTGGTGCAACTATTTCGTTTAAGAGTGCACCAAAGGCTGCTCTTCGTGGCGCTATCATCATCATCTCTAAGGTTGTGTTCTGCGTTGCTCTTGGTCTTGCAGTTCTATTCTTCCTGAACGACAACCTGCTTGGCCTTTCTTCCATGGTCATCCTTGCTGCTTGCTCTGGTGCAAACAACTCCATGTATGCAGGACTGATGGCTGATTATGGTAACGAGTATGAGCAGGGCGCAGTCGCAATTACTACGCTGGTCGTTGGCCCTCCAGTTACCATGCTTGCTCTTGGCGCAACTGGTCAGTCTCCAATTAACTGGTCTTTGCTTGGCGCAGTTCTGCCAATTATTATTGGTATTCTGCTTGGCAACTTCTTCCCATCCATGAAGAAGATGCTCACAAGCGCTCTGCCAGCAATTATTGTTATGACTTTCTTTGCTATGGGAACCACTATGAAGTTTGATTCCCTCATCATGGCTGGTCCTGCAGGTATTCTGCTTGGCGTTATCTGCTCCGTTTGCGGTGGCTTTATCAACTACTTTGTTGATCGCGCAACTGGCGGAACTGGTATTGCTGGTGTTGCTATTTCTTCCTGCGCAGGTGCAAATGCACTTACACCTGCTGCTATGGCAGAGGCTAACCCAGCTCTGTATGGCGGAGCTGCTCTTGCAACAGCAAACGCACAGGTAGCAGCTGCAGTTATCGTTACTGCAATCCTGACTCCTTTGATCACTGGTTACGTTGCTGAGCACTTTGCTAAGAAAGACAACGCTTCCGAGGAAGTTGTTGAGGCTGCTTAATCGCTCTTAAAGTTTCAAGTTCAAAATCCCAGCACCTTCGGGTGCTGGGATTTTTTGTGCCTTGCGTGCCGTTGGTTTCTTGTAGAGACGCTCAAAGAAGGTCGATAGACGGCTGAAGTGGGCAGCGGATGCCTCAGACTCTTCGGAAAACGCTCAAATAAGTCTCCAAGTGGTAAAAAATCCGTTTAGTTGGGGTTTTCATTTTTCTGCATACAACGTTTGCCCAGATAAAAGTTTTTAGTGCGGTAAAAAATCGTCTTAGTTGGGAATAAATCGGCAAATTTTAGGTTTTCATCCCCAACTAAACGCGTTTTTTACCTTTTTTGGCACATAATTTTGAGGCAAGAAATTACGTATTCACAGGAATGCATTTTATGACCCGATTATGCAAAAAGGATCAGAACGGAACGTTCTGATCCTTAACTTTGTGATAAAACCTACGACCAGGTTTCGCTACAAGTAATTCCTGTAAGCAATATCAAGCAGCAACTACTTAATCAGGACATTTCCCTCATAGCTGTCATGAACGTCCTGAGGTGTAACGCCCATGTGCTTCTTATAGAGCCTGCTGAAGTAGAACGGATCATTGTAACCAACCGCCTCGGAGGTCTCGCGTACAGAAAGACCAGATTGAAGCAGCTGCTGAGCATGGTCAAGACGTTTTGCAATGATGAACGTCATTGGGCGAACGCCAAATGTTTGAACAAAATTGTTGGAGAAGCGCTGAGTGCTCATGCCACAGCGTTTAGCCAGACCAGGAATGGTAATTGGATCTGCAAAGTGAAGCTCAATGTACGTGCGAGCCTCGGCCATGCTCTCCTGGACTTTTTGGCTGTTGGTGAGCAGGAACATTGACTTAATGAGCTCGGTACCGTTGACAATTTGTGCGACACGGTTGTCCAGCGATGGGGTAGTGTTAAGTTTTTCCAGGTCAAGTGTCTTATCAAGAATACGATCGAATCCCTGAGGATCAAATGCGTATGCATTGAAGATTGGGCTGCTGGTATCTCCTTGAACGCCATCATAGTAGATATTTACATGGTCAAATGAGCGTCCATAGAGCGTGCGATACGTTACGGTCTGACCTGCAGGAGCGTGCACAACTGTGGTTCCTTCACAGATAAATTCTTTGCCGCCAATAGTAATCTCAGCTGATCCAAACACAGGAATAATGAAAACAGAATGAGCAAGCGAAAAAGTAACTTGGGAGTCAGCAATCTTCTGCTGGCGGTTGATCGAAAACACACTATACGTCTGCCGCGAATAGGTCTCTTTTAGCTCCTGCAGATTTGCCTGCATAGAATCTCCTCATTTCAAAAGCGCTCTAATGCGCCGAATATTAAAAATAACATGGAGAGTATTTTAGCCAGCAGAACTGCGATTGCAACCCCAAAATCAAATAAAATGCCATTTCAGGGGTTAAATTTTGATTAACGAGAAAGACAATTGCCTACGTAACTTTAAGAGAATGATTTTAAAAAGAACAATTTATGTATAAATTTTATCCATGCAAATCAAAGATATTCCATTTTGTTTATTCGCTTTAAACTGCCGATAAATAGCGTTTTTTGATACCATAAATTAGTTATGCACAAATGGTTTCTTCAGGTTAACTTTAGATACTACAAACTTCTTTGAGATGTCGTAGCTTTCTTTTAGTTTTCATGAATTCCATTGGTTTTGCAGGTTTTAGGTTTAGGTTTTATTGGCTTCTGTAGAGGTTTCTCGTAGAAGGTTTGTATATGGAGCAGCTTGCACACGTTTTTTCACTTATCGTTCAGCCCGCATACGACTTGACCGGCAGTTGGTGGGCGGCAATCTTCCTTTTTACTCTTGCGACTAAAATCATCCTGATGCCCCTGGCACTTTGGACGCAACAAAATTCTATTGTTATGGTGCGCCTTATGCCCGAGACCTTCCGCTTAAAGACTCGCTACTTCGGCGACAGGGAGACCATCGAGGAGCGCTCCAACGAGCTCAACAAAAAGGCAGGCTATCACCCGCTATTGAGTCTTATTCCTCTGGCAATCCAGGTAGTCATCCTGTTCGGCCTAGTTGACGTTATCCATGGCATCACCGATTCTGGTGCGCCTGGCACAGAGTTTTTGGGCATGACCCCAATCATCGATGGCGGTATCACCTGGATTATGCCACTGGCAGCAGCTTTGTCCTCGGTTGCTCTTGGTCTTGCTTCCAACAAGCTGAATCCGCTTCAGCGCGAGCAGTCTCGTGCAGAGAAGAACACCACAAACGGCCTTTCTATTGCAATGTCGCTGGTACTTGCAGTCTACGTTGTCTGTGGCATGGCATTCTATTGGGTTTGCTCAAACCTTCTCTCAATCCTGGTCCAAATTGTCTGCAACATCATCATCGACCCTCGTAAGCAGGTTGATTACGACGATCTCAATGCTGCTCGCGACGAGTTTGAGGCAATGGACGCAGCAACCAAGTCCACTCACAAGTGGTTCCAGCGCGATCCTCATGCCGCTCGCGAAAAAGAGGACTACAAGCGCTTCTTTGACACCATCGGCAAGCACCTGGTCTTTTACTCCGAATCAAGCGGTTTCTACAAGTACTTCCAGGGCGCCATCGAGTGGCTGCTGGCAAACTCTGACATTCGTATCCACTATGTCACCTCTGACCCTAACGACCAGGTCTTTGAACTGGCAAAACAGCAGCCTCGCCTGATTCCGTATTACTTGGGTCAGCGTCGCCTTATCACGCTTTTCATGAAGCTCGACGCTGATGTTGTGGTAACTTCCCTCGGCGACCTGGAGAGCTCCTACATGAAGCGCTCCTACGTGCGCAAAGACGCTGAATACATGTATATGTGCCACCATATGACCTCCATGACGGTCACCTCAACGCGCAACGAGTACACCTACTACGACGACGTCCTCTGCGTTGGCCCTCACCAGCAGCACGATCTTGAGCTGGTCGAGAAGTACTACGGTACGCCATCCAAGAGAAAGCCTGCTATTGGCTACGATCTTCTCGATAGGTCAATCAAAAACTACCAGAAGCAGAATCTGGGCCAGCGCAAACCTGGCGAGAAACCCCTGTTGCTGATTGGTCCTTCGTGGCAGTATGACAACTTGATGGACAGCTGCCTTGACGGCCTGCTTGAGCAGCTCATGGGCCGCGGCTGGCGCATTGTGGTCCGCCCACACCCAGAGTATTTGAAGCGCTATCCTGCCCGCATGGAGGAGATTCTTGCTCGCTACGCTGACGCGGACCCAGAGGAGCTCTCCTTTGAGACTGACTTCAGCTCCAACACTTCGGTTCTCTCGGCTGATCTGCTGTTTACTGACTGGTCGAGTGTTGCTGAGGAGTTCTCATTTACCACGCTCAAGCCGTCGGTCTTCATTGATACCGCGATGAAGGAGAATAACCCCGACTGGAGCAAGATTCATTCGGATCCATGTGACATTACGCTCAGGAATGAGATTGGCCGCAGCTTTGATCCTAAGGACCTTTCGGGCCTTGGCGACGCGGTTGCGCAGATGCTTGAAGAGACCGATAGCTGGTCGCACAAGATTGAAGAGATTCGTAACAACATGATCTTTAATCTCGGCCACGGTGGAGAAGCCGCAGGTAAGTTCATCCTCGAGCGCGTTTTGGCGCACCAGGAAGAGGCTGCCGCTGAGGTTGCAGACAACGCTACTACCAAGAAGAACGCTGCTGCGGACGCTGCAGACGATGACGAGAAAAGCGACGACGTCAGCTCCACTAAAGACGCCACAAAGACAACTGATGAGGACGGTGTTTCTCGTGACTAAAACAACAACTTCTACCATGAGAAACTCTTGCAGCGCCGCTATTCAAAGCCGCGCGTCCTTCCTTCATGGAGCGTTTTTTGTCGCAGTACTGACGTTTGCGTGGTGGGCACTTCTACCAGCAACAGCTCAGGCTTACGTTGACCCGTCAGTTATGACCTACACCATCCAGGCATTGGCAGCAGTTGTAGTTGCGCTCTCTGCGGTCCTTGGCGTTGCGTTTAGGCGTTCTCGTAAGGTGCTCTTCCGTCTGCTTAAGATTGATGAGAACGCCAATAAGATTGTCGAAGGCAAAGTTCACAAGATTGACGCCAAAGGTGCAGAAGCTGCAAATACTCAGATGAAAGAAATCCTTGCAGCAGAGGCCGTCCGTCTCAAGGAACAAAAAGAGGGAACCCTCAAACCTAAGGGTCGCATTGGTGTCGCATTTCTTGTCTCTTTCTTTACTGTCTTTACTATCTTGGTTGTAGCCCCACTTGAGCTGGTAGCAAGCAATGCGCGAGACCTTTCTTTCAACCTCAATGATGTTGCAGGTCCCGTTATTATTGCAGGCCTTATTATTACGATCATTCTTACAGTGTTTCTATCGCTCCTGCGTAAGCGCGTGTTTAACGTTGCCGTTGCATTTGTGGGGGCCGTCGGTGTGGCGTCATACGTTCAGGCAGTATTCTTGAACGGTGGTATGCCACTTGCAGATGGTCACGAGGTTATTTGGTCAGACTTCACAACCCAAATGATTGTCTCTGGCCTCATCTGGCTGGCAATCATTGCAGCTGCAGTGACCTTCTCGCTCCTAAAAGCACGTCAGCTTAGAACAGGTCTTCTGGTAACCGCAACCGCTCTTATCATTGTCCAGACAGTGGGCGTTGCAAGTCTCTGGGGTCCTGCAATCGCAGCGTCGATAGATGCTCATGCCGAAAACCAGCAGGTTATCGCAACGCGCGAGGGCCTCTACAACGTTTCCTCCAAGAAGAACGTCGTGGTGTTTGTCCTTGATACTACCGACACCGCCTTTGTTCAGAGACTCTACGATGAACGTCCAGAGACATTTGCCGGTTTAACAGGATTTACGTGGTATAGAAACTCTGTAGGTTCTATGATTCCTACTCGATATGGTGTGCCATCGCTGCTTTTTGGAACACGTCCTCAGCCCGGCGAGAATTTCAACGATTTTGTTTATAACTGGGCACAGAGTGATCAGTACCTAAGAGACATCCAGAATGCTGGATTTGAGGCTGGTCTGTACACCGACCAGCTCAATTACAACCGTTATAGAGGAACAGCTCAGAAATATTCCGTTAACTACCATCCACCTGTTGGTAGGGGACTTGATAATCAGCTGGATGTTTTTGGTGCACTGCGCATTCTCTATAAGACGGCGTTCTGCAGGGACATGCCTTGGGTGTTTAAGCCTCGATTCTGGTATTATACCGAGGATCTTAATATGCGCATGCGCAAGTCAGTCAACATGGACGAAGTTGATCTCTCTTCACAGCCATACACAGAGGATGACCTCAAGTATTACCAGGAGCTTCAACACTACGGACTCTCGATTGACAATACTGGTCAGAACGGTTCATTCCGTTTCATTCATCTGTTTGGCTCGCATCCACCTTACACGCTTGATCGCAACGTTGAGCGCACTGAAGATCCAAGCAAGCAAAACGTTGATGAACAAACCATTGCATCTTTCCGAATTGTTGAAGCATATATTGCTGAGCTTAAGCGTCTGGGCGTATATGAGAACACGTCTTTTATTATTACCGCTGACCATGGTGATTGGTACTTGACGGGCGGCGATATTCAGACACCTTCCGCTCCAGTCATCATGTACAAGCCTGCAGGTCAGACTGCTGAAGAAGCTGCTCAGCCTATGCAGATTTCTGACGCGCCTGTCTGGCACTACGACATCTTGGCGCAGACGCTGAAGGACATGGGTGTTGACCAGCAGACGCTTTCTAACTACACCACACCTCTCGATGAGGTCCACGAGGGAGATGTTCGTCCTCGCTACTACATCGAGACTATTTCAAATGGCAAGCGAGACATCTTTGTTAGGGAGTTTGCCATCAACGGCAATGCTAATGACATGAAAGACTGGAGTCTTACGGGCAACGAATGGCCTGTTGAACCATGGCACGACTAAGTTAGGTGTCCGGCAACAGCCCACTGGCGAGAAACCCGGTGTGCTTGCCGAGAAACCCGGTGCACTTGGCGAGAAACCCGGTGTACTCACCGTCGAGAAATCCAACTACCAAAAAAGCCGCGTCCACACGACGCGGCTTTTTTGGTGACTAGTTATAGGAGCGGCTCTGTGAAGAGAGCTTGCCTGCGACCTGGGATTACTATGGCAAAATCCATGCAGGTAGACCATCAGAGAAGATACGTGCGAGTGGGTACGCCTCGTCAATAGTCAGTGTTGCAACAACGCGATAAGGACCTTCTGCTGACGTATCAAATACCAGCGCAAGGGGTTTTTCGCCATCAGTAGTAGGAAGTGCAAGGTA
>JAGZNE010000116.1:0-1553 GCA_018363825.1 Atopobium sp. | reverse complement strand
TCATTTATCTACTCCTACTCGTGTCTTACTTGGACTTACGACGGCGAATGATCAGGCGGTTAGAAGCCTTCTTCGGGTCGCGGGTCTTATAACCCTAGGTTGGCTTACCCCATGGGGTGACGGAAGGACGACCAGAAGTGTGGTTCTTACCTTCACCACCGCCGTGTGGGTGGTCAACAGGGTTCATGACAGTACCACGGACGGTAGGACGGACGCCTGCCCAACGGGAACGACCAGCCTTACCAACAACAATGTTGGAGTGCTCAGCGTTACCAACCTCGCCGATGGTTGCACGGCAGGTCAGAAGAACACGACGGAGCTCGGAGGAAGGCATACGCAGAACTGCATAGCCGTTGTCCTTACCCATGAGCTGGACGGAAGTACCAGCAGCACGTGCCATTGCAGCACCCTTGCCAGGCTGGAACTCAACTGCATGAACAAGAGTACCTACTGGAATCTGCTCAAGAGTGGTGCAGTTACCAGGCTTGATATCGATGTCCTTGGTACCAGAAAGAACAGTGTCACCGACGCTCAGGCCCTCTGGGCAAAGGATGTATGCCTTTGCGCCGTCTGCATAGTGCAGAAGAGCAATACGAGCGGAACGGTTAGGATCGTACTCAACAGTAGCGACCTTAGCTGGGATGTCATCCTTGCGACGCTTGAAGTCGATACGACGGTACTGGCGCTTGTGGCCACCACCCTGGTGACGGGTAGTGATGCGGCCATTGTTGTTGCGGCCAGCCTTCTTTGGCAGAGGCTCGAGAAGGGACTTCTCGGGCTTATCAGTTGTAATCTCAGCAAAGTCTGAGATTGTCTGGAAGCGCCTGCCTGCGCTTGTTGGCTTTAGATGCCTAACTGCCATAAACAGTATCCCTTTCTTCTCCGTTGGCTAGCCCGCTTAAGGGAAAGTCGAGCTAACACCGGATTACCACGGTACCGCGCGTATCTACTATGCGCGGCATACGAACCCGTACCTCAAAAGAGGCACGGGAGAAAAACCTTACTCAGCAGAGTTATTACCGAAGATCTCGATAGTCTCACCAGCAGCGAGGGTAACAATAGCCTTCTTCCACTGGCGGGTCTTGCCTGCCTGCTGATAACGTACACGCTTGTTCTTTGGCTTAACAGAAAGTGTGTTTACCTTGGTGACGTGTACAGAGAAGAGCTTCTCTACAGCTGCAGCAATCTCTTCTTTACCTGCGTTACGAGCAACCTCAAAAGTGTACTTGCCCTGCTCCATCAGATCGAAAGCACGCTCTGAAACGATAGGACGAATGATGACCTCATAAGGAGAGTTCATTATGCGAGCACCTCCCCAAGCTGCTTAGCGACATCAGCGGACATAACAAGTGCGCCGTTGTCGATCAGGAAACGAGTAGTAACCTCAGAAACGCCGAAGATCGAAACCTTTGGAAGGTTGCGGAAAGAGAGGTAAGTGTTGACGTCGTCGTCTGGGACAATGACGGTAACGCGCTTACCCTCAATACCGAGGTTCTGAAGTGCAGCCTTTGCCTGCTTGGTGGAAGGCTGAGCAAACTCGAGAGAGTCAACGA
>JAGZNE010000037.1:0-13868 GCA_018363825.1 Atopobium sp. | reverse complement strand
CACCTAATGACGATAATCTGCATGATTGAGGTATTTTCAGCGTCATGTATACGTCTTTTTAACAGATTATCCGACTTAGGTGTGTTTTGAACTGCCTCCTATTTCTCGTGTCCAAGAAATGGGAGGTAGTTCAATTTCTGTGCGGGGGGGGGGGATTATCTTGTACGAGATCATTTTTAGCAAGATATTGTCTGGACAGTTATACACGTTGCAAAATCACATAGCGATTAAGATTATTATCTTTACCATCCGCACTAAATTGTGCACAAACATGCACGTCAGGGCCAAGGCTTGCAAGAAGCTCATCAAGTTCCTCTTGCGAGAAATGATGACAATAGCGCCAAGTATTGGCCTTATCTTGCCAGCCAATTAGATAGTCATGCTCCTCAAGTTCTGATGCATCTATGCCCAGCGCACGCAGCCCTTGAGCAGTGGTTTCTTGAGCTTTAGCAGCAAGTTTTTGGCTGTTCATAAACTGCCAGAAAGAAACGCACACAAATCCGCCAGGTTTAGTTTTCTCTAACAGAGTGCGTAAAAGTTGGATTCTCTTCTGTGCGCCTGGTACATGATGCAAAAAGCCAAACGCAACCACTAAATCACAGGCCGGAACAGTAAGACGCGAAGAAAGCGTGTTATCAAGCAGACTCTTTATCACATCTAATTCAATAAATGCCAGCTCAGAGACATGAGTGTCTGCCTCACCACTTTCTACCAGTGGCTTGCAATTATCTACAGCAAAATACTTTGCAGGGACAATCCCCGCCTCATCGCGTAAAAAACGAGCAAAGCGCAGGTTGCCGCAACCCACATCAAGTACAGAGGGTTTCTCGCCAGATAAAAGCTGAGGCATGGCGTCTAGGCACTGCTGCCATCCCTGCCAAGGCATTTGTCGTGTGGCCGAGAAACTCTGAGCCTGCTGAGCATAAAACTCAGAGGTTACGTAGCTCAGGTGCTCAGCGGTAGATGTGCTGATAGATTGCGTATATGTTTTGTTTGAAGAAGTTTCCATACAGAGATTTTACGTCATCGCCTTGCTCCCAAAGGTCAGAAGCTCATCTTATTGCCTATACTATTTGTATGGATGAACTCATTTTGGACATATTGAAGCAGCTCAGAGATGGCTCACAAGGTGCTCTTGATACGCATCAGCTTGAGATGCTCATTAACTCGCACAACAGCGGAATTGACTCTAGCGCCCACAGTACAGAGCGCGAGAAACTCATTCCTAAACGAGCAATTCTCCCCTATTTTTTTCAGGTCAAGCAGAACAATGATGAGCTGTGGCAATCGTGGAATGTTACGCCTGAGCTGGAAGAAAGGTTTATCCGCTCTGTGCGCATGAAGCCTCGTCGCACCGCTTCTGGCGTGGCTACCATTACCGTGATTACCAGGCCGCATACCTGCTCAAGTAATTGCATTTATTGCCCGTGCGATCTACGTATGCCTAAGAGCTATCTTGCTAATGAGCCTGCCTGTCAACGCGCTGAACTCACGTTTTTTGATCCATACGTGCAGGTTGCAGCCCGTCTTCAAGCGCTCCATCAAATGGGGCACTCAACCGACAAAGTGGAGCTTATAGTGCTCGGTGGCACCTGGAGCGATTATCCAGAGAGCTACCAATACTGGTTTATCAAGGAGCTTTTCCGTGCACTCAACGAGTGGCCTGACGCTCCTCAACACATCCAGGAGCGCCTGAATTGGTATACCTCGTTTGGCTTGCAGAACTCTGAAGAAGCACTTTCTTCTTTTGTTGCTGAACAGCAGGCGGCAGTCTTTGATGACACTGCCACGTATAACCAGGCTTTTCATAAGCTCTACGACACCAGCCAGCCTCACCAAAGCGCATGGTCACAGATGCAGAGTACCTATGATGAGCTGGTAGAACAACAACACGTTAATGAAACAGCTGCTGCTCGCGTGGTTGGCCTTGTAATAGAAACCAGACCTGACACTATTACGCCGGATAACCTACGCATGTTTAGGCAGCTTGGGTGCACCAAAATTCAAATTGGCATTCAGAGCACACGCCAAGAAATCCTTGACGCAAACCAGCGTCAGATGAGCGTTGCTCAGATTAAACGAGCGTTCTCGCTGATTCGCTTGTACGGATTTAAAATCCACTCTCACCTGATGGTTAACCTGTTAGGCGCAACTCCTGAGGCGGACAAACAGGACTTTAAAACGTTTGTCACGGATCCAGGATTTCTCCCTGATGAGATTAAGCTCTACCCCTGTGCACTGGTATCTGGAACGCAATTGGTCCAGAAATATCGTGAGGGTGCATGGCAGCCATACGACAAGGATGAGCTGGTAGACGTGCTTGTTCAAGACGTGCTTGCAACGCCTCCATACGTGCGTATTTCTCGCATGATTAGAGACATTAGCGCCACTGATATTCTGGTAGGAAACAAACATACCAACCTCCGCCAGATGGTGGAGCAGGAACTTACCTCTGAAGACGTCGCAAGCCGCGTGCAGGAGATTCGCTTTAGAGAGATTAACCAGCAGCAGGTACGTGCCGCGGAACTTACCCTTCAAGACTTCACCTACACTACCGCAGTCAGTGACGAGCACTTCCTGCAGTGGGTAACTGCTGACAATAAAATCGCAGGTTTCTGTAGGCTTTCACTTCCCCACTGGGATAAACTAACCGCTGGCGTATGTGATGTTGCCGCCAATGAGCTGCTGGTACAGCCAGGTCAGGCCATGATCAGAGAGCTCCACGTGTATGGACAGGCGCTTTCGCTGGGCTCGGAAGGAATGTCTGCTCAACACCAGGGCTTGGGCCAAAAACTTCTTGCCAAAGCCTCCTCTATCGCGGCTGAGGCGGGTTATACCAGCCTTAACGTCATCAGCTCAATTGGAACGCGAGCCTACTATCGCGCACAGGGCTTTATCGATGCAGGCCTCTACCAGCAAAAAGCCCTGTAGAAAGGGGACGTGGCCTTGCACCTCTAAACAAACTTCATACGCTTACTCCATGCGTCGCAAAAAAAATGCCGAGAAGACCGTTGATCTTCTCGGCATATTCATGAGCGTCGCCCTCTCCTGGACGCGAATGAATTTTAAGGAATCAGCGACAAAATCTGAGAGAGATTTTTCTTGCCGAAGTCAACCTTCTGACCGTCGTTAATAACCAAGCAAGGAACGCTCATGACGTCGTAGGTGTCTTTGAGCTCCTTGAAGTGGTTGATGTCATAGACATCGCAGGTGACCTGAGGATTGTCTGCAGCAATACGCTGAGCAGCCACAACAACATCTGGGCACATGGTGCAAGAGAGTCCCACCAAGACCTGAAGATGTGTCTTTGACTCAATAGCGGCAATAGATGCCTTATCCTCGTCGCTAATAGGCTGACCAGGACCTGCAGCGTTGTAGAGTCCAAGTACAAACGAAGTGAACTCATGACCACCAGGAACACCATGGAACGCAAGACCTGTTGGCGTACCATCCTGTGCGCATACACGAACAACAGGAAGGTTCTTCTCGCCCGTGTCTGAGACTGTTTGAACGCTCAGCTTATCGGTCATGGAAGAAAGCTCTTCCACGTAAGCTACAAGCTCCTCAGAAACAGGCCTCTGATCAAGCTCAAGCTGAAGCACAAGCGGACGAGCCATGCGCTCAAAGACAGCGTTGAGCTGCGCCTTCATGTCATCGGTGAAGATCTCTCCGGAGTCAGAGACTGTCTTGGCCGCTGAGGTCTCAGGAGCTTCCTTCTTGGACGAGATGCGCGTAACGTTCATCTGCGGAACAAGACCAGTTTTCTCCTGAGCGCGCTTGATGTAGCGCTCCATCTCGGTAGCGGTAGTTGCTGCCTGACCAATAGCCGTTGCAACCTGACGTAGTGGCTTCTGACATACGTCGCCTGCACCAAAGAGACCCTCACAGGTTGTTTCTTGATGCTCGTTGGTAATCAGATAACCGTAATCATCAGTCTGTGCCAGCTCTTTTACCAGGTCGGTCTCAGGCGCATAGCCCGCGAAGACAAAAACGCCAATGGAATCTCCATCTTCTGGAGCAAAGGTGGTCTTCTCGCCCGTCTTGAGGTTCTTGTAAGTAATAGACCTAAGCGCAGAATCACCGGCGACGGATTCAACCTGCGTGTTGTACAGAACCGTAATATTTGGATTAGTGCGAGCGCCCTCGGACGACGCAGGAGCGCAGGTAAATGCTTCCTCGCGCACAAGAACCGTGACGTGCTTTGCGTACTTAGTTAGAAATACGCTTTCTTCTGCGGCTGCAAAGCCTCCACCAATAACAAAGACTTCCTTGCCGGTAAAGAATTCGCCGTCGCAGGTGGCGCAGTAAGCAACTCCGTGGCCCTGATAGCCCTCTTCTCCCACAAATCCAATATGGCGAGGATGTGCTCCTGTGGCGAGAAGAACGGAGAGGCAGGGACGCTCACCTTTGGTGGTGTGAACTACCTTAACATCTCCGGACATGTCCAAGTCAGTAACTTCTGCCAGCAAAAACTCTGCACCAAAGGCCTCAGCCTGCTTACGCATGGTTTCTGAGAGTTCAGAGCCACTAGTAGAGAAAACTCCCGGGTAATTAACGACCTCATTAGTAATAGTGATCTGTCCGCCAAAATGGTCCTTCTCGACAACTAGAACACGGTAGCGAGCGCGGGCCAGATAGAGGGCGGCGGTGAGCCCAGCTGGCCCACCGCCGATAATCACCGCGTCGTAGAGGTCTTTGACGTCGGTCATTGTAAGCTCCTAAATCTTAGAGCTGACCAACAAGGTCAAGACTTGGCTTCAGGGTCTCAGCACCTGGCTGCCACTTAGCTGGGCAGACCTGATCGCCGTGCTCTGCAACAAACTGTGCAGCCTGGAGAAGGCGGAGAAGCTCCTCAGCGTTACGACCAATACCACCAGCAGTGACAAGCTCAACCTGAATGACACCCTCAGGGTCAACGATGAAAGCGCCGCGCTCAGCAAGGCCAGCATCCTCAATAAGGACCTCAAAGTTCCTTGCAAGAACGTGAGCTGGGTCAGCGAGCATTGGGTAGGTTACCTTAGAGATACGCTCGGACTCCTCGTGCCATGCCTTGTGGACAAACTCAGTGTCGCAAGAGACAGAGTAGACCTCTGCGCCAGCAGCCTGGAACTTGTCATAGTTGTTAGCAAGATCCTCAAGCTCAGTTGGGCAAACAAAGGTAAAGTCAGCTGGATAGAAGAAGAACAGGCTCCACTTACCCAGTGTGGACTCCTTGCTTACCTCGGTGATGTCACCGTTGTGGAATGCGTTTACCTTAAAATCACCAATTTGCTTACCAATAAGAGACATAGTCAGTTCCTTTCTGTAAGTAAAACAACTTATAAAACGTGCTAGTTAGAAGTTTACTCTCTTTAACTCTTTTGTCAATAACAATAATGATTACTATTTATATCCACAAAAAAACAGGCCAGATTACTCTGACCTGTGAACAGTTGGTGGGCGTTATAAGATTTGAACTTATGACCTCTTCCGTGTCAGGGAAGCGCTCGTCCCCCTGAGCTAAACGCCCGAATATGTTTGCTGCTGGGGATGCAGCAAGGGATATATTACGAGAAACCCGCCCCTCTTGCAACCGTCAAATGCAACTTTTTTTGAAATCTGCAAAAGATCGGTTCGTCAATGCATTGATGGCTATTTAAATACCGCGGACTCTCAAATGAATGACCGCCTTTTAAACCCGTATATCTTCTGCACCTCAATTAAACAAAACATGTTAAAAGATAGGCAAATGGATTGTAAAAGCATACGGTCAGAAGTATTATGGCAAGTCGTTCGATTGAGGGAGAAACTTATGAACTTTCTGGAATATAACAAAGACGAGAAGCTTCACTTTAATTATAAGAAATCATGCGGTCTCTGGTTAATTGTTGTAGCTCTCATCATTTTTACAGCTACCGTAATAGGTGGAAAGCAGATTATCAATATGTCCGTATTTAGCTTTGGATATGTTGCAGCCTTCTTATCTATAAATACAAATAAGAAAGTTCTCAATAAGTTTTCCGATGGTCCTTCAAGTAAGTTCCAGAACAAAATGTCTCTATACGCGGTGATTTTCTTATTCATTTTGATGTTTTTATTAGGTGGACCATTTTTTGCAACTGAAAACTGGAGACTTATTTGGTTGGGCGCGTTAATGGCCACGGCACTGCACTTTTTCCTCTATTACTTTGTACACGGAAAATCGATGATTTATCTGGCCATACTCTGCGCCGTCAATATTGCTGCAGGATATATTTTCCCAGATATTCCACTGACAGTAACTGCCTATATTGATGCAGCAATTAAACTTGGCTTTGGAATATATCTGCTCTTTTTCTCAAAGCCAACACAACAAAAATAACCTTCGCCTAGAGTCCGTGCGCGTCAAACGTGTCCTTAACCAAAGCCACAAGCATTGGTATAAACACAGCCACGCCTGCTAAAAGCATTGGATTGTCACGTACTTCCGGAATGTCCTGTAAGAAATTCTGCAGATCATAGACAAGACCAACGGCAACGGCAATGAGAATAGGTGCCAGAATAATCAAAATAGGATTTGGTGGTTTACGCATAAGGATGCTTTCTTTTACAAGTACTGCACACGCAGCGGTCCAATAGAGCAAAGATACGTATCAAGCCACATTCTGGCTTTTCTTCCTTACTTCTTCCCTACTTCTTACGCTTAACCTTAATTTGAATGCCAGAGGTCTCTGGACGAGACGATGTAGAAGCAACAGCGGGTTTCTCGCCATTTACAAAAACAGAGAAACGCTGACGGAAACGATTCCACTTGTGGTAGATAGGCTCATGGTCATGAGACCTGAGGCCCAAAAGCATACTTGCGGCCAATGTAGGAAGCAGATACTCGATGGCGCGCCAAAGTACAAAGCCTGCGGCAATTTCCTCGCCAAACATGTGGCCAAACAGGAAGGCAAAGCCACCCTCAGCGCCACCAGTACCGCCAGGAAGTGGAATGGCAGAGGTCAAAAGCTCAAGCATTGAACCAGATGCAAGACAGGTCAAAAGATCTGCGGGCTGGCCGAGTGCGCGCAAGACAAAGTATGGCAGTGCATAGAGGCAGCCCAGCTGTACCAAGGTAACCAGCAAGACAACACACATCTCTGGAATGTTCTTTGCGGCAGTCTTAAAGCCGTTTGAGAACTCATCTACCTGCGTGTTAATGATGCCATGCCAGTGGTCGTACTGCTTTACGATACGAAGACGTGAAAGCAGCCTTAAGCCCCAGTTGCCCACTGTCTTTACCATTTTAGGAAGCAGGCAAATGGCCAAGATTACTGCGACCATCACGATCTTTGCGCCAAACAAAATAACGCCAATGACCGTTACGTCACCAAATTGCTCGTAGAAATAATTAGCCCTGAAGATAAGCATAAGAGCTGCAAAGATGCCCTCGCCTGCCTCGTACATAACAAAGCGCGTGAACTGCAAAGCTCCTGCTTGACCTACGGAAATACCTGCACGAGTCAGACGATAAATCTGAGCAGGAGCAGCGCCTGCGCCATTTGGCGTAAGGTTCATAAAGAAGATGCCCGACGCCTCAACACTCATCAGGTCTCGAACGCCAACGGGACTCTCGGGGTCTGTAATGACCGAAATCACGTAAGCGAGAATACCCAGGAAATAGTAGACAAAGTAGCAAAGTGCGCCAGCAATGAGCCAGCCTGTATCTACATCTGCCAGGGCAACAACAAACTCATCAAACTGACCAGAAAATACGATGTAGAGTGCGTAAAGTATTACGACTGCAAAGAGGAAGAGGATGCTCTTTCTAACCTGACCAAAGCTCTCTTTTGCCTCTTCTACCTGCTCAGATGAAGAAGTAGGAGCAACACTAATCTTAGGTTTTTTGGTTGAAACACCCTTAACGGTTGTAGATCCAATCTTCACCGTTACCTGCGGTGTAGATGAGGGGTGCTCGGTTTCAGACGCGCCATCTGGGCGATCCATGGGCACCTCCTTGGACTCTGGATCACAATACGTGTACAGAAACAACACTCTATGCAGGTACGCGATGCAACCTCAATGGGTTTCTCGCCAACTACCTGCTTTCATTTTACATGAACCGCTCAAGTATACTCTTGTCGGCCTCAATAATGCCACCGCCAACTACTTCCTGGCCGTTGTACAAAACAGCTGATTGACCTGCTGCAACAGTTTTTACCGGCTGGTCAAATTCAACAAATCCACATTGATTATCCGTGAGCGTAAACGTTACAGGGACCAGCGCGCCCGTGTGACGAGTTCTGACCACATACCTACCGTCAGCTGCGGGCTCTCCAGAAATCCAGTGCATATCTGAGAGCTCCATGCGACGCGTCCACAGCGCGGGACAGTTGAGGTCAGCGGTTACGTAGACCACATTCTTAAGCGTGTCGGTTGCTACTACATAGCGAGCAGGGCCTCCACCAATGTTCAGGCCTTTTCTCTGGCCAACGGTAAAGAGAAACGCTCCGTCATGGGTGCCAAGAACCTTACCTGTCTCCCACTCAATGACGTCGCCCTGCTTTTTCTGAAAAGTGTCCAGCAAAAACGTGCGCAGCCCAACGGGACCAATGAAGCAAATACCGTCGGAGTCTGGCTTAGTTTCTATGCCCAAACCTCGCTCTGCGCACATAGCGCGAACCTCTGCCTTGGTGGCAATGTGTCCAATTGGAAAAAGCGTACGTTCAAACAAATGACCTGGTACACGCCACAGGAAATACGTCTGATCCTTGTGAGCGTCTGCAGCACGCAAAAGTTTTTTGGTGCCAGGGACATTCTGAGCGTAGTGACCTGTTGCAACAAAATCGGCGCCCTCAGCAAAAGCGCGTTTTGCAAAGGTGCCAAACTTTACCGTCTGGTTGCACATAACGTCTGGATTGGGCGTGCGACCGTGCTCGTAGGCTTCAAGCAGGTAATCCACAACAGTGGCCTTATACTCGGCCTCACAGTCCCACACGTCCAAATCAATACCAAGCGTTACGCACACGCGCTCGGCGTCGGCCAAATCATCTGCCCAAGGACACTTAAAGCCGGGCAGATCCTTGGACCAGTTGCGCATATAGATAGCCTTGACGTTATAGCCTGCCTCAAGAAGCAGGGCTGCAGACAGCGCCGAATCAACGCCGCCGCTCATGCCAAGGTAAACTAATTCTCCCATGTCACTCCTACACGAGCAGACTCCTGCTTGACGGCCTCGGCAATTGCCCAAGCTGCGTACAAGATGTCGTCCTCTGTGGTAGTTCTTCCAAGCGTTAACCTGAGGCTTCCCGCTGCTACTTCTCGCGGTGCCCCGATTGCCTCAAGCACGTGAGATATTTGCATTTTTGATGCGGCGCAGGCAGAGCCCGTTCCCACCGACACGCCTAGACGCTCAAGCAAAATAACCAGACGACGAGCTTCAAGTCCCGGGAAAGAAACGTGCAGCAAATTAGGAAGCCTCAGCTTGGCGTTCTTTGGCCCCGAGACAATCATCTGCGGAAACTCTGTGCAAAGCAGCTCCTGTAACTGATCTCTGAGGCGAGAAACCCGTTTTGCCTCGTCAGTGCGAGTCTCATCAGCAAGCGCCAAAGCACACGCAAAGCCAATGACTCCTGCGACGTTTTCCGTACCTGAGCGAATACCGCCTTCTTGTCCGCCGCCGAGTACCAGCGGCCTTAAGCGCACATCGTCGGAAGCCCATAAGAGACCCACCTGCTTTGGACCAGAAAGCTTTGCTGCAGAAAGCGTCAACATATCTACACCCAGCGACGACACGTTAACGCTCAAGTATGCTGCTGCCTGAGAGGCGTCTACGTGCAAATGCAGCGGACGAGTCTCCCCTGCTGCAAGCCTGCGTGAGCGCTCCTTGACAAGTACCTGCGAAATCTCTCGGATAGGCTGAATGGTGCCAATCTCCCCGTTTGCAAGTTCAATGGAAACCAGCTCGGTCTCTGGCTTGAGCGCTTTTGCAACGCGCTCTGGATTCACACGACCGTCTGCTTCTACGCGTAGTGTCTTGTGCGAGAAAATCCCTGCACACGCAAGGACGCTCTCGTGCTCAATAGCATCAACGATGACGTGCGCATCCTCAGAGACCGTTGCAAACGCCAGGTTGTTGGCCTCTGTAGCACCTGCTGTGAGCACCACGTTTCCTGGACGAGCACCAATGGCATGCGCCAAAACAGCGCGGGCACGTTCTACCTCGTCACGAACCTGGCGAGACAGAGCATACGGAGCTGAAGGGTTGTAGAACCTCTCCGTGAAGTACGGAATCATTGCATCAACTACACGTGGATCCATAGGTGTAGCTGCGGCAAAGTCCAGGTACACGTTGCCTGTTGGATGTTCTGGTTTTGCAGAAGGCATGTGCATTACAAATCCTTTGGGTTTCTCGCGGTCTTGCGGGCTTACGTGCGTGCGGCGTTGCGTGCTTGCGACGATCGGCGACTTGCTGTCGGGCGGGCCGGTGGACGGTGCTCGACGGCTACGACTTGTCTGCCGAGTCTGGCGGTGTAAAGGTCATGTTCTGGAAACGAGTAGATACAAAGCTGTCGTCGTAGTGATTATCTACCCACATCTCAAACGCGTTTGTCGGAGAAATACCAGCGTCTCGCTGAGCTTTTCTCGCCAGACACGCCACCGTCATAGTGATGTCGGCAACAAGATACACCGTAAGCAGAGTAACAAAAATTGCTTGCCTTTTTGATGTTGGCTCACCAATCTTGTAGAGCGCGCGAGGCATGATAACCCGACACCAAATCAGACCCAAAATGCCCCAAAATCCCAAGAATCGCCAGGCCACCCACTGTGTGATGGCATCTGGAAGATGAGCGTACGTCCACGATTCCGAGTGGAAAATCTCTTGCATTCCCCAGCCGGTAAGTTGCTCCAGCGTGCCACCAACAACAACCGAGACCAAGAAAATAATAAGGCTATTGGCATGGTGCTTGTGCAGCTGGTAACAAATAACGGTGAGAAACACCGCGCCAGTTCCATAAAGCGGGGAAAATGGTCCCCAGATGAGGCCAACCCTGCTCTCGGTCAGGCCAGCGGTAATGAGCATCCAAATCTCTTCAATAAGAAGGCCGGCCATACA
This sequence comes from Atopobium sp., assembly GCA_018363825.1. GTDB lineage: Bacteria > Actinomycetota > Coriobacteriia > Coriobacteriales > Atopobiaceae > Lancefieldella. Next base: position 2,812 of record JAGZNE010000037.1, on the reverse strand, counting down.
GCCCACTATGAAGAGGATGACCACCTGGTACCAGCCAAGATGCATCGTGTCCAAATATGCTGAGAGCTCCGCTTGCGTTGGCTTGGGCTTGGAGAACGGAGCGGTCTGGGGTGCTGGTGATACGGCATCACCTGCAAGCCCATCAATCTTCTCGCCAGACGAAAGCCAGCCCCAAAAATAGCGTACCACGCGAACAAAACCGCTTGCGACAAGATACGCAAGCGTCAAAAGAGCTAAAAGTGACGCGACAATAAAGAACATACAACCTCATTCAAAAAGTTCTTGTTCTATGATACGGCAAGCAGTCACACTTGGCAATCTACCTGCTCTTATTTACAAGTTTTGCAAGAAAAATCCACCTCTTAGACAAGTCAGGATTCGTGACTTTTCTAAAAAAGTTTGACGATTTTGAAATTTACACTTGCGCTCAGCCGTGAACTTGCGTATATTATTCCTCGCGTTCGCGGGCTTAGCGCAGTTGGTAGCGCGCAACCTTGCCAAGGTTGAGGTCGCGGGTTCGAACCCCGTAGCCCGCTCCATGATTTTTCGGCCGGATTCGTTTCGGCCTTTTTCATATGGCGAGATGGCCAAGTGGTAAGGCAGAGGCCTGCAAAGCCTTTATCCCCGGTTCGAATCCGGGTCTCGCCTCCAGTGAATTGACAACCCCAGCTTCGGCTGGGGTTTCTTTTTGTCGCGCGCGACCGTGCTTGCTGGAATTCTGGATTGCGTGCCTGAAAAGTGCAAACGTTTTAGTCAGACGAGCCTGAAAAGTGCAAAGAATCTGTATTTGCGGCACCGATTCTTTGACAAAATCAGGCAAATCCACAGATTCTTTTACTTATTTAGGCAGAAGTTACAGATTCTTTGAAGAAATCAGGCACGTTCTAACTAGGGTGCTGTCTCCAAATTTTGCGAGCCTGAAACCCCCACCATGTCTGAGTAAAACAGCTCAGACTTGGCGAGAAAAACCGGCAAATAGCTCAGACATGGTACGTTTTTCAGGCAAATCGTTCAGACTTGACGAGAAAATCAGGCTTGCAGCAGGCTCACACTCAGCTCACGCCACCCGCCTGGCGAGAAACCCGTCTACTCCCAGCATTTACGCACAAGAAACCCGGCATCCACACGAAATGGATACCGGGTTGAAATCACTCGCAACCTGCGTACGCACCCCGCACGACCTAGCGCATCATCTTGACCAAGCGGACAATGGTACCGTTGCCGGAAGGTTTCTCCTGGATAGACACGGCGTCCATAAGCAGGCGCATCAGCTTAACGCCGCGTCCACGCTCAGCAAACTGGCCGGTCTCGGGAGGCTCTTCCTCATCGGAGATGCTAAAACCGCAACCGCAATCCGAGACGTCAATGACCACCCTGTCTGGATACGCGGAGACCGTGGTCAGCACGCCCTTCTCGCACGCGTGATCTACAGCGTTGCCAATAGCCTCACCTACTGCAAGTTCAATGTCAAACTTTTGGTCCGAGGTAAACGGCAGCGTCTTCAGCAGCGCGATAGCCCTTGAGCGAGCGTCGCACATTTTATTGGGATCAACTCTAAACGTTGTCTGAAACGATGGATGTGTGCCCGGTGCAAGCGGAGTCACGCGCGACTTAGCGGCGCAGGTACTTATAGGCATGAAATCGATAAGACCCATGCGCACCAAGGCCTTAAATGCCGTCGGTTGCACGTTGGTTAGACTCATAAGACCGCCGAGCGTCTTCATGCGTCGAACAGCGCACACGATAAAGCCCATGCCGCATGAATCGATGTACGAAACCTCCGACATATTCAGTACAATTCTTCTGCAGCCGCTATCAATGAGCTGCTCAATCTGGGCCTTCACGCGCGGGACTCCCCTCACGTCAAGGTCAGTATTGACTGAAACAACTGCTATGTTTGGCTGCGTATACATACGTTTCTTGTTCCCGTGCAGCAACAAGAATTTCAGATATCTGCATTTTTTGACGAGAAAATCGTCTAGTTGCTCTTCTCGCCAGGCTCAGCATTGCCAAGCTCGTCAAAGCGCAAGGCAACCATGGCAACGTCGTCGTCAAGCCTTCGGCCGGTATAGCGGTCAAGCGTGCTCAAGAACCTATTGAGCAGGCCATCAAAGCCACGAGGAACCTCGTTCATAATCATGTCTCGCAGGCCAGTTTCGCCAAAGAAGGCGCCTTCGGGACTGCGAGCCTCTGTAGTTCCGTCGGTGTAAAGCAGCAGGATATCGCCCTCGTGCAAGCGAATCGTACCGTTTTTGTACTCCATGTCGTGAAACGCGCCCACAACGCCCGACTGAACATCCAAAAGCTCAGCGTCGCCCGATTGAGCGGACACCAAAATCGCAGGTGGATGACCAGCGGAACAGTAGGTCAGCGATGAAGTTGTAAGGTCTACAATTCCAACAAAGAGCGTTGCAAATGTTTCTACTCTAGAGAAGCCCAACAGGAACTCATTCAGCGTTGCCACCATACGAGCGGGAGTTCTTCCCTCCCACGCATAGGCAGAAAGCGCCGTTTTAACTGCGGACGAGATAGATGCCGCCTCAATACCCTTGCCAGAAACGTCACCCATAATGATGCACGCACGACGACCTGGCAGCTTAATCATGCTGTAAAAATCGCCACCAACAAACGCGTCGGCGGTTGCGGACGAATAAATTCCCTCGGCAGAAATTCCTTCTACCTTCTGCAAGTCATTTTTCATGCCCGACTGCAGCGCCTGGGAGATATGCTTATTTTGCTGGCTCTCTTCGGCACCAACGGCCAACGAGTGAACCAGAAGCATCACGCGGTCCAAGAAATCAAGCTCAATATC
>JAGZNE010000036.1:0-13884 GCA_018363825.1 Atopobium sp. | reverse complement strand
AACTCAGCAGTACTCATGGTGCCTGAGCAAAGCCCCGCTTCCGTTACCAAGAGTACTTTACCTAATGCCGCAATAACCGCATTTCTTCTAGGAAAGGCATAACGTCTAGGAGGCGTTCCCCACCTGTCTAGAGAAATGACTGCTCCCCTTCCTTCTCGCGCCGCTTCAAAAAGCTCTGCAGAGGTAGTTGGATAGGTCACGTCTGCACCACAGCCTGCCACTACAACAGTCTTTCCACCAGCATTAAGAGAAGCCATACCCGCCATATAATCGCAGCCAAGAGCTCCGCCAGATACCACCACAATATTGTTATCAGCGGCGCATCTGCCAGCCATTTCTGCAATTGCCATGCCATATGGGGTGGCCCTACGAGCCCCAATTACAGACATACAAGGTTGTTGCAAAACGCTTATATCCCCCATTCCATAGATAATTTCAGGCGGATGGTTAAGCAGTAGCAATTCTTTTGGATAGTCCTCATCTTCTGATGAAATCTCCCATCTCTCCACTGCTACTCCAAAGAACGAGACCTATAGGCAACCGCCTCAGATACGTCGTCTTTTGTCACTTTTTCATGGTGAGCAATATCTGCGATAGTCCTTGCAACCCTGCAGGTACGCGTTATTGCTCTACCTCCTAAATGAAGTCCACGAGCAAATCTATGTAGCAGCTGCAATGCCGATTCATCAAAGCTCTCCACGTACTTTTGGCGAGAAGTGCCATCTACTACGCGGGTTTCTCGCCAAGAAGCAAAGTCTCTGCCAGAGACAACAAGTGAGCGCATACCTGCTGAAGTGAGTCCTAGCTCACCTTGAATTACTCGATCAGAAGATGGTCGAGCTACATCACACACAATATCTATTCGATCCATTAAAGGACCTCCAATTTTTGATTGATACGTAGAAATCTTTCCTGGAGAGCACTTGCAGGTGTGAGTTTTATCTCCAAAGTATCCGCAGGGACAGGGATTAGCTGCAGCGATAAGCTGGAACTGAGAAGGAAACTTATAGATACCATCCACTCGCGCAAGACGTACATATCCATCTTCGATTGGCTGACGTAAAACCTGCAGCGTATTAGAAGCAAACTCGGGCAGCTCATCTAAAAAGAGCACGCCTTTATGGGCAAGAGAAATTTCGCCTGGGATGACAGGTCTGCCACCTCCAATCATGCCTGCTACAGAAGCTGAATGATGAGGGGACCTAAAGGGCCGTACACCTGCTTGAATAGAATCTGTTTCACACCCTGCTACAGAATGTATGAGCAATACCTCATCGCGCTCTTCTTTAGAGAGCTCTGGAAGGATAGTTGGAATTCTTTTAGCAAGCATTGTTTTACCTGCACCTGGCGGGCCAATCATAAGCATCCCCAGGTTTCCTGTAGCTGCGATTACGATAGCTCTCTTGACTAATTCCTGGTCAATTACCTCTTCAAAGTCTAAATTCTCGCTGAGCATTGCTGTTTTAACAGCATGCTTACGCTGAACCAATGGCTTACAGAATGATTGATCTCTTAAACTCAAATTGAGCAATGATTGAATTCCTATGACGTGGCTCCAGTCAGAACCAAACAAATTGCAATCTGAAGAGGAGATTAGTTTCATTCCCAGTTTCTTAGCAAGCATTGCATACGCTGCCATACCTCTAACTGAAGAGATCTTGCCGTTTAATGAGAGCTCTCCAACAAACAGCCTGTTATGCACAATCTCTTGAGGAATCTGACCAGTAGCTGCAAGAATAGCAACGGCTATAGGCAAATCAAATCCAGTACCTGTCTTCTTTATATCTGCAGGAGTCAAATTGATTGTTACCAGCAATCGAGGGATGGTAAAACCAGCAGCTTTTAGTGAGCAGCGCACACGAGAACGAGATTCCATAATGGATCCATCGGGCATACCTACGATGGTTATTCCAGGAATGCCGCCAGAAATACCCACTTCTACATCAACAGGTATTGCTTCAATTCCTCTAAGAGTTGCGGTATGAACACAGATGGTTGCTTGATTCATTGCTCGTCCCAGCTAAATGCTCCAATTAAATGCCTGAGACTAGCTGTGCTTGGAGCTACCAAATTAATAGCAACAACATCAAATCTAATAGAGGTAAGTGCTGGATGAAGCGCTGCATACATAAGCGCAAGCGTCCTGTATTTTTCCTGCTTTGCTTTGTTTACCGCAAGCTCAGGCATGATGCTGTCATCTTTGTTCAAGATGCGTCTTGTCTTTACCTCAACAAGCACAACGTTATCGCCATCTTGAGCAACAATATCAACCTCACCAATCTGACACGTCCAGTTAGTTTGGATAATTTTGTATCCTCTTTTGATGAGGTATTTTGCAGCGATCTCTTCGCCTTTCTCGCCAATTTGACGAGAAGACATCTCTTCTAGCGGAATTCTGCTCTCTTGTTCGTCATCCTCTTGAGGGCTCTTATCCTGGGTCTTTAGATCTTCCTGTGGTACAGGCTTCTCCTCCACCTCGTTAGCTGTTGCGCCTTCATGCTTACTTGCTTCTTTCTTGCTCATAACTCTCCTTTCGTTGTGGGAGAGTTCAGTTTGCAGGAGCACTTTGACACTAACTTGGCCACTGTCTGTCCAAGCAGCGTAATGATTCTGTCGGAACTAAAAAATTTGATGTAATTAATTTGCGCCTCTAGAAAAAGCCCGTTCAATCCTCTTGGAATGAACGGGCTTGGATTTATATCTGCAAGTTAATCTGATTGCTTATATTGGGTGTATTAAAACAGTCTTTGCGTCTTAACAAAGTTTCCACAAAACGAAGCTCTATGTATAGGAGAAAGTCCCATCTCACCAATAGCTTCAATGTGTTCAGCAGAAGCATATCCTTTGCATTCTGCCAGGTGATAGCCAGGGTACTCCTCATCGTAGGCAACCATTAAAGCATCTCGTGTTACTTTTGCCACAATTGAAGCTGCGGCAATAGATGCAATACGTGCGTCACCCTTAACAAGAGTCTTCTCTTTAGGATGGATGTGCATAGGATTTCCATCAATCAAGACACAGTCAGGCTCAATACCTGTGTTTTTGACAGCTTGTAACATAGCGTCTCTTAGACACTGTGCCATACCAACTTCATCAATCCTTTGAGGCGCAATATGAGCAATACCAATTGCTGTAGCAATTTCTTGAATTTGCTCTGCAAGAATCTCTCGCTTTGTTGCGGTCAATTTTTTTGAGTCATTAAGTCCGTAAATAATAGGCTCATCAGGCAGACATACCGCACAAACTGTTAAAGGACCAGCTACAGAGCCTCTACCAACCTCATCAACGCCAACAACCAGTCCGCCTCCAGAAAGCTCCTTCTGAAAGCGATACATTTCTTCTACACGGGCCTTCTCGGCATGTTCTTTTTCAATACGCTTTTTAGCTGATTCCAACGCTTTGATAACTTGTTTACGAGGATCTTCACTATAACGAGCTATAAGTTCGTATACCTCAGCCTCTGGGGCATCGCTTAAACGAGCAATTATGTCTTTAGCAGAATCAGCCATGTTTTCTCCAAACCACATGACAATGGTACTAAAAAAGCCGCCCGAAGGCGGCTTTAAAGAGCATATGAAGTTGATTAGCGCTTCTCGCGAAGACGAGCAGCCTTACCAACACGATCGCGCAGGAAGTAGAGCTTAGCGCGGTGAACAACACCGTGGCGAAGAACCTCAAGCTTAGCAATCTTTGGTGAGTGAAGTGGGAAAGTACGCTCAACACCAATGCCGAAGCTGATCTTACGAACGGTAAAAGTCTCACGGGAACCCTCGCCGGAAAGACGAATGATGTCACCCTGGAAGACCTGCTCACGAGTACGGTCACCCTCGACAATACGATAGTGAACCTTTACGTTGTCACCAACGCGGACCTCAGGAATGTCCTCGCGGATCTGCTGACGCTCAATAGCGCGAATGTAGTCCATTGTTTCCTCATCTCTAGAGGTGCCGACGCCCCTGCGAACGACACATAGTTAACACACAGACGGAAAGTATACGTGAATATTTTCCACTGTACAAGGGTTAGTTTAGATAAAACTTACTTTACATATCTTCTTTTACCCCAGGAACGAGGCAGACGAAGATCTTCGAACACTCTTGTTGCATATCTATCGGTCATACCAGAAACATAATCTGCTACCTGAATCTCTGGATGATCAAAATCATGACACTTATATTCTGCAGGAACCTCATCTAGATGATTTACAAAATAATCGAACAGCTCAATGATGAGGTCATACGCCTTAGGCTCCTCATATTTTGCATCCCCTGATGCGTACAAATTAGCAAACAAGAAAGCTCTCATGGTCATCATGGCGCCCCACATGGAGTCAGTCATTTTAATGTCGCCTACGCGAGAGCTCTCAGAGACAATATCGTGAACCATGTTTTCGATGCGCTCAGGAGAACTATTACCCAACACTTCACGAGCTTCAGTTGGAAGATACTCTTCCGAAAGAAGGCCTGCTCGTTTTGCGTCATCAATATCGTGCGTTACGTACGCAATACGGTCCGATATGGCAACAATTCTTCCTTCTGCTGTTTCTGCACGTAAATTGCCTGAGTGGCATCTAATACCATCGATAACTTCATGAGAAAGATTAAGGCCCTGTCCGTCTTTCTCCAGATACTCAACAATACGAGCACTTTGCTGATTATGAGCAAAAATACGCTCATTTTCCGGAACATCAGGGTCCATTCCCCTATACAGGCTAATGGCGTGCGAAAGCGCCTTCTCGCCAATGTGACCAAACGGCGTATGGCCCAAGTCATGACCAAGCGCAATTGCCTCGGTAAGATCTTCGTTTAAGCCCAAAGGTCTTGCGATTGAGCGCGCAATCTGCGAAACCTCAAGCGTATGAATAAGACGGGTTCTGTAGTGGTCCCCTTCTGGAGCGAGAAAAACCTGTGTCTTGTGAGCAAGTCTTCTAAAACTCTTGCTGTGCAGAATGCGGTCTCTATCACACTGATAACACGTACGGTACTGGTCAGCTTCCTCTGCTACCGCGCGACCTTTACTTTGATCAGAAAAAGCCGCTTCAGGAGATAAGATTTGATGCTCACGAGCTTCAAGATCTTCTCGTTGAATGGATAACATAGACCCTCCTTGTACCTGCATCTTTATCACATAATAGCAGGATATTGCTATGTAGCAAAAGAGGGCGACCGAAGCCGCCCTCTAGAGTTTGTTACAGTGTGTCTAGAAGAAAACCTACTTGGTAGCAATCTTCTGTGGACCACCGTTAGCCTGAATCTTAGCCTGTGCTGCAGCAAGACGTGCGATTGGCACGCGATATGGTGAGCAGGAGACATAGTCAAGACCAAGGTTGTAGTACATGTGGATGGACTCTGGATCGCCACCAGTCTCACCGCAGACACCAATGGTGAGGTTAGGATTACCCTTACGGCCACCCTCAACGCCCATACGGACAAGCTCTGCGACACCCTTATCAAGGGTTGCAAATGGGTTGGTCTTAACAATCTTACGCTCAAGATAGAGAGGCATGAATGCGGACTCAACATCGTCACGAGAGAAGCCAAGGCAAGTCTGGGTGAGGTCGTTAGTACCGAAGGAGAAGAAGTCTGCGTGCTTAGCAATCTCCTCAGACATGATAGCTGCACGTGGAAGCTCGATCATGGTACCAACTGGGATGTTGAGCTCAACACCGTACTCGTCAGCAACCTGCTTGATGGTCTCCTCAACCTCTTCACGGACCTGGATGAGCTCCTCTTCGAAGCCAACCAGAGGAACCATGATCTCTGGGCGAGGGTCAAGACCAACGCGCTTGAGCTCTGCAGCTGCGCTTGCGATAGCGCGAACCTGCATAACGTTGAGCTCTGGGTAGACAATACCAAGGCGGCAGCCGCGGAGGCCGAGCATTGGGTTTGCCTCCTGGAAGGCATCAAACTTAGCGAGAAGAGCACGCTTTGCAGCGGCGTCCTTACCCTGCTCCTCATCATGAGCAATCTCAACGTCAAGCTCACGTGGGGAATCAAGGAACTCATGCAGTGGTGGGTCAAGAAGACGGACAACAACGTCTTTGCCGTCCATTACCTTGAACATACCAAGGAAGTCACCCTTCTGAGCACGGCCAAGCTGCTCGATAGCAAGCTGCTTAACGTCCTCAGAGTCTGCAAGGATGAAGTCCTGAATGAGGTGCTTACGCTCACCAAGGAACATGTGCTCTGTACGGTCAAGACCAATTGCCTCAGCGCCGTTATCAACGGAAGTCTGAGCATCTGCTGGGTTATCAGCGTTTGCACGTACGCCAATGACGCGACCACGGGACTCGTCAAGGCGGACCTCATCTGCCCATGCAAGGATGGTCTGGAGGTCACAAGAGAGCTCTGGCTGAACAAGCTCAACAGCACCAAGGATGACGTCACCAGTGGTACCGTCGATGGAGATAACAGCGCCATCGTTAACAACAATGACTGAATCAGCAACTGAGACGCGCTTGTTAGCAGCGTCAATGCGAAGTGTATCAACACCGCAGACGCAAGGAGCGCCCATACCGCGAGCAATAACAGCTGCGTGGCTGGTCTTGCCGCCGTGAGAAGTTAGGATACCCTCTGCAGCAACCATGCCGTGGAGATCATCTGGAGTGGTCTCCCAACGGACAAGAATACAAGGCTTGCCTGCCTCTGCAAAAGCCTCGGCGTCTGCAGAAGAGAAGACTGCAGCACCAACAGCTGCACCAGGAGAAGCGTTAAGACCCTTAGCAATGGTCTCATACTCAGCGTTAGGATCAAACTGTGGGTGCAGAAGCTGATCGAGCTGCTCAGGAGCAACGCGAGAAACAGCCTGCTCCTTAGTAATACGACCCTCTTCGTACATCTGAATTGCAACCTTAAGTGCAGAGAGAGCAGTACGCTTACCAACACGAGTCTGGAGCATCCAGAGCTTACCATTCTCAATGGTGAACTCGATGTCCATCATGTCTGCGTAGTGATCCTCAAGAATCTCAAAGACGTGGAAGAGCTCCTCGCCTGCCTCCTTGAGTGCAGGAACCTTAACGAGGTCTGCAATAGGCTCAGTGTTACGAATACCAGCAACAACGTCCTCGCCCTGAGCGTTGATCAGGAAGTCGCCGTAGCGCTCGTTAGTACCATCTGCAGGGTTACGAGTAAATGCAACGCCAGTTGCAGAAGTCTCACCCTTGTTACCAAAGACCATGACCTGAACGTTAACTGCAGTACCAAGCTCATCAGGAATCTTGTTCTGCTTGCGGTAAAGGATTGCGCGGTCGTTCATCCAAGAACCAAAGACTGCCTGCTCAGCAAGGCGGAGCTGGAGGTAAGGATCAGATGGGAAGACAGCGTAGCCGTTCTTGGAGACCTCTGGGTGCTCCTTAACGTCAACGTTTGCAGCAAAGATTCCCTTGAACCAAGTTACAAGGTCACGAAGGTCATTTGCGTCCAGCTCTGTATCAAGCTTAACGCCCTTCTCGGCCTTCTTAGCAGCAATTGCATCCTCAAAGAGCTGTCCAGAGACGCCCATAACAACGCCAGAGAACATCTGAACAAAACGACGGTAAGAGTCCCAAGCAAAGCGCTCGTTACCAGTCTGCTTAATGAGGCCCTGAACGGACTCATCGTTAAGACCAAGGTTAAGAACAGTGTCCATCATGCCAGGCATGGAGAATGGTGCACCAGAACGGACGGAGACAAGCAGTGGATCTTCTGCATCGCCGAGCTTCTTGCCCATGCGCTCCTCAAGGGTAGCCATAGCTGCGTCAATCTCATCAGTGACGCCCTCAGGCCAGACGTTGCCGTTGTTGGAATAAGCAACGCAAGTTTGGCAAGTAATTGAGAATCCTGGAGGTACAGGCAGACCAATCTTAGACATCTCTGCAAGGTTTGCTCCCTTGCCACCAACAATCCACTTTGCCTCTTCTACGGATGCGCCAGCGACCTCAGTAACATCGTTACCGGCGTGGTCCTTTCCGAAGCTGTAAACGTGCTTCTCGGACATAACACTCCAAACTCTCAAACTGTCACACGCAAAGCGTGCACCAACACGATTGAACGTAAAGACATCAAACCAAACACAGTTGGTTCTGTCCTCACATTCATAGTATGTTACCAACCTACGCGATTCATCTGAACAAAATAACGGTGAGCGGTCAATATCGACCGTTCACAGAATTATTTACAAACTTATGGTTGCAAATTGTGAAATTCTCCATAAAGAAAACGAGCACCCAAAATGGATGCTCATTTAACTTTTTGATATTTTGAGGCGTCAGCACTCTCTTAGCGTGTAACTCCCTCAAAGAAAGCGCCAATTGCATGACTTGGCTCTTCACCCGTAAGCGTAGAAATAACGTTTACTGCTGGTCCTAGAAGGTCAATAGATGGGATGAGGCGCTGATCAAGCTCACGACGAATCTCTCTTCTGAGAGAGCCATCTGCAAAGGTGTGGAAGACTGCACGAGGGCGATCCTCGTCTTCATGCTCATTGAAATACGCGCGAACGTCTTCAACGTTATGAATATTTGGAACCCTTACAATCTCTACGGAATCATCGCCAAACTGAGCAGCAGCAGCCTTAACTACTGCAGCACCAGTCTCTCCGCGAGAGTCTGACAAAACATAGACGATAGGCAGACCATCACCAAGAGTGTTGTTGTCAATATCAAGTGTGCTCATGCTGTAACCCTTTCAGTCAAGTATTCAGAAAGATACAAACATTTACCTAACCTAAGCGTACTCTACTTCTTACGAGAAAGCACACTAATATCGGCGACATTACTAAATACCTGGGCAAACTTGTTCAAAAGACGCAAACGATTTCGGCGAACGGTATCATTTTCGTCCATGACAAGCACTTTGTCGAAGAAAATATCAATTGGCTCGCGCAGTTGTGACAGTGCAGAAACAGCAGCAGCATAGTCTGAACCAGCAAGAGCGGAAGCCACCTGCTTCTGTCCTTCTTCGCAGGCGGCAAGCAACGACATCTCTGGCTCGGTAAGAAGCTCTGTATCAACTTCCGTACCAAGTGAAGCGTCGCTAAGGTGAGCTGCTCGTGCATAAGCAGTAGCAAGGTCCTCAAAGAGCTCAGGTTCGTTCTGACGTGCCTCATCAAGTGCACGAGCACGCTGAAGGAACTCATCAGGATTAATAACGCCAATTGCACTAACAGCCTCAATAGCGTCTGCAGAGATCTTCTCGTCCTTTGCAATAGATGCAAGGCGGCCAATAAAGTACTGCTCAACCTGAGACTGAACAGACTCGTCAACAACAAGACCCTGCTGGCGGTAGAGCTCCAGAGAGCTTGCGATGAGCTTCTTGAGGTCAAGGTTTGCCGTTGAGCGGACCAGTGCAATAACACCAATAGCTGCACGACGAACGGCATAAGGATCGGAAGAGCCGGTTGGTGGCTCGTTGATGGCAAAGATGCCGCAGATGGTATCAAGCTTGTCAGCAATAGCTACAAAGCGACCAATCTGGCCACTTGGGAGCTCGTCCCCGGCAAAGCGAGGACGATAGTGCTCGCGAATTGCTGCAGCTACATCGCTCTTCTCGCCAGCAGCCTCTGCGTAGTAGCCACCCATGACGCCCTGCTGGCTGGTGAACTCGACAACTGCCTGGCTGACAAGGTCTGCCTTAGCAAGATGAGCGGCGCGAGCAGCAAGCTCTGCCTCTTCCTTGCTGGATGTCTCGTCGAGCACAATCTCTGCAGCAAGAGACTCCATACGCTGGGTCTTCTGTAGAACCGTGCCAAGCTTCTCCTGAAAGACAACGGTCTCAAGGCGCTGAGCAAACTCGTCAAGCGTGTGCTTCAAATCCTCCTCAAAGAAGAACTTAGCGTCGTCGAGGCGAGCACGAACAACGCGCTCGTTGCCGTCAATGACGCGCTCGGCGCAAGATGGGTCTGCATTAGAAACCACAATAAACTCGCGAGTCAGCTTACCCTCAGCGTCATAAATTGGGAAATAGCGCTGGTTGGAAAGCATGGACTCAGTAATAATCTCTGAAGGAACGTTAAGGAATTCCTCGTCAAAGGTACCCACAAGAACCTGAGGCCACTCAGTTAGGTTAATGACCTCCTCAAAGACCTTCTCTGGCATATCAACGTGAGAGCCCGGACGAGCAGCCTCTACCTCTTTAATGCCGGCGAGAATAACGTCTTTTCTCTGCTCCTGAAGCAGAACACCAGCGTCTTTAAGAACTTGCTCATAGACAGCTGGACTTGCTACCTCATGGTAACCAGGACCAAGAACACGATGGCCCTGGGTGGTGTTTGAGCTAGTTACATCAGCGTACGTAACAGGAACAATCTCTGAACCAAAGAGAGCGCACAGCCAGCGAACAGGACGAACGTAGCGCTCATGGAAAGAACCCCAGCGCTGACTACGAGGCCAATCAAGTGCAGAAATCCAAGAAGTTGCCAGCTCAGAGAGAATCTTTGTAGCAGGAACTGAAGGAATATTGAGCTCTGCAAAGACGTACTCATGACCGTCAGTATCTACACGGCGAGTCAGCGCATCAGCGTTTATGCCGCACTTACGAGCAAATCCCTCGGCAGCCTTGGTTGGATTGCCCTCTGTATCAAAAGCAATCTCTGCCTTAGGACCACGCTTGACCTCGGAAATCTCTTCTGTAGCCTCAGCAACGTCCTTTACATAGGCAGTTAAACGACGAGGTGTCGAGAGGATCTTAACCTCTCCAAATGACAAACCAGAGTCTTTAAGTCCGGAAACGACAAGCTTATTGAACTGAGCAATAGCTTTCTGCAATGGAGCAGAAGGCATCTCTTCAGAACCAATCTCAAAAAGGAAGTCTCTAACCTCAGCCATTTAAGCCACCTCCTCCTGAGTAGTTGCTGCAGGTGCTTTCTTAGAAGCAACCTCCTCCAAATACGATTCGCAGCATGCCTTAGCAACGGTGCGAACGCGAAGAATATAGTTAGCTCTCTCAACAGCAGAAAGAGCACCACGAGAGTCCAGTAGGTTGAATGCATGGCTGCACTTCATAACGCAGTCATACGCAGGTAGTGGAAGCTTGCGCTCAAGGCAGCTGTGGCACTCTGCCTCATACTCGTCGAACTTCTCGCGCATAAGCTCAATGTTGGCTACCTCAAAGTTGTAGGTTGAGAACTCACGCTCGTTCTCCAAAAATACCTGGCCGTACGTCATTGGCGTGCCATCTGGCAGGTAACTCCATACCAGGTCATACACGGAATCTACACCCTGAGCATACATAGCAATACGCTCAAGACCATAGGTAATCTCTACAGGAACTGGATCTACCTCAATACCACCCACCTGCTGGAAGTACGTGAACTGAGTAACCTCCATGCCGTTGAGCCAGACCTCCCAGCCAAGACCCCAAGCACCAAGCGTTGGGCTCTCCCAGTCGTCCTCAACAAAGCGAACGTCGTGGTCTTTTGGATCAAGGCCAATAGCGGCGAGTGAGCCAAGATAAAGGTCTTGAGAGTCTGCAGGAGATGGCTTAATCAAAACCTGGAACTGATAGTAGTGCTGCAAGCGGTTGGGATTCTCGCCATAGCGTCCATCAGCAGGACGACGACAAGGCTGTGGATAGCAGGTACGCCAGGCATCGGGGCCAAGTGAGCGCAGGATAGTTGCGGTGTGGAAGGTACCGGCACCCACCTCAGAGTCATATGGCTGCATAACTGTGCAACCTTTTTCTGCCCAGTAGTGTTCAAGGGTCAAAATCATATCTTGAAACGTTAGTGGTGTTGCGCCCATGATGTTCTTTCTCTCAAATGTCCGACGTAAGTACTATAGCCCGCGAGCATGGTCAAAGGGCCAGAAAATAAACATTGCCTTAGAGGTCACGGTAGAAACCGCAACAGCTCCAAAATATCTGGAATCAAGCGAGTTTGTTCTGTTATCCCCCATAACAAAAATATGACCTGCAGGAACAGTATACGGATAATTCTGAATTACGGCACCTGTGCGATCCGCAAGAGAATAGGTTGGCTTGCCTTCAGTATAAGGCTCGTCCATAAGCTGACCGTCAACATACACAGCACCGTCGCGCAAATCTACCGTTTGACCTGCTGTAGCAATGACGCGCTTAACTAAAAGCGTATCGGGATTCTGAGGACTAGTGAAGGTAACCACATCACCTGCTTGTGGAGTACCGCCAAAACGATAGGTAAGCTTCTCTCCTACCAAACGATCCCCCAGCTGGATGGTATTGAGCATGGACCCTGTTGGAACCTCATATACCTCAGCGACAAACGTTCTAATAAAAAACGCCAGCGCAACAGCAACTGCAACAATTACCAGGTATTCAAAAATTTCAAGTACTTTGGAATGTCCACTACTCATCGTCATCACCAGATTGCTGATCAAGTTCTGCTAAATACGCTCTGTCCTTCTCAGTGAGCTGAGCGCTCTCTAAGAGGTCTGGGCGCCACGCACGAGTGCGAGTAAGTGCAGATTGTCGTCTCCAGACTGCTACCGCTCCGTGGTCTCCTGAAAGAAGCACAGACGGAACTTCTCGCCCCTCAAAGTTTGCTGGACGCGTGTACTGAGCATACTCAAGAAGGCCATCGTCGGAGAATGACTCATCCTGTGAGCTCATCTCATCGCCAAGCGCACCAGGAAGTAAGCGAACAACCGAGTCAATCACGGTAAGCGCAGGAAGCTCTCCACCCGTCAGCACGTAATCTCCCATAGAAATAACGTCATCTGCCAGCTCGTAGACGCGCTCGTCCATGCCCTCATAGCGACCACAAACAAACAGAATGCGCTCCTTTTGAGCAAACTCTTGGGCGATAGCTTGAGAATACGGCCTACCAACTGGCGAGAAAAACACCACGTGGGGCTTAGGTTCTGCCTGATCAGAAATCTCACGAACTGCCTCAAAGATGGGAGCAGGCTTCATAAGCATGCCTTGTCCACCACCAAAAGGAGCATCATCTACCGTACGATGCCTATCATGCGTCCAGTCACGCAAGTCATGCGCATAGAACTCAAAAATATTTGCCTTTTGAGCTCTGCCCATAATAGAAGCATGTAAATAGGGCGAGAAGACCTCAGGAAATACTGAGAGCGTTTCTAGACGCATGCTACTCACCTAACATAAGAAGGCCCTGAGGAATTGAGACGGTAATGGAGCCCTCGGCTGGGGCCTCTTTGATAAATTCATCCACGGCAGGCATCAGCACCTGTCCAAAAGGTCCCTCTATTACCCACACATTTTGTGTAGGTCCAACAAGAACTTCTGTAATTTCACCCAGAAAACCATGTTCTGTATCACGTACTTCTCTACCCACAAGTAGAGAAACATTTACCAGACCAAAGTTTTCTGGAAGACAATCTTCTTCTACCAGAAGCGTTTTACCAATAAACTCTTCTGCATCAGAGATGGTAGTTACATCTTCAAAAGTGACAAGACTACCTTCTCTATCATCTGACTCAACAGAAACAACTGAGAACTCTCTAGGGCCCTTAAGCGCAGGCGGAACAGGAACAACTGTCATGCCTTCAGCTATAAGAGAAGGAAGGCTGTGAACGGGAACCGTCACAACCTCCCCTCTTTTACCATGCGTTTTAACAATTTGAGCAATTGCTCGCCAGTGTTTACGCAAAATTAGCCTACAACCTCGACATCAACAGAGGTGCCAACACGCTGGCCAAGAGCACGAGCCAAAGTACGAATAGCCTTAATGGTTCTACCCTTGCGGCCGATGACACGTCCAGCGTCTTCCTCAGAGCAAGAAACCTCAATCAAGGCTCCATCCTCGCGATCGGTGACGTCGAGTGCAACAGCATCTTCATTATCGACAAGACCACAAACGATGTACTCAACAAGAATGATCATCGTGCTCGCTCAATTGCTACTGGCCCGGGAATGGCTGCAGGCCGCGGTGTCCGCGCTGGCCATGTTCGCCGGCTACGGCATG
>JAGZNE010000035.1:0-14247 GCA_018363825.1 Atopobium sp. | reverse complement strand
TGGAAGAACTGGTGGATGGCAAAGGCAGCCACAGAACGGATGCGGAAAACTGCACGGAACATGTTGGTACGAGGACGAAGATGCTGCTGCGTACGAAGGTACTCAAGAGACTGGCGCTTCTTCTGCATTGGATAATCTGGGCTGGATGGTCCCTCAATCACAATGGTCTGCGCCTGCAACTCAATAGGCTGTGGGCGATCAGGGGTAAGCTCAAGGACGCCCTCGATAATCAGAGCGGCGCCAACGCCACAGGAAGCAACCTCCTCGTAATTGCCAAGGTTCTCACGATTCATAACAACCTGTAGGTCTTTGAAGCAGCTACCGTCATTAAGTGTGACGAAGCCAAAATTCTTCATATCCCTTACTGAACGTACCCAGCCGGCCACCGTAACTTTTTGGCCACCAAGCTGCTCTGCATCTGCGTACAATGCAGAAATCGTGATGCGCTCCACGGGCATACCCTCCTTGTAACTCACTCTGCAGGCTTTTCCTGCGCTCTGCAGGACTATCCTGCGAGACGAACAAATATCTATTTAGAATACCGCATAACCACATTGCAAATGTTCACTTTTATATATCTGCGGTATTTACGCTAATCTCACACAGCCAAGCCGGCACGCCATAAAACACCGCGCCATAAAACACCTATCCGTAATTCGGCTAAACTAGTGCAGTGAAACATACCTAAAAATTGCCGCCACGTTAAAAGGACTGCTAAAGGAGAAACCATGGAAGACTACAAGCGCGAATTTATTGAGTTTATGGTCCAGAGCAACGTACTTAAATTTGGCGATTTTACGCTCAAGAGTGGTCGCAAATCTCCTTTCTTCATGAACGCCGGCGCCTATGTCACTGGCGAGCAGCTCCACAAGCTGGGACTTTATTACGCTCGCGCTATTCACGACAACTTTGGCCTGGATTTTGACGTAGTCTTTGGTCCTGCTTACAAGGGCATTCCCCTTTCCGTAATCACTGCAATGGGAATCAATGAGCTCTATGGCAAACAGGTTCAGTACTGCTCCAACAGAAAAGAAGCAAAAGATCACGGCGCTGATGCGGGCATGCTTTTAGGAGCAGAGCTCAAAGACGGCCAGAGAGTAGTCATGGTTGAAGACGTCACCACTTCTGGCAAGTCTATTGAAGAAACCTATCCTCTGATTACCTCTATTGCAAACATCCAGGTAGTTGGCCTTATTGTCTCGCTCAATCGCATGGAAGTTGGCAAGGGCGGCAAAGTTGCAGCTCTCCAGGAAGTCTCCGAGCGCTGGGGCATGCCAACCACAGCCATTGTCTCCATGGATGAGGTTACCGAGGCCCTCTACAACAAAGAGGTTGACGGCAAAGTTATTATTGACGACACCTTGAAGAGCGCCATTGATGCCTACTACCAGCAGTATGGCATTAAATAAGGCGAGAAAAATCTCTGCGTAGAAACCTGACTTATGACTCTGACTCAACTTAAATACGTTCTTGCCATTGCTAAGGCAGGCACTATTAACGCCGCAGCTAAACAGCTCTTTATCTCGCAGCCTACCCTGAGTAGCGCAGTTAAAGAGCTTGAAGCCGAACTGGGAATCTCCCTTTTTAACAGGACCAGCAAGGGTGTTGAGCCTACAGCAGATGGCGAGGAGTTTTTGAGTTATGCCAGGCAAGTTGTCATGCAGACTGACCTCATTGAAGAGCGCTATCTGGGCACTGCCCCCGCTAAGCAGCGCTTTTGCGTTTCTTGCCAGCATTATTCCTTTGCAGTTGAGGCCTTTGTCAACCTGATTAAAGAGCACGGCGGCTCAAAGTACGATTTCCGTATCAGAGAGACACAAACATACGAGATTATCGAAGATGTCTCAAAGCTAAGAAGTGAAGTAGGCGTCCTTTACCTCAACTCGTTCAACGAGCGCGTTATTAGAAAAACGCTGCAGGACCAGGGCCTGGTTTTCTCGCCATTGTTTAAGTGCAAACCAAGCGTCTTTGTGGGAAAAGATAATCCGCTGGCAAAGCGCTCCTCGGTGACACTCAACGATCTTGCCCCCTACCCTCGCCTTTCGTACGAGCAGGGTGAGCACAACGCGTTCTATTTCTCCGAGGAGCTTCTTGCAACGCTTGATCGCGATAAGGACATCATGGTCCGAGACCGCGCCACTATCTTCAACCTGATTATTGGCTTGAACGGCTACACCATCAGTACTGGCCTTATTAACGAGGAGCTCAACGGACCAAACATTGTTGCAATTCCTCTGGCTGTTGATGATTATATGGAAGTTGGCTACGTTACACACGACGAGAAGAGCCTCTCGCCCTTTGGCGAGCTCTACATCGATGCGCTTAAGCGCTGCTGCCAGGCAGTTACGTGGGTGTAAGGTTTATACCTCCCAGTTTGCGCTAAAATAATACCTTACGTTTTTGAAGCGCAATGGGAGGCATCATGGGTCTTAAGTATGAAACCGCACAATATGAGGCATCATACGGGGCAATTTCACAACTTCCTTCTCCAGAGACCCCAGAGGTGGCTTTTGTGGGCCGCTCAAACGTGGGAAAGTCTTCCCTTTTAAATAAACTTATTGGCAGAAAACAACTCGCACGAGTTTCAAGCGTTCCAGGTAAAACCGCTAATATCAACTTTTTTGACGTTGATGGCGTCAAATTTGTAGACTTGCCCGGCTACGGATTTGCACGAGTTTCTCGCCAAGAAAAACAGCGCTGGGCAGACCTCATCGGTGGTTACTTTGAGCAAGAACGTAGCTTTAACCTGGTCATTAGCCTTGTTGACATCAGGCACGAGGCTCAAAAGCTTGACCTGCAGATGATCAGCTTTCTTCAAGAGGCTGAGCTGCCCTTTGTAGTTGCGTTTACCAAGGCAGATAAAATTGCACGCGGCAAGCAAAATCAAGCCGCGGCCGCCCTGCGCAAGGCATTCCACATCACCCCTGAACAGGCCATTATTACCTCATCCGAGACCGGCCTGGGCATTGACGAGTTGCGCCGCCGCATCGAAGACGCAACTATCTAGGAGCATCATGGATCCAATCCACCAGCAAGAGCAAGAGCACCTCTCCCACGTTTATCAAAAGCTTGTTGAGATTCGTGAGGATTTGGACACAACACTCAATACTACGCAAAAAGATGCAGCTAGAGACCTTCGTCAGATGAGTGAAGAAATCCGCCCAGACTTTGGCGGAGCGGACGAAACCATCGAGACCCTTGCGGCCATTGAGACGCTCAACAGCGTTATTGATACGTACAACCAGTACCACGATTTCACTGTCGAGAAACTCGGTCGAGTCGAAATCCTCTTGAGGCAGCCTTACTTTGCTAAGGTCACGCTCAAAATGCGACCCGGACGTC
Source organism: Atopobium sp. (assembly GCA_018363825.1). Classification (GTDB taxonomy): domain Bacteria; phylum Actinomycetota; class Coriobacteriia; order Coriobacteriales; family Atopobiaceae; genus Lancefieldella. Next base: position 10,905 of record JAGZNE010000035.1, on the reverse strand, counting down.
CTTCTCGCGATGTATACATTGGTGCGGCGGGCATTACGGACAAAGACCGTACGCCGCTTATTGTTGATTGGCGCAGCCCCGTTGCTGAGACGTATTACAACCAAGAGATGGGAACTACGTCATACCAGGTAGACGGTAAGAAAAGAACGGTTGAACTGGAACTTCGACGACAGTTTGACATCACGCGCGACAAGCTGAACCTCTACTTTGACACAACGGTTGCCATTGAAGACTCTCTGCTGCTTGCCGCACTAAAGCGTCAGCACACCGAGAAGCTGCAGGCCATCACCGCAACTATCCAGCGCGAACAAAACGTTGTTGTCAGGCACGAAGACGTGCCAGTTCTGCTGGTCAACGGTATTGCGGGGTCGGGTAAAACGTCCGTTTTGCTGCAGCGTATTGCGTACCTTCTCTACCAGCAGCGCACAACACTTACCGCAGATCAGGTGTACCTGTTCACTCCTAACGAGATGTTTGGTCGCTACATCAACACCGTTCTGCCCAGCATGGGCGAGCACAATCCGCAGGTATTTACCTGGGACTCTTTTCTCAAAGCTTTGGGTCTGGCCGACCACGCATCGGGCGCCCACAACAACCCCGAGTCTCTGAAGAAACTTGAAGAGCAACTTGCCACACTTGAGCTCTACGAGGATGACTTCAAGGCCATTTCTGTTGAGGGAACCACGCTTATTAAGCCAGCTCAGGTGGCTAGTTCTGTGGCAAAGTTCTCGCAATTCCCTGTTGGCCCTCGCCTTATTGCACTTGCCAAAGACGAGCTCCACACCCGCCTGGAGCGCAGACTTGGTCAGATGGCTCATAACGACGAAATCCAGGAAGAGATGCTCTCCCTTGACGTGGAGCAACAGCTTGAGGTCTTTGGCCGCACCATCAGCCCTTCCGACGAGGAAGAAGTTCTGGCGCGCACCCGCGAGTTTCTCAACTGGCGTTTTGCCTCTGCGCACGAGGTCATCGAGTCCGCTTCCTGGCTGCGCATCGACCGCATTGGCATGCGTATGCTCAACGCCTCCGCGCTAAGTGGCGCCGAATGTGTTTACCTGCGTCTTCTTATCACAGGCGCTGGCGAGAAAAACGTCAAGTTTGTCATGATTGACGAGGTCCAAGACTACACCGAAACGCAGCTTATGGTGCTTGGAAAGTACTTCTCGCGCGCGCACTTTTTGCTTTTGGGTGACTCTAACCAGGCAATTTGGGAAGACACCGCAACGTTTGAGCAGATTGAGAAAATCTTCACCGCAACACACGGCGAGGGTGCTGTTTCTACCTGTAAGCTTCTGACCAGCTACCGCTCCTCTCCCGAGATTACCGCACTGTTCACCTCGCTTTTGAGCGAAGAAGAGCGTGGCCAGACAAGCTCCGTTCAGCGCGGCGGCAAAAAACCTGAGTTCTTTGAGGTGGTCGCTGACAACAAAGATACTGAGCGCGCCGAGTACCTGCAGACTATGAAGTCCCTTATCGAGCAGGCACAAGAGTTTGACGGACTGACCGCCATTGTGTGTACCGAGAAGTCTCGTGTTCGCTGGCTTGCCAAGCAGCTGGAGGGGTCTGCGGTCAAGGTGCTCACCAGCCACGATTCCCTTCCCGCGAAGGGCGTTGTTCTTCTCGACCTTGCACTAGCAAAGGGACTTGAGTTTGATCAGGTCATTGTTGCCGATGCACAAGGGGAAGTGTATAAAGCAGACGGAATTTCTCGCCGTAGGCTCTACACCGCCCTGTCACGTGCGATGCATCATGTGATGGTGGTCTCTCAAGGAAAGATGACTCCGCTGCTCAGTAAATTGCTTTAAAAAAAGCAATTTCTACCTGCGATTTTTTGGAAATTTACTGATTGAAGACGGCTAGTTCGGGTAAATGCTAGTCATCGATAACATTTACCGTTGGAGGTTAGTATGTCCGAAGAATTGATTCCTGGTGTCATGAAGAACATCGACGCAAAGACTGTAGTAACCCTTAAAGACCAGGTTGCATGCCTTTCTGGCCAGGTCATCAGCAAGACTCTTGCGCAAAACGATGCCGTCAGTGTTACCCTTTTTGGTTTTGGTGCAGGTGAAGAGATTGCAAGCCACCGCGCGGGCGGCGACGCATTTGTCACCATTCTTGAGGGACGCGCAAACATTACCATCGATGACGACGTCTACACCCTTGAAGCTGGCCAGTCTATTGTGATGCCACTTGGTCACCCACATGCACTTCAGGCTCCAGAAGAGTTCAAGATGCTGCTGGTTGTTGTGTATCCGCAGAAATAATTTATATATTTACCTAACAATTCCGCAGAATTCTGCATAATTCCGTAGGTATTTTCTCTTTGGCCAGGTGGACAGCGCGTCTGCCTGGTCAAATACTATCTCTTCCTGGTCAAATACTAGCTACTTCTGGCCTAATACTCTGTGTAATTACAATACACACCACATAACAGAATGGGTATACTATTTATGTCTGTGCAATCAGCAAAATGTTAAACCTAAAGAAAGGTGAGCTATGAGCCAGATTTTTGATGTTCACGCACGTGAGGTCCTCGATTCCCGTGGCAATCCAACCGTTGAGGTTGAGGTTGTTCTTGACGACGGTTCCTTTGGTCGTGCAATCGTTCCTTCCGGCGCTTCTACCGGTGAGTTCGAGGCTGTAGAGCTTCGCGACGGCGACAAGAGCCGTTACCTGGGCAAGGGCGTTCTGAAGGCAGTCGAGCACGTCAACACTGAGATCCGCGACCTCGTTATTGGTTGGGACGCAGAGGATCAGCGCGGCCTTGACCTTGCTATGATCAAGCTTGACGGCACTCCAAACAAGGGTCGCCTCGGCGCAAACGCTATTCTCGGCGTTTCTCTTGCTGTTGCTCACGCTGCAGCTGCTTCTGCTGAGCTTCCACTTTACGCTTACCTCGGTGGCGCAAATGCTCACACTCTTCCTGTTCCTATGATGAACGTCCTCAACGGTGGCGTCCACGCTGACAACAACGTTGACTTCCAGGAGTTCATGATTATGCCTGTTGGTGCTCCTGACTTCACCACCGCTCTTCGCTGGTGCGCACAGGTTTACCACACCCTCAAGGACACTCTGAAGTCCCAGGGCCTCAACACCGGTGTTGGTGACGAGGGCGGCTTTGCTCCAGACCTTAAGTCCAACGAGGAGCCACTTGAGCTTCTTTCCGAGGCTGTTAAGGCCGCTGGCTTTGAGCTTGGCAAGGACTTCCGCTTTGCTATGGACCCAGCTTCTTCTGAGTTCTACAACAAGGAGACCGGCAAGTATGACCTCAAGGGCGAGGGTCGCTCCCTTACCTCCGAGGAAATGGTTGCTTACTACGAGGAAATGGTCGAGAAGTTCCCAATCGTCTCCATCGAGGACGGCCTTGCAGAGGAGGACTGGGACGGTTGGAAGGTCCTTACCCAGCGTCTGGGTAAGAAGATTCAGCTCGTCGGCGACGACCTCTTTGTTACCAACACTCAGCGCCTAAAGAAGGGCATTGAGGTTCACGCTGGTAACTCCATCCTCATCAAGGTCAACCAGATTGGTACCCTGACCGAGTCCCTCGAGGCTATCGAGATGGCTAAGCGCGCAGGTTACACCGCAGTTGTCTCCCACCGTTCCGGCGAGACCGAGGACACCACCATTGCTGACCTTGTTGTTGCAACTAACGCTGGTCAGATCAAGACTGGTGCACCTGCTCGTACCGAGCGTGTTGCTAAGTACAACCAGCTTCTCCGCATCGAGGACGACCTCGCTGAGGGTGCTGAGTACCTGGGCATGGACGCTTTCTACAACCTTCGCTAAACCCGCAGGTTGTGGGCTAGACGGCGTGCGTCCGGCCCGACCGAGCTGCAACGTCGTTTAGGCTGCTAGAAGCTACGAAGCCGCATCTCATTTGAGGTGCGGCTTTTTTGTGCGCGCGGGTGCTGCGCGGGCCCGGGTGCTGCGGGTCCGGGAACGGGCGCGTGACCTGCGGGTTTCTTGCCACGTCCGATGTTTCTAGCAGGTGCAAGGATCCCGTTGGCGCATCCGCGCCTAGTTTGAAACGCCCGAACACACCTATGTCAGATAATCTGCTGAAAATGCGTATACATTTCGTGTAAAACGCTTATCTCATGCAGAATATCGTTATTAGATGTGTTTTTTATCCTTGATTTTGCAGATTATCCGACATAGATGTGTTTGCTTAACTCTGAAATTAAGGGTAATTAAATCTTTGATATATCTTCATTCATAATTATGTATATCAAATAGAAATTATGCATAATAGTGAATTGAGCGTACGTGATTAAATTCAAATTCTATAACCAAAGCTGCTCCACGATGCATTTGGGCTATTGAGTCTGGTTTTATCTGCAGTTTTTTGAGGATGTTCCGTCAGTCGATATAACAGCACCGCAGCATCCCACCGCGGTTATACTTGATATGTCAACTCTCAAGAATCCGAGGCGCCATGAACACCACATCAGAGCACGTAATTCGCACAATCCTGGTTGGACAGTCGGGCGGGCCGACTGCAGCCATCAATGCATCGCTTGCGGGTGTTGTTCGCGCAGCTCACGCCCAGGGTCTCAGAGTGCTCGGGATGCGCAACGGAATCCAGGGATTTCTTGAGGGCGGCGTTGTTGATCTGGTGGAAGCACTTGAACTTACAGCATCTGAATCCGGATCGTCCAACCACGCATCCACAAATCCTGGCGAGAAGAACCTCCAGCTCCTAAGGAAAACGCCATCAAGCTGGCTGGGCAGCTGTCGCTTTAAACTGCCGGAGCTTGAGCCTAATCCTGCCACTTGCTCGAGCTCTGAATCCGCAGCTATCTCCCCTATCTACCAGCAGATTGATGCGCAGCTCAAGAAATACCAGGTAGACGCCGTGCTTTACATCGGCGGAAACGATTCCATGGACACCACGGACAAGCTGTCTCGATACTTTGCCCAGGTAGATAGTGCTGTTCGTATTGTTGGTGTGCCAAAGACCATCGACAATGACCTTGAGGGAACCGATCACACCCCTGGCTTTGGCAGCGCGGCGCGATTCGTTGCGTCCGTAACCGCCGAGCTCATCCGCGACGGCGGCGTCTACAACAGCAAAAACGTCACGTTTATCGAGGCCATGGGTCGCGACGCCGGTTGGCTTACGGCAGCTGGTGCGCTGGCGCAAGATATTTGCGGGACTGCTCCAGATTTTATCCTTCTGCCCGAAATTCCGCTTGATGAACACACACTACTTTCCGCCATTGAACAGCGACTTCGAGAGAAAAACAACGTAGTCGTGGTAGTCAGCGAGGGCGTCCATCACGCAGACGGTAGTTTCCTTTTTGATGCAAATTCTGTTGCAATTGATACGTTTGGACACCTTGCAGCTCAATCCGGAACAGCACAATACTTGTCCCAGCTAGCCAAGGATCAGCTGGGCGTAAAGTCTCGCGGTATTGAACTCAATACGCTGCAGCGCTGCGCTTCGCATGCTGCTAGCAAGGTTGACTTGGACGAGGCTGAGGAGCTGGGAACAGCAGGAGTTGAAGCTATTCTCCAAGGTAAAACGGGTATTATGGTTGGCGTTCAGCGAACTTCAGATACGCCTTATGCTACGAAAATTCGCACGACCCCTGTCGCCGACGTTGCTAACAAGGTAAAGCTTGTACCTCGAGAAATGATTTCCGAAGACGGTTTCAATGTTACCGACGCCGCCCTAACCTACTTGCGTCCTCTTGTCGTAGGCATGGAGGAGCCAATTTCTACCGACGGACTTCCCCGTTTTCTTGCGGAGTTATCGTAGTGATTCGTTGCGGGCGCGACAGTGCCGCGCAGACGCGAGTGATCCGTTGCGGATGCGACAGCGCCGTGCAGACGCGTGCAATCCGTTGCGGATAGGTGTGAGCCGCGACTAGCTACTCTCCGAGGAACCTTACCTCAGGGTGAAGCTCGACATCAAACTGACGTTTAACCTCGGCCTGGACATGCTCGATAACCGCATGAACCTCAGCAGCGGTAGCGTTATCGTAGTTGACCACAAAACCAGCATGCTTATCGGAAACACCAGCGCCGCCAAAGCGATAGCCCTTAAGACCAGCATCGGTAACAAGCTTGCCTACAAAGTGGCCCTCAGGACGCTTGAAAGTTGAACCGGCGGAAGGCAACTCAAGTGGCTGCTTCTCCTCGCGAGCGCGCGTGAACTCTTCCATCTTTTCACGGATCTTCTCGCCATCTGCGCGATGAAGATTGAACGTGGCAGAAAGCACAATCATGCCTTCATCAGCAATTCTGCTGTGGCGATATCCCAGGTCAAGCTCGGATGCGTCCAGCGTAGCAAAGGTGCCGTCGGCGAGAAGAACGCGGACGGATTTGAGCACGTCAGCGATGCAGCCGTCGTAAGCGCCTGCGTTCATGAAGCATGCGCCGCCCACAGAACCTGGGATGCCGCACGCAAACTCCAGTCCAGAAAGGTCCAGCTCACAGGCCATCTCGGACGCCTCTTTAAGGCCGACGCCAGCCTGGCAGGTCATCTCGGTATCGTCGATACTTACGCCGGTGAGACCATCGGCAATAGCAATGATGACGCCGCGATATCCCGCATCAGAAACAAGCAGGTCAGAGCCGTAGCCAAGAATAAAATAAGGAGCTTCTGCATCTTTAACTGCAAGGAGAATCTCTTTAACCTCATCGGGGTCATCAGGGATGACATAGAGATCCGCAGGTCCACCCACTTTAAAAGTGGTGTGCTCGCTCATTGGCTCGTCTACCAGGACGTTCTCTTCTCCAACAATCGAGCAAAGCTTTCCGGCCAGGCTTTGTAAGTCATAGCCACTTTCAGACATGTAACACGCTCCTTAGTAAGTTACTTTTTATAGTTTATCGCAAGCGAGAAAAACGTGGAGTCGAGGCGAGAAAATCACGTCATTAGGCCGAGAAAATCACGGTTTTGGTGCAAGAAAATCACGACACTAGGACCAAAAACGGTTTCTTTTGCAATTCTGTCAAAGAAATGTCCATCCCGTTTTACGTGTTATCAGCTGTTAACTCTGCTATAGTACGTATCGATATGTTTCAGAAATGGTTGCAATTACCTACTGGTGGTAAGGTGGCCGAGCTTCAGGGTTTGTAACAACCCAGCTCTATAAGTCATCAAGTCCGCGACCCGCAAAAAGGCGGTTAACCTGGTTAAAGTCCAGGACCAACGGTACAGTCCGGATGTCAGAAACGGAGACTTTTATGGCTTCATCCCACTCAACCCACGCAACAACCGCATCTTCTAACGGCTGGTCTACCAAGAGAATCGCTATTCTCGCCATGCTTTGTGCAGCTGCTGCAATCAGCACCATGGTGCTTCAGTTCCCTCTGATCCCAGGCGTGACGTTTTTGAAGTACGATCCATCGGGCGTCTTTGCCCTGCTCGCAGGCGTAGCTTATGGCCCTGCTGCGGGCGCGATCGTCTCGGTGCTTCCCTACCTTCTACACCTCACCACGGAGTCCGGAATTTACGGCACTATCATGGCAATTCTGGCAACGCTTACCTACGTTTTGCCTGTCTCGCTGATTGTGTATAACCGTTCCGAGAATATCAAGCAGCTGGTAATTGCCCTCATTGTAGGCAGCGTTATCAGTGTTGTTGCATGCATTCTGGGCAACCTTGTAGTTACCCCAATCTACACCGGCATGAGCGTGGAGGCAGTAAGCGGACTGATTGTCCCTGCTCTTCTCCCCTTCAACGTGGTAAAGGTTGCTGTCAACAGCATTATCTTTGTTGTGATTATGCGCTCAGCTACCTCACTTTTTGAGAGCATCAAAAACGGTGAGTAGTCTGCTCGACAACTCCCCAGATACACACACGTCTGAAAGCACCGCACAAACTCAGGACCTGCCTGTAGCTGCGACGCTTTCGGACGTGACCTTTGTGCACGCAAAAGGCGTAGTTGCCTTAGACCACGTCTCGTTTTCTATTCCTGCAGGTAAACGTACCTGTATTGTTGGCGCGAACGGATCGGGCAAGTCCACCGTGGCCTCGATTCTCTCTGGCCTTACCGCGCCTGACGAGGGCACCGTTACCTTTTTGGGAACCACCGTTGTCAACGATGGCAAGGTTGACTTTGAAGCGTACAAAACTATTCGTCCGCAGCTGGGCCTAGTCTTCCAAAATCCTGAAGATCAGATTATCTGCAGCGTGGTCGCAGACGATATTGCCTTTGGTCTAGAGAACCTTCAGGTACCCAGCGATCAGATAACACCGCTGGTAGAACAGCAGATTGAACTTGGCACTCTCACCGAGTTTGCGTCAGAAAATCCACAGATGCTTTCAGGCGGCCAGCAGCAGCGCGTGGCCATCTCGGGCGCGCTGGTCATGAAGCCGCAGATTCTGATTCTTGACGAACCTTCCGCAGCTCTTGACGTTGTGCATAGAAATAACGTCATGGGCCTTGTCGAGAAACTCCGTGCAGCTGGAAAGACTATTGTTCACGTAACGCATTTCATGGACGAAGTGGTTTCCGCTGACCACGTGATTGCCTTGGACGACGGTCGCGTTGCGTTTGAAGGAACGCCTGAAGCCCTCTTTGAACAGCATGAGCTGGTTGAATGCCTGCATCTTGAGGAGCCGTTTGCCTATCAGGTGGCGCAGGCGCTCAACAACCGCGGAGTTGTCGTGTGCAAATCCCCTTCGGCTCAGCGCGTGCTTGACGAGCTGACGGGGCTTCTCGCCACGGGGTCGCGAGGCGAGAAGGGCGGCGTGGCTGAAAGCTGCGACGCGATGGCCGCGAGTTGTGGCGGCGTGGCTGCAGCCGACCGCGCGTCCGAGCAAGCAGCAGTTTCTGTGCGCGACGTGACGTTCTCGTACCAGAAACCCGTGCTCAAAAACATCTCGGTTGACGTGCAAAAAGGCTCGCATGTTGCCGTGATTGGCTCAACCGGTTCCGGCAAGTCTACCCTGGCGCGCTTGATTTGCGCACTTGATACGCCTGACGCCGGCAGACTCTGTGTAACTGGTTTGGATACTCGACAAAAGCAAAATCGCAGAAAACTTCACGGCATTGTTGGCTACGTCATGCAGCGACCAGAGCGCCAACTTTTTGCACAAACAGTTGCAGAAGACGTGGCATTTGGCCCTACTAACCTAGGTCTTTCTACCTGCGATGTCGCAAGTGCTGTGAATGCTGCTCTGAAACTTGTCGGTCTTTCCCACAAGGCAGATGCATCCCCTTTTGAGCTTTCTGGTGGTCAGCAGAGACTTTGTGCACTTGCAGGCGTTATTGCCATGCATCCAAAGGTGCTTGTACTCGACGAGCCTACCAGCGGACTTGATCCTTACTATTGCTCTGAGCTCAGAAAGATTATCAATGCAGTTCTTGAAGACGGCTGTACCGTCATTGAGCTCACACACTCGATGGAGGATGCGGCAGAAACCGACCAGATTATCGTGCTTCATGAGGGTGACCTGGTTTTCTCAGGCTCGCCGCATCAAACATTTACTCATTTCTCAGAGGCAGAATTCCAGGAACTTGGTCTGGGCATTCCTCATGCGCTTGCTTGGGCGCAACGTCTGTCCCACACTACTGGAATCAACCTGGGAGAACCTCTGACCCTATCTGAGCTGGTAGACGCACTGCTTGCTGCGCTGCCTATCAACTCTGGCGACGCGCGAGCCAGCGCCACAAAGACTGACAACCTCTCACAAGGAGGTTACTATGGCGCTTAAGATTTCTGTAGGCCAGTACTATCACGGGGACTCGCTCATCCATAGGCTTAATCCCAACGTTAAATGCCTGGCCGCACTCCTTCTGATGCTTGCAACCTTTTTTATCCGCAACGCACCACAGCTTGCACTGCTGGTAGTAGGCGTGCTCTGCCTGCTGGCACTCGCTAAAATTCCCGTCAAAAAGGTGCTTGTGTCAATCATCCCACTTGCCTGGCTTCTCATTTTTCTCTCGCTCTTCAATCTGTTACTTACGCGAGAAGGAACTGTGCTGATATCTTGGTCAATCTTTACCATCACCGATGTGGGAGCATGGAGTGCTTTCCTCTACCCCGTACGCATTTTAGCTGCAATTTTAATCGGCGCACTACTCCTGCTTACCACAACTCAAACGGATCTAGGCAATGCCTTTGAAGCAGCATGCTCGCCACTTTCTAAGATTGGTCTTCCTGGCAAAGAAATTGCCATGATTTTCTCACTTATGTTGCGTTTTATTCCAACGCTTGCGGACGATGCAGTATCCATTTCCGAGGCTCAAACTGCTCGTGCAGGAGACGTTGCTTCAGGTTCGCTGCCCAAAAGACTCCGCGCTACTTTCTCCATTGTGGTGGCGCTTCTGGCCAGTTCGCTCAGGCATGCCAACAACCTTTCTAAGGCACTTGACGCTCGACACTATGTAGCAGGGGCTTCTCGTACACGTTGGCATCAGCCAACCTTTGGCGCTCGCGAGGCAATTGCCTTGGGCGTAACCGTTTGTTTTATCGCTCTTATCTTTGTACTGGGGTAAAACTTTTAACTAAATAATCTGTATTTTTAACGCTCTGTTACAACCCGTTTTTCTTTTCTCGACAACCGCCAATTTGGCCACCTAAGTAACGTACAATAAAGCCAGTAAAAGCGTAAAAGGCTTGCATTGAAAGGTGGCCCCATGGTCCTGCGCGTCTACGTCCAAAGAAAATCTGGTTTCGAGGGCGAGGCAAAAGCCCTGCTCAAAGAAGTGAAAGACCTTCTTGGTATTACCGAGTTACAACGCATTGACCTGCTTAACCGCTATGATGTTGAGGGAATTTCAGAGGAACTCTTTGAGTCCTGCATCCCCACCGTTTTCTCCGAGCCACAGTCTGATCTTGCCAGCCGTACCATGCCAGAGTTTTCTTCTGAAGGTGCGGCTGTTCATACGTTTGCTGTTGAGTTTTTGCCTGGCCAGTTCGCTCAGGCATGCCAACAACCTTTCTAAG
>JAGZNE010000034.1:0-14273 GCA_018363825.1 Atopobium sp. | reverse complement strand
GTGTAGTCTCACGGAAGAACGCCTCTGGATCATCAAGTGGCAACGAGCCGTAGACTTCATCAGTAGAAACCTGCAGATATCTGTGGTCTCCGTAGGAGCCCTGGCCATCATTCCAGAAAGACTCTGCAACACTCAGAAGAGCGACAGTACCCATAACGTTAGTGTCAGCAAAGGCACCTGGATCTTCAATAGAACGGTCTACGTGACTCTCTGCTGCAAAGTTAACAACGTAATCAGGATGATAGGTCTCAAACAGCTGTGTCAGAGCCTCTTTATCCCTAATATCTACATGAGCAAAGGTATAGCGAGGATCTTGATCATATTCCGAGAGGTTCTCAAGGTTGCCTGCATACGTCAGAGCATCCACGTTCAAAATATGAATGTCCTGATTTCTTCTAAGCATATAGTGGATAAAGTTAGATCCAATAAATCCAGCTCCACCAGTTACTAAATAGGTCTTCACACTAACCTCTTTCTACCTTCGAAAGATATGTCGCAAGAGCCTCCTGCCAAGGTCTCATACAATTTCCAATGGTACTCTCAAGATGACCGTTTACTAAAGATGAATACGCAGGGCGAGAAGCACTTTCTGGGTGCATCTCTTTCCACTGAGCAGAGGTTACCCTGGAAACCTTACAGTCAAGATTGCTGCCAGCCATAATAGCTTCAGCAAAATCTGCCCATGAACATGTTCCTTCATTAGTTGCATGGTAGATGCCATAGTTCTCAGTAGCTGCAATGCACAAGATTGCGTGAGCTAGGTCATTTGCGCTGGTAGGATTACCCACCTGATCATCAACAACGCTAATCTCTGGATACTTTGCGCCGAGGGCTCGCATGGTTGCCACAAAGTTCTTACCAACATAGCCATAAAGCCATGCAGTTCTCACTACAAACGTTTGAGGATTTGCCGCAAGCGCAAGTCCCTCTCCCGCCAATTTGGAGCGCCCATACGCAGAAACAGGATAAGGAGCATCTTGCTCTGTACGAGGAGAGCTTTCTTTGCCACTAAAGACATAATCAGTAGATACTTGAACAAGCTTTGTCTGCGTAGTACTGCAAGCTCGTGCAAGATTCATAGGACCAAGTGCGTTTACCGCAAAGGCCATCTCAAAATTGCTTTCGCAGCCATCGACATTTGTTGCGGCCGCACAGTTAATAACAAGGTCATAACGATCATGCTGGTCAAACCATGTATTTACCGCGTCTGAACTGGTAATATCCAGTTCTTCTGCGTCAGTATAGTCAACATCTGGGTCAACAAACAGCTCTGGAATAGCCCCAATTTCAGAGATACCAGTTTCAAAAAGACGTTTGAGTTCATTGCCTAACTGACCATGAGAGCCAGTAATAAGAATCCGCATGTTACTCCCCTTTTTCAGAAGGAAGAATACGTCCCTCTGCAACACTCTTGAGGTGCTCACCATACGTAGATTTACCGTAGCGTTCTGCACACTCGATAAGTTTAGAGCTGTCAATCCAACCGTTCTCAAAAGCAATTTCTTCTGGAACACTTACAGGCAGACCTTGCGCAGTCTCAACAGTACGAACAAAGGTAGATGCCTCAAAAAGAGACTCCATAGTTCCTGTATCCAGCCACGCAAAGCCACGACCAAGAGTAACAACATCAAGCGTGCCATCGTCAAGATAGAGTCGATTAAGGTCAGTAATCTCATACTCACCACGAGCGCTTGGCTGAACCTGCTTTACCAGCTCAGTAACACGTTGATCGTAGAAATAAAGTCCGGTTACTGCGTAGTTAGATTTTGGATGAGCTGGCTTCTCCTCAATTGAAATAGCGTTGTAGTTCTTATCAAACTCAACAACGCCAAAACGCTCTGGATCATCAACGTGATAGCCAAAAACTGTGGCACGACCAGCAGTTTGTGCCTGCTGAGCAGCTTTTCTCACAAGTCCTGAAAGGCCATTTCCAAAGAAGATGTTGTCTCCAAGAATCAAAGCTGCAGCGTCATCACCAATAAACTCTTTACCAATAACAAATGCCTGAGCAAGCCCATCGGGAGAAGGCTGCTCGGCATAACTGATGGAGATACCGAAGTCAGAGCCGTCACCCAAGAGTTTCTTAAAATTTGGCAGATCGCGTGGCGTGGAGATAACCAAAATATCTCTAATACCTGCAAGCATAAGCGTTGACAGCGGATAGTAAATCATTGGCTTGTCATAAACAGGTAAAAGCTGTTTAGATGTAACGGTTGTCAGCGGATAAAGCCTGGTACCGCTACCTCCTGCAAGAATAATGCCTTTCAAAATTACTCCCCATCAATCGGGCTTCCCGCTAAACACCGTTTAGGACGATATTGATATGTAATCTTACCAAAGTCTTACTCAACAGCGGTGATTCTATACAGTCTATAAGGTCCTTCTTGAAGAACAATCTCAAATCCAGGAATTTCATCAGTAATCTGTAAACCTGAGAAATAATAGCTTTGATCTCCTAATAAAGCTGGATTTTCTAAATCTAACAACAGGACATATCTTGCACCAGTTTCTCGCACTGCCTGCTGAACCTCTGGATTACTAGCTACCTCATTAAGCCTTGTACGAATAATTACGCTTTGTGGCAGCTCTTCTGTTTCTACCTTCGCACGGTAGAAAATGTTCATGCCATAAAGCGAGTTTAGAACAAGAGAGCCATCGTAAGGATTATTAACTACCAGGTCATTACCAACAATCTGGAGAGCCTTTTTTACAAACTCATCCTCACTTGCCTTATAGGTTGTATGCTCACGAGGCTCAAAGACCTCATTGAGCCATATGATGCCATAACGGATTTCGCTATGCTCTTTTTTAGGTAAGCTTGCCAAGTTCCACGGACTCAAAAGTACGCAGCCCCATAACACCGCCACGATGCCCATAAGAATGCCAGAGTTCTTAATAAACATGCAGGGCTTACAGGTTGATTGATCTCCATTTGCAGAAATGGTACAAGCAGAATTCTCTGAGCTTGTTTTCTCGCCTTTGTTTCCTTTTTCTTTGACCGTCTTAATAACGTATTTAATCAAGTCAAATACAAGCGTGATGGATGTTTCCATGCCAATAATTGCAACAGGAACTGCTGCTATTGCTACCATCGCGGCGGTTCTTTCTGGATCGGTATACCAAAATCCCGAGAAAAACCTCTTAATAGGAATCACATCAGAAAGACTTGCTACATAAATGACGGCAGTCATGAGAAATACCAGAGTGAGCCAGCGACAATTTTTATTCATACAACAGCTCACAAATCCAAGCCAGAACGCAACGGCAAAAAGAATCTGTGGCAAATTCAAAAGCAAGCCAAAATTCAATACGGAAAGAACTGACTTAATTGGATCAAAATAAATTTCCCAGAGGAAATTAACTGTCGGTGCCATAAAACTTGAATTAAGCACAATAGTCCACATACCAATAGCGGAGCCAAGAGTTACGCACTCTAAACAAATCAATAGAATAATTTTCTTCGGTTTTGTTAATTCAAATTTCTTACTCAAATACTGAGCAAAACTTGGAAGCAAGTTGCAAAGAACAAATGGTAAAACAAAAATAGCCCACAAAAAATCTGCACTAGGATGGACCAATGCTAGTGCAATAATCCCCATAAAACATAAACAAAGTGTATGAATATTTACAGAAAATTTTTGAACGCTATGAGTTGATGAGCATACTTCTTTGCAGGATGTCTTCTCGTTAAAAGACAATATAAAGACTGCTGCAACAGTGGGGACAAGACAAAAGCCAGCTACATTAGGAAAGACTGCATGAACCGTAACCATTCGAATAGGAAAAGCCAATTGTGCAAATGCCGCAAATGCAGTCAGTAAACTAAAAGTTAAATTTTTCTTTCCTATCACTTGAAGCAAAGCACAGACGCCCACTGGATATATAACCGCGACAAAAACAAACCAAACCACATTTTCTGTAAGTACCTCATTAAAGCCTGTAATTGCTGCAGTGACAGCTGCTAAAGAATGAAATAAAGTTGGATAAAAGCCCTCGTCAAAGAAGGGGGTCTGAAGCTCTGGTCTTGCTCCTGTATAAAAGGCAGCATGCAGCATAGAATAAATGCCCGACTGAACACTTCTTGTAATGTACGCCAGGTGCGCGTAGTTATCAGCGGACTGCAAGAACCAAGAGGGGTTTCTAATTGCTTTGTGGAAAATAACAAAGAATATTGCAGTAGAGATAGCAGCAGTCACTAAGAGAAAGACTCCGTTTAGAGAGTCCTTCTCGCCAAGGTTTACATGAGATTGATTTTCCTGGATGGGTCTGATTTTCTGAATAAGATACGAAAGCCCAGCAGCAATCAAGATAAAAAGACCAACGCCTCCCAAAAGCGGCGTTACACCTCTTAGACCCAAAGGATATATTGCAATTCCAGAAAAACCAATGAGGCAGACCGAGATAAGCGGAGCTACCACAAGGGATGTCATTCGTTTAGTGCCAATAGCGCGAGAAAAAAGATATCCCGGTACATAACAAAGAACCAGTACAACTGCTACTGCTAGAGCAAACTGTCTCCACATGTGTAAGCTTCCTTATTTGGTTGCCATTGTCGACTAGATGAGCTGAGCCCAGCGCTTCTTACCTGCCTGGAGAAGAGCTCCCTCAAGAACTGATGGCTCAACCTTATAGGTCTTTGCTGGATGAGGCTGCTGGTTAATCTTGATACCACCGCCATCAATCAGACGACGAGCCTCACCGTTACTTGAAGCAATCTCTACTTCAACCAAAATCTTTGGCAGATAAATGAGACCGTCTTCATCTGCTTCAAGGGAAATTGCAAACTCTTTGACATCGTCAGGAACTTCATTGTTCTTGAACTGAGCATCAAAAGCTGCCTGAGCCTTAAGACCTTCTCCCTCACCGTGATAAAGGTCAACAATATTTCTGCCAAGAGCACGCTTGAGCTGGTAAGGATCAGCGGTGCCGTCCTCAAAGCTCTTATCGATTGCATCAAGCTCATCAATAGAGAGCGTTGAGCAAAGACGGTAGTACATTGGAATAATCTCGTCAGTAATAGACATGACCTTGCCAAACATATCATTTGGCTCATCAGTCAGACCAATGTAGTTGCCGTAAGACTTACTCATCTTCTTAGTGCCGTCAGTACCTACAAGCAAAGGCATAGTAAGCGCAATCTGAGGCTCCATGTCCATATCACGCATAAGATCGCGACCAGCAAGCAGGTTGAAAATCTGGTCGTTTCCGCCCATCTCTACATCTGCCTTGATAACAACAGAATCGTATGCCTGAAGAACTGGATAAATGAACTCGTGAAGCGCAATTGGCTGCTGATTATGATAGCGATTAGAGAAGTCTTCTCGCTCAAGAATACGAGCAATGGTGAACTTGCTCATAAGGCCAAGCATGGTCTCAAGATTCATAGGCTTAATCCAGTCACCGTTATGAACAACAGTGGTTCTTTCTGGATCAAGAATCTTCATAGCCTGGTTAACATAGGTCTCTGCGTTTGCATCCACCTGCTCTGCAGTGAGAGGAGGACGGGTAGAATCGCGTCCGGAAGGGTCTCCGATCAGCGCGGTGCCGCTACCAATAATCAAGGTGACATTATGGCCAAGGTCTTGGAACTGACGCATCTTGCGCAAAGGAACTGCGTGTCCCAGATGCAAATCAGGACTTGTTGGATCAACGCCAAGCTTAATATTAAGAGGGGTACCCTTCTTGAGTTTTTCTTTTAGACCATCCAAAGGAACAATCTGCATAGTTCCTGAAGTAATAACACGGAGCTGTTCTTCTACTGAAAGCACTCTGTATCCTCTCAACGCAAGCCTGTTAAACCATATAGTTACTGCTTCAAATAGTATCAATTCAAAATGTTATCTATCAGAATACAACAGAGTTGTAACTCTTTATTCACTGAAACATAAATATCAGACTATAATAGTGAGAGCTATGACAAGGAGGCTCAATGGGTATTAGAACCCGTCGTGCACGTAAACACGCAAACACACATGCCGTAGGTTTTGGCATTGCCGGATTCTTTGGCTTTATGGCTCTTCTCGCGCTTGCACTTGCTCTTTCTTTGGGTGCAGCTGTTTCTTCATGGCTCGAGGACCTGCCAGATTACAACTCTGCTGATGCCTACCTGGTAGCAGAGCCTACCCGCGTTTATGACTCTAAGGGCAACGACATTGCAGACTTCTATCTGCAGCAGCGCCGCTCAGTTACCTTGGATCAGATTTCTCCTTATGTTATTCAGGGCACCATTGATACTGAGGATAAGCGCTTCTATTCCCACAGCGGTATTGACCCCTGGGGTATTGTCCGCGCATCTGTTGGCTCGCTGTTTGGTGGCGGCGAAGGTGCTTCCACTATTACGCAGCAGCTTGTTCGTAACACTGTTCTTTCTAACGAGCAGTTTGAGCGCTCTTTGAAGCGTAAGGTCCGCGAGGCTTACATCTCTATTCAGATGGAGAAAAAGTTTACTAAGGACCAGATTCT
This sequence comes from Atopobium sp., assembly GCA_018363825.1. Classification (GTDB taxonomy): domain Bacteria; phylum Actinomycetota; class Coriobacteriia; order Coriobacteriales; family Atopobiaceae; genus Lancefieldella. The sequence goes on along the minus strand of JAGZNE010000034.1, from coordinate 7,811 downwards.
TAATATGTACCTCAACACCATTTACTACGGTAATGGTGCTTACGGTATTGAAGCTGCAAGTATTATCTACTTTAACAAGCATGCAAGTGATTTGACTCTTGCTGAGGCTGCAACGCTTGCTGGTCTTCCAAACGCACCTTCTGCCTATGATCCAACTGTCAATCCAGAGGCTGCAAGAGAAAGACGCAACACTGTTCTTGAGCGTATGCTTCGCGCAGGTGATATTACGCAAGAGCAATACGATGAGGCTGTTGCTGAGGACTTAGTGCTTAATCCTGGTACTTTGACCGATAACATTGGCCAGTTCCCTTACTGGACTGACTACATTCGTAGCCTGCTTCAGGAAGACTTTGATAACGACACTATTCTTCAGGGTGGATTGCGCGTTTACACTACGCTTGATCCTGACCTTCAGAAAGATGCTGATGAGGCTGCTACAAGGCGTATTGCTGAGCTTGGCAACCCTCGCCTAGGCGCTGCTTTGGTTTCTATTGATCCTCAAACTGGCTACATTAAAGCAATGGTTGGTGGACAGGACTACTCAAAGAGTCAGTACAACATTGCAACCAGTAGTAACCGTCAGATGGGCTCCAGTTTTAAGATGTATACGCTGGTAGCAGCCCTTTCTGAGGGTATGAACCCAGAGATTGTTCTTAACGGCAACTCCCCTATGCAAATTACGCCAACCTGGTTGGTCAGAAACGCTGGTAACTACAGCTACGGTGCAATTACACTGCGTCAAGGTACGGTTTACTCTTCCAACACTGTTTACGCACAGGTTGCTGAAGCTATTGGTATCGATAAGATCCTTCAGACGTGCTATGCCATGGGTATTCGCACTCAGCTACAGCCATACCTGTCTACCACTCTTGGTTCTCAGGGCGTAACCCCTATTGAGCAGTGCACCGCATTTGCAACCCTTGCTGCAGGCGGTGTTCGTCGTGATGCTGTTGCAATTACGCGCATTGAAGACCGTAATGGCAACGTTATCTACGAGCACAAGGACAACCCAGTTCAGGCAATTAGTCCTGCTGTTGCTGCAGCTGCTACCGATGTTCTGAGCGGCGTTCTTACCTCTGGTACTGGTCGCTATGCCTACAACCTGAAGACCTTCAACCAACCAGTTGCAGGTAAGACGGGTACTTCCGATAACTCCGAGGACCTTTGGTTCTGCGCCTATACCCCACAGCTTGCAACCGTAGCTTGGTGTGGATATCCAGATAGTCGTGACCCTGTTATTATCGGCGGCGGAGAGTCCTCTACCTTTGTTACTGCACAGTACGTATGGGCGTACTACATGAACGCAGCTCTCTCTGGCGTTGCTCGCGCTGAGTTCCCAAAGACCACTGAAACTATTGCTTACAAGCCTAATAGTTACTGGAAATTTGTTGGTGGCTCCGCTAATGCTAAGCAAAATGAGAAAGATGACGACGAAGAGGAAGAGGAGGAGACTACCGAGGAGGAGGAAGAGGACGATACCACCACTACTCCTACCACTCCTACTACTCCAGCCACTCCTGGTACTGGTACTGGTACGGGCACCGGAACAGGAACGGGCACGGGAACAGGAACGGGCACCGGAACTGGAACAGGAACAGGAACTCCATAAACCTCTGGTTTATCTACAACAAAAAGGAGTCTGCACTAAGCAGGCTCCTTTTTCTTTTTGAATGAGGTGTGCTTTTGACGGGTTTCTCGCCAAAAGATTTGTGTTTTATAGAACGCTCTCTACATTGCCAAGCTGCGTAATGATGCGCACCACGTCTGCAGCGTGCTCAGTCTTATCCACAATCATCAAAACGGTATCGTCGCCGGCAACGGTGCCAACAACGTGGTCAAGCTCAACATCGTCAAGGGCAAACGCAACGGCTGATGCAGTGCCCGGATGGCATCGAATCACAATAAGATTCTCTGCTGCCGTAGCCCCAACCACAAACTCAGAGAGCATTTTCTGCAAATGCATATCTTCAGAAAGCACATAGGCGCCCTCAGGAAGCTTTTGCAAATCCATTTCTGCAGTATCACGAGAAACGGTTGCTTGAGTACAGGCAAAGCCACGATTTTTGAGCATATCAACAAGATCGCGCTGTGTGCGGATGGACTCGCTGCGAACAAGCTCACGAATCACGTCCTGTCGAGCATTTCTATGCTTCACGACGCCTTCTTTCCTTATACGACTCGCTAACTTTGAAAACAAATGATAGTGAATAAAAGAATATACTTAATCAACCCTTATGCGCATGCCAAACCGCTAAACGGTGCAAATAACCCGCTCGTCGGTCGGAATATTGCATTCACCGTTTTCTAAAAGTATTTATACACTTCTCGCCGTATGATTCATCATGAGTGAAACTATTTTTACGGCTTGGAGGCCACCATGCCCCTGAATGATTCACCTGATAGAAGACAAGGCTCCTACGGAGATCCTGCAATGCGTCGCCGTCCTCCACAAAATGGCCGTCCTTCTCATGATGGCGGTTTTTCTGATAGGCAGGCAAGACGTCGCAAGAGAAATACCCTTGGTTCGCAGGCAGTTCTTTTTAAGAGACAGTCTCTACTACATCGCATTGATTCTCGTATGAGAACCTATATTGTCATTGGTCTAGCAGTTATTGCAGCACTTTTACTGGTCTTTATTGTGTCGAGCTGCGTGCGTGGTTGCGCTAAAGAATCTACTCCGGAGGTAGAGGCCAACTCCGTTGATTCTCGTGTTGCTGTGGGGACTTCAGAGGAGCTGACTAAAGCCCTGGCAGCCAAGCTTGATCAGAACAAAAACCTTGCATGGATTGCAGAGCACGCTGATAAGTACAGCGATAAGAGCCTCATTGAGCTGGCACTTGCCCACCCTGAGGCAATTGATTTTGTTGCAAACTATCCCGATTCTGACGGCAAAGCCAAAACCTACGACGATTCAATCACCAAAGGCACAGCTCCACAGCTCTATACTTGGGACTCCAGGTGGGGCGGAGTCTCGTATGCTGGTTCTGTAATTGCCACCAAGGGCTCTGGCCCAACTGCCCTTTCTATGGCATACATGGGCCTTACCGGAAAGAACAACTGGACTCCAGCAGATATTGCGGGTGCCGTTGAAACCGCCAAGGCAACGGACACCGACTCTGGAATGAACAGATCATTTCTCGAGAAGAATTTAGCTAACCTTGGTCTTACCGCTGATAGCTATAACATTTCTGCCGACAATATCACCATGCTTCTAGATGCTGAAACCTTCCTGCTTGTTGAGGTTAAGGGCAATAAGCTGAGCTCTGATGGCGATCACTGGATTTTGGTAACCAGTAAGAACGATGACGGCACCGTAAATGTCCACGACCCTCTGTCCCCTGAGGTAAGCGCACATCCATGGGCGGCAGAAACTATTGCCAGCGCTGCAAATGCCCTGTATACCGTGACGGTAAAGACCGCAGAGTAAAAAACCCAGCATCCACAAAAGGTGAATGCTGGACTGGACGGGTTTCTCGCCAAAGAATTGCGTGGAAAAACGTTTTAGAGGTAAAGGCGAACTATGAAAGCACCTTCTGTGCAGCCTCGCTGAGCTCGGCGATGCGTGCCTCAGCCTCTTCGCGAGTGGCTCCGTTAGCAAAGAGGTAAGACTTGACCTTTGGCTCAGTACCAGATGGACGGAAGATGACCTTGTTGTCTCCCTCAAGCCTATACTCAATAACGTTGGATGCTGGCAGCGTCTGAGGAGCCTCTTTTTGCAGGCCCGAGACGCGAGGCATTTCTGCACACTCAGCATAGTCTGTTACGCCAACAACCTTGTAGTTGCCCACCGTTTCCAGTGGATTCTTACGCAGGCTGCTCATGATCTGAGCCATCTTAGCGGCGCCCTCAGCGCCTGGATAGGCAGCGTTGACAACGCCATTGAGGTAGTAGCCATAGCGCTGATACAGGGCATCCATCGCCTCGTAGAGGTCCATGTTGCGAGCGGCATACCAAGAAGCCATTTCAACGCAAAGCATGGTGGCGACAATAGCGTCCTTATCGCGAGCATGTGTGCCAACAAGATAGCCGTAGGACTCCTCAAAGCCCATGAGGAAGCGATCCTCCTCACCGGCATCCTTGAGCTGGTCAATTTGGTCGCCGATGTACTTGAAGCCCGTGAGCACGCGGCGCATCTCAAAGCCGCGGGCACGCGCCAAGACGTCGGGCATAGCAGAGGATACGATAGTAGAAACAGCTACCTTATCCTGGGGTTTCTCGCCACGCTCTTCAGCCATGGTAAGAAGCCAATCCATAAGCAGGACGCCCATCTCGTTACCGGAAAGCAGCACGTAATCGCCGTTATGAGGGATTGCAGTACCCATACGGTCGGCATCTGGGTCAGTTGCAACCAAAAGATTTGGCTTTACCTTGTCGGCAAGCTTGAGGCCCAGCTCAAGTGCCTCACGGAACTCAGGATTTGGATAGGAGCATGTGGGGAAGTTTCCGTCTGGCTCTGCCTGCTCTGGAACAACGTCAACGTCATTGACGCCAATCTCCTTGAGAATGCGCGTGACACACTCCATGCCTGTACCATTGAGCGGCGTGTATACAACCTTGTAGCCGTCGGCAGCCTTAAATCCTGGAATAGAAACACGCTTGATAGCCTCAATAAAGTTGTCCAGGACCTCTTCTGGAGTCCAAATGATCAAGCCCTTCTCCAGGCCTTCTTCAAAGTCCATAGGCTTGACGTCAAAAGGATTGACGCGTGCGATGTTTGCAGAAATCTCAGCCGCTGCCTCATCCGTAATCTGACCACCGTTATCGTTGTATACCTTATAGCCGTTATAAGGCGCAGGGTTGTGGCTTGCGGTAAGCACGATACCTGCGGAAGTCTTGAGGTAGCGGACGGCAAACGAGAGCGTTGGGACAGGCTCAATACGTGGGTAGACATATACACGGATGCCATTAGCTGCCAAAACACCAGCTGCAACCTTCTGGAAATCCTCACCCTTAAGGCGAGAATCCCTTGCAAGAGCCACGGTAGGATTTTGATAGTGAGCATTGAGGTAATCCGCAAGACCCTGGGTTGCCTGGGCGACAACGTAGACGTTCATGCGGTTGGTGCCAACGCCAATGGTGCCGCGAAGACCAGCAGTACCAAAAGCAAGTGAACGATAAAATGCATCGTAGAGCTTATCTTCTGCTTCTGGCTTTGCAAGCTCTCCGAGCTCTTTTACCAGGTCTTCTTCGGTGACGTTTGCACGCCAGGACTCAAATGTTTCCATAACTTTTGCATCCATAAGGACTCCCAAACCTCAAACAGCTCTCTATTTCTTAGTAAAAGATACTATGCGTATTTTAAGCGAAAAATAACAGATGATTTGGGACATTATGTATGAACTTCCGCTCTTCGGTGAGTGGAGGTTGGTGCGGGCTGCAGACGCGCTGCTCACAGCCACGCACGACCGAGGGACGACTCAAGGGAACGCGCGCGGCCGAGCACCCACGGGTTCTTGATGTATTTTCTTTTCCCCAACCATTTGGCGAGAAAAACATGGGAAAATGTTGCACTAGTATGTATTCAATTCCTACGGGCGAAAGGTGTCCCGATGTCTCAAGAACTTGAGTTCTTTGCAACGTGTCCAAAAGGCTTTGAGAAGCTTCTTGCACAGGAGCTTGACGGCCTGCGCATCAAAAAGGTGCGTCCTCTTGGCGGACAGGTTGCGTTTTACGGCTCACTTGCCGATGCTTACCGCGTCTGTTTATGGTCTCGTCTCACGTCTCGCGTCATTTTGGTGCTTGATCGCGTTGGCGCTGCAACTTCAGACGCTCTCTACGAAGGCCTCTCCCACATTGCTTGGGAAGACCATATTGGTCCGCATGCCACCATTGCAGTCAGCGCTCACGGCACAAATGACCAGCTCAGAAACACCAACTTCATTGCTGTCAGAACAAAAGACGCTATTGTAGACCGACTTGCAGCAAAGCGCGGAAGCCGTCCTATGGTCAACACGCTTGCACCTGACGTAACTATTGTCGTGCGCGTCTCACGTAACCGCGCCACAGTTGGCATTGACCTTGCTGGTGAGGCACTCTTTAAGCGCAGTTTGACTGGCGGTCGAGGGCCGGCACGTGAGTTTGCGCCGCTCAGGCTGGACTACGCTGCTGCTCTTCTGTACCTGCAGGCGCAAACTGCCGCGAGCGCATCGCTCTTCTCGCCAGATGTGCCGCTGCCGGCGCTGCTGTTCCCGGGAGCAGGCGCGCTTGCGCAGGAGGCAGCGGGCATGGCGCTGGACGTGGCGCCGGGCATCTTGCGCGCTCGCTGGGGCATGACGGGTTGGGCTGGCCACAACGACGATGCCTGGCAGGATTTGCTTGCCGAGGCAGATGAACGTGCCGAGAAGGGCCAGGAGCGCCAGGTCACGCTCTATGCAGCAGATCCTCGCCCAAAGGCCAAAGAGGCTGTGCTTTATACGCTTCGTGCAGGCGGGCTCAAGGCTGACGTGCAGTTCTTGGCAGCTTCTGAGCTGCTCAAACATGCAGAGCACTTCACGGGCATTGTTGCCGATCTCTCGTGGACCAAAGAAGAGCCCACACTCCAGGGTTCTGCTTACGCTACGCTTGGACTTTTTGCGGGACAGGCAAGCACGCTTCTTACCAGCGATACAAATACTGATACGGTACTCAGAGCAACTCCATTGCAGACGCTTTCTGTCTACGTGGGCAACTCCATTGCTACGATGCGCTCCTACCCTGCCGCAATCGTTGAGGAAGTCGAGGCCGGTGCGTCTGATGCACCAGCAAGCAACTCTGAGTCAACCTCGGTTCCTGCAGGTCCTACTGTTATGGTTAACAACCAGCCGGTAAGCGTGCTGGTGCCAGCGTCTGATCAGTTTGCTGCACGCCTTGCTAAGGTAGCCAAGCAACGCGCTAAGTGGGCTCGTAAAAACGACGTCTCGTGTTACCGCGTATACGACGCTGACCTGCCCGATTATGCCGTCAGCATTGACATCTACAAGGGCGCCACAAAGCCAACTACCTGGCTGCAAATCTCTGAGTACGCCGCTTCTAAAGAGATTGATCCAGACCTTGCAAAGCGTCGCCTCCTAGATGTCCTAGCTTTGGCTCCTCGCATTCTAGGCGTACCCAGCTCAAACGTAAATCTACGAACAAGAACGCGTGCAAAGGGTGGCTCTCAGTACTCTGACGAGGGCAGCGCAGCCGACAACTCAAGAAAAGAAATGCTGCTCATCGATGAGGGCGGCCTACTCTTTGAGGTCAACTTTGCCTCAAGGCTTGACTGTGGCATCTTCCTAGACCACCGTGATACGCGCGCAGAGATTCGCGAGCTCATGAAGAGTGCCGGCGCAGCTAAGAGCTTCCTCAACCTCTTTGCCTATACAGGTACCGCTACCTGCTACGCAGCAGATGGTGGCGCGCTTCACTCCACAACCGTTGACCTCTCCAAGCCCTCGCTTGAGTGGGCTAAGCGCAACATGAAGCGCAACGGTTTTGACGGAGAGGAGCACGAGTTTGTCCAGGCAGACGTCTTATCTTGGATTACCGAGATGCGTCACACCAAAAATCGCTGGAATGTCATCTTCTGCGACGTTCCCACCTTCTCTAACTCGTCTCGCATGAGGCAAAGCTCGTTTGATGTCCAGAGAGATCACGCTGAACTCATCATTGGCATTTCTCGCCTTCTAACTCGCGGCGGCGTTGCCATCTTCTCGTGCAACCTGCGTACGTTCAAACCAGATGTCGAGAAAATCCAGCGAGCTGGCGTCGAAATTGAAGACATAACAAGTGAAACTATTCCGGAGGACTTCTCAAGAAATCAGAAGATTCACCATGCATATAAAATCTCGAGA
>JAGZNE010000115.1:0-1672 GCA_018363825.1 Atopobium sp. | reverse complement strand
TCATCTGAAAATGAGCTAATACCAACACCAAGCAGTCTTACTGGCTGCCCTTCTTTCCAAATGGCAGGAAGCAGGTCAACGGCAATCTCTGCAAAGAGGTGCTCATCATCAGTTGGTGCAGGCATTCTTTTTTGAGCGGTATGAGACTCTGTTGCAGAGGCTTTTACCTTAAGCGTTACGGTATAACCTTGTAACTGTTTGCGGCGAAGACGTCTGCCTACAACACCAGCAATGTGTCTGATGGCTTCTTCTATTTCTTGTTTATCAAACAAATCTGTTTCAAAGGTTCTCTCGTTAGAAACAGACTTAACGTCACGAGGCTGGGCAGCTTCATGAACTTCTGAGACTTCTTTTCCTTGCGCGCGCAAAATCATCTTTGAAGCTGTATTGCCAACAAGGGAAGTGAGGTACGTTGCATCTGCTCTTGAGAGCTCTCCAAGCGTTCTGATTCCTTGTTGATGGAGCGTTTTTGCCATAGCAGGACCAATGCCGCTCATGGCCTCAATAGGCAGTGGTGCCAGAAAGCGTCCTTCTGTACCAGGAAACACCGCAGTAAGACCGCGAGGCTTTTCTTGCTCAGAGGCAATCTTAGCAATTGTTTTATTTGTTCCTAGTCCAATGGAGCAGGTAATACCTAGTGCTGCAACTTTCTTTTGTATGCGCTTACAAATTTCTAAAGGATTTTCTTTAGAAAATCTTCCAGGAGTAATGTCAAAAAATGCCTCATCAATAGAAACTTGTTCAACAAGGGGAGTCTCATCTTTGAGAAAACCCATAACAAGAGCACTCATTTCTGAGTATCTGTCATAACGTCCTGAAGTCCAAATTGCATGAGGACAAAGCCTTACTGCAGTAGCTGAAGGCATGGCAGAATGAACGCCATACTTTCTTGCTTTATAAGATGCGGTTGAAACAACGCCCCGTTTGTGAGGAGAACCTCCTACAATTACAGGTTTTCCACGCCACTCAGGATGATCAAGTTGTTCTACAGATGCAAAGAACGCATCTAAGTCAAGAAGGCCAATAGCCTTACCATGCCATTCAAAATCACACGATTTACGTGCGGTTTTATCTGATATGTTCTTTGACGTCTCCATAGATATAGTGTATACTTTTTACGTAAATAGAACAAGTGTTTCATACATAAATTACGAGTACTTTTTGAAGAGAACAAATTTATACTTTTCGAGGTTAACGCGTTGTTGTACACTTGTAACCCGATTTGTGGCTTTGCGGTGCAGCCCATCTAACATCCGAGGCACCGCTCGTATGGAGGAGTTTTCATTGGCAGTTAAGATTCGTCTGGCCCGTCACGGTGCCAAGAAGCGTCCGTACTATCGCGTAGTTGTCGCTGATGGTCGTATGCCTCGCGATGGTCGTTACATTGAAGAAGTCGGTCGTTATAACCCACTGACTAGCCCAAAGACGATTGATATCAACCTTGAGAAGGTTGACGAGTGGGTAGCAAAGGGCGCTCAGCCAACAAGCGCAGTTTCTCACCTCATTGAGATTGCTCGTACTGGTGCTCCAGTTGCAGAGAAGAAGACCAAGCTCTCCAAGAAGGCACAGGCAAAGGCTGCTGCAGCTGCAGAGGCTGCTGCTGAGGCTGCTGCCGCAGCTGCTGCTGAGGAGTCCGAGGCTCCAGAGGCTGAGTAAATCGTGTCTGAATTCA
>JAGZNE010000114.1:0-1682 GCA_018363825.1 Atopobium sp. | reverse complement strand
CCAGTCTCTCGGATGTCTGATTGAACTGCTCCTGGCTTATTTTCTTCGCAGCCAGCGCGGTATTCAGATCCTCTACATCCTGTCTGTAACTGGCATTCTCGCGTGCTTCAGGAAGAAGCTTCTCTGCTGCTGCCTGCGCCTTAATCGCGTTGGCAGTGTCCCATTTTTTTGCGGCGTACTGACCCGCCAGCGCGATCTGCTCTTTGGTGGCGCCTTTACCTAGCGACTGCTGAGCATTCAGGATCGCCTGCTCGCGGCTCAGCTTATTGGTTGAGTCGGCGGCAAGTTCTGATTGCTGTTTCAGATTCGCCAGCTTCTGAGCTATAGACTCAGCCTGGGAGGCGCCTTTCTTCTGTTCAGACTTGAGGGCCTTCTGCGCCTCTGTATTTTTGTACGTGGCGGCAGCGTCATCCTCCATCTGCTTGGCATGCGGATCCTCCTTCGCAAAACCTGCATCTTCAGCAGCATATTGCGCCTGCAACCGCGCGCGGGCCTCGCCCTGGAGCCTAGACAGTGCCAGATTTCGTTCTGACTGCTTTATTAGGTTCTTCTGTCCTGAGGTAAGGTTGTCGACCTCTTTTTTCATTCCAGAGAGGTTAATCTGAGCCTCGCCAGCCACTCGAACGAGTTCAGTAAGCGGGCCAAGGAACGTTCTTATTGCATCAGCGCCAGACTTTGTCGAACTTTCAGTGCTCTGAAGTTCAAGAACCAGTCGCTGTAGCGCTTCAGGCGTAGGATTATTCGCCACATCGGAGAGTTGCTTGCTTAGCTCGAATGCGCGCTGTTCCGAAACGCCAAATATATCCGCAAGCGTGGTAACAGTGTTCTGAATCGCATTAGCGTTTACTGTGAACTTCGCTCCTGCGTTTCTTGCCTGCTCCATGGCTACTGAGTATGTGTCAGCCGTTACGCCGACGGTCGAAAGGTTTTTGTTGAATTCATCAATAGACGCAATACCGCCAACGAAAGAGGTTCTCAGCTTGTCGGTAAAGCCAACAATGGAGCTGGAGGCGTCGTTGATTGATTTAGGGATCTTCGCTATAGCAGCGTTGTATTCAATCATCGCCTGATTTCTCAGGATTGTAGCTGCTTCTGCGTTGGTTCTTGCAAGGTTGGCGTACTTATCTGACAGTGCGGCCACACCATTCTGAGAGATGGTAATGACCTTATCCATTGCCTCAGCTGCATCCTTCAACGCGTCCATGGCGTTTTTACCGCCATTAAGCGAGGTGATAAGAACGCCAGCGAGAACCGAGCTCAGTGCAATGATTGAACCTACGATCGCTCCACCAGGGCCGAACGCACCAGCAAGTTGTGACCCCTGTTGCGCGAAGGCCACCAGCGCCGACTGACCACCCTGGACCTGTACGATAAAGTCCTGCACCTGGTAACCGGCCTGCTGCATGCTGGACTTCCAGCCTTTATTGCTGCCCATCGAAGTATCAGCAGCACCTTTCATGTCGAAGAGTCGCCCGGTTAATTCGCCGATCTTCTGTTTCTCTTCTTCCAGTGTCTGTATCTGCTTTTTCTGTGTTCGCATGAACTCTTTCGCTCTCTCGAAACTCTGTACGAGAATATCCCTCTCCACTTTGAGTTTGATCGGTGATTCCTCTGGCATCTGCAATGGCTGCGTCAAGCTCTCTGTAATAGTTTCTGAGTTCTTCGTCTGCTCTGCTGTCTCT
>JAGZNE010000113.1:0-1685 GCA_018363825.1 Atopobium sp. | reverse complement strand
ACTCTTCTGGGTTACCCTTACCGGAACCCATGCGAGTCTCTGCAGGCTTCTTGGTGATTGGCTTATCTGGGAAGATAGTAATCCAAACCTTACCGCCACGCTTCATCTCACGGGTGAGAGCAATACGAGCAGCCTCAATCTGGCGGTTAGTAATCCAGTGAGCCTCCTCTGCACGGATGCCCCAGGAACCAAAATGCAGCTGGGTATTACCCTTTGCCTGGCCCTTCATGGAACCGCGCTGTACCTTACGGTGCAATACACGCTTTGGAGCAAGCATTAACGGCCCCTCCTCTCATTGCGAGCACGACGAGGACGAGCGGAGCCCTCAAGAGCTGGGTTAGGTGTTGGCTGACCAGGCATCTTCTCGCCGTAATAAATCCAAACCTTGATACCAACAGCGCCCATGGTGGTGCGACCTGTAGCGGTACCATAGCCGATTGCAGCACGAAGGGTGTGCAGAGGCACGCGACCCTCACGGTACCACTCACGGCGGCCCATCTCAGCACCGTTCAGACGACCGGAGCACTGGATACGAATACCCTTAGCGCCAGCCTTACGAGCGGACTGAACAGCCTTACGCATAGCGCGACGGAAAGCGACACGCTGCTCAAGCTGCTCTGCGATGGACTGAGCAACAAGGTTTGCGTCAAGCTCAGGACGCTTAACCTCAACAACATCAACGTTGACCTGACCCTTGCCGACCTTAGCAACACGCTCAAGATCTGCACGGAGGCCGTCAATCTCTGCACCCTTCTTGCCAATGACAATACCAGGACGTGCGGAGAAAATAGTTACCTTGACCTTATCGCCAGCACGCTCGATATCAATACGAGCAACGGCTGCCTTCTCAAGGCGCTTCTCAAGATACTTGCGGATAGCAAGATCGTTGCCGAGCTGCTCGGCGTAGTCCTTATCGGCGTACCAACGAGAACGCCAGCTCTCGGTTACACCAAGACGGAAGCCTGTAGGCTGTACTTTCTGACCCATTCCTACGCCTCCTTTCGAGGTGCAACGACAACGGTAATGTGGCTCATGCGCTTGTTAATGCGGGAAGCCGAACCCTTTGCACGAGGGCGAATACGCTTAAGCGTTGGGCCTTCGTCAACAAAAGCGGTCTTGACTACCAGGTTGTTAGCGCGGAGACCATTGTTGTTCTCAGCGTTAGCAACTGCAGAGCGCAGAACCTTAGCAACATCAGTAGCGGCAGCGCGAGTCGAGAACTGAAGAACCTCAAGGGCCTTCTCGACAGACTTACCGCGGACAAGCGCGACAACTGCGCGAGCCTTACGAGGAGCAACGCGAACATACTTAGCTGTTGCGCGAACCTCAATAGAATCGGTGTTCTTAGCCATTTACTACACTCCCCCTATTTGGCCTTGTGACCGCGGAAGGTACGGGATGGGGAGAACTCGCCCAACTTGTGACCAACCATGGACTCAGTGACGTACACAGGTACATGCTTACGACCATCGTGAACAGCGATGGTGTGACCGACCATCTCAGGGAAGATGGTTGAGGAACGTGACCAAGTCTTGATAACGTCCTTCTTGCCAGCCTCGTTCATTGCAGCGACACGCGCAAGGAGGCGAGTCTCCACAAAGGGGCCTTTTTTGAGACTTCTGCTCATTTATCTACTCCTACTCGTGTCTTACTTGGACTTACGACGGCGAATGATCAGGCGGTTA
>JAGZNE010000033.1:0-14975 GCA_018363825.1 Atopobium sp. | reverse complement strand
GCAGTATCCGGTTTTCAAGGTTCGCTGCGCTGCGATTTCACATTGCGTGGTGCGCGGCGCGGGGAATAACTATACGCACTTACGACTCGTTTGTGAAGAAGATTTTGTATCTTCTTAATTCCTCCACATTTTCTACACAATTCGTAGTCTTTAGTGAACTAATGCGTATATTGGGCACTAAATTCCCTTTGTCGTCTAGTAGTAACACTTTATTTTTCAACTATATATAGTGTTGTCATTTTGCGTTAGTTTTTACGCTTTTTTGACATTATCTTTGTGCGAGCTTTACGCGATTTTGACGTTGTCTTCTTGCGCGTTTTTACGCTGCCTTTTGCGGTGTCTTTTACGCTGCCATTTAAACGGTCTTCTCGACACGCTTTGTTTGGGCTAAATCTCGTCTTTGACAATCTGGCAAGCAGCATCAAGAAGTTGATCGCGAAGTGTCTCGTTAGCAGCCTCAGAATACACGCGTACCAGCGCATCCATACGAGAAGGACGAATGAGCACCCAAGAATCGTCTTTAAACTGAAGCTTAAGGCCATCGGCATGGCTTACCGAAACAGGAACTTTACCTGCAACGTTTTCTGGATTGAGGCCTGGAAGGATGTTTCTGAACGCCTGAGTGGCTGCAGCATCAAGTCGCACTCCTCGCCTGCTATAACACATGCGACCTAGTTCAGCCTCGTCCTCAGAGACAAGCTGTGCAAGCGATTTATGGGTGTACGCAAGCATTTCGACAACAAGCAGGGCCACAAGCAGGCCATCTCGCTCCAAAAGGTGGCTTGGAATACAAATACCACCGTACTCCTCTGCGGCGAGAAGAACGTCTCCTTGCTCGATCTCTGAATAAAGTCGAGCAAATCCAACGGGCACGCTTGCGGATTCTAGACCAAGATGAGCTGCTTGCCTGGATACCGTTGCCGAACAGGTTAGCGTAGAAACAACGCGGCCAGTTTGCTTTCTATTTTGTACAAGATGGCGTGTGATAAGCGGAATAAGCTCGTGTGGGCTAAGGAGTCGGCCAGTTTCATCTACGGCAGCAGCGCGGTCTCCGTCACAATCAAGCAAAAGGCCCAGCTGTGCATGGCGGCTTACCACCATCGAAGAGCACTCATCAGCCCAAGGGTCCGCTGGTTGTGGGTGAATGCCACCAAAATCCCTGACAGGACCTTGGTGCATTTGATGAACAACGCATCCCGCAGATGAAAGCACATCGGCAAGCAGGTCTGTTGCTGCACCATACATAGGATCAACTACCACGCTCGGGCGTAGCTCTTTAATAACAGACACATTAATCTGATTAAGCAGCGCACTTTTATAAGGCGTCACAATATCTGTTGTGGTAAAAGTTCCACGCTGATCTGTTGGCTCAAGCGGCGTTGCGGATTCCACGCGCTGGAGAAAATCGCGAGAAACAGGGCCTCCATTAGCAGCGCGAATAATCATGCCGCAATATTCGCAGGAAAGCTCAGTTGCAGAAATAATGAGGCCACCAGCTACATCTTTATGATGTGCGCAGGCCCAGCAAACAGATGGAGTTGGGCAAAAAGTCTCGGACACACGCACGTCTAAACCAAAGGAAGCCAATGTTGCAGCGGCTTCAAGAGCAGACGAATCTGCTTCAAAGCGTGTGTCAAAGCCGACAAACACAATACCGCCAGGCAGCTCCTGTGACCAGACGGTACCAAGGGCCTCTGCAAGTCTAACTACATTATCCCTGGTAAAGCCTTTATCATAGCGGGCTTGCCAGCCATCGCTGCCAAAACGGAGTATGTCGGGTCTTTTATCCAATGCGGTTGGCATAGCTGCCGAGCGCCTCTTTAAATGCTGCTGCAGAGCTCTGGTCAGAGAGTGCCATACGAGCATTAGTTGCTGCCCAAGCTGCAGGAGTACCGGTATCGCAGCCCTCTTCAGCGTCGATTACCAGCGCATACATCTCTTCCTCAGCAAGCAGGCGCTCCATTGCATCTGTCAGCTGAATCTCGTTGCCGGCGCCAGGACCCTGAGTTGCCAAGAGCTCCATAATCTTTGGAGAAAGCAGGTAACGACCAACAATAAACAGGTGAGAAGGTGCGTCCTCTGGACGGGGCTTCTCGACAAGGCCTGTTACCTTCCAAATAGCACCCTCGCCCTCAGAGTTATCTGAAGGAGAAGAGATGCACTCACCTGCGATAATACCGTAGCGATTCACCTGATCTGCAGGAACTGGAGCAACTGCAATGACGGAAGCGCCATTGTGCTGCTTGGAAATCTCTGCCATGCGGATGCACATCTGACGGTCTGGAACAAAGTAATCGCCGAGAAGTACAAAGAATGGCTGGTCACCTATACCGTCTGCAGCGCAAAGCACGGCATGGCCAAGGCCACGAGGATTGTCCTGATAGGTAAAGGAAACAGGAAGCGCAGAAGCTGCATGGACCTTCTCGGCAAGGTCTTGCTTTCCACGAGAAGAAAGGTCTGACTCAAACTTCTGGTCTTCAGCAAAGTAGGTTTCAATCTGTGGCTTCTCGCGAGAATTGATGATGATTACCTCATCGACCTCTTCTGGCTCAAGAGCCTCTTCTACTACGTACTGAATGACGGGCTTATCCAAAACAGGCAACAGCTCTTTAGGGGTTACCTTTGTTGCAGGTAGAAAGCGCGTACCTAGACCTGCTGCTGGGATAATTGCCTTCATGTGTTTGCCTTTCACCTATGAGCCCTGTTGGCTCTGCACACCTAACGTGTGCTTGTAAGAATGACGGTTTTGCCGTCGATAAACTCAAATGACAGGCGCTTTTATACGTACCTAGCTTGCATAAGCGCCAGGTTACGTTACTTGCTTGGAATCTCAATTCCACGCTTCTCAAGGAATTCAATGAGCTTGGCCAGCGTGTCTACAGAAAGTGAGTGCTCCATAAGGCAAGCCTCTGCATCTGCAGTCTCTGTGTCTACGCCCAAGTCCTCCTCAAGGAAGGTGCGAAGTGCACGGTGAGCACGCCATGTGGTACGGGCATTTGCCTCGCCTTCTTTGGTCAGCGTGACACGACCATAACGGCTCTGCTCAACCATGTCCTGCTCTTTAAGCTGGGACAGTGCCTTGTTGACGCTTGCCTTGGAAACATCAAGACTCTCGGCAATATCAACGGAGCGGACGCTCTTATCGTCATCTGGCTGCTCAAGTGCAATTCGATAAATTGCCTCGAGATAGTCCTCGCCGGCTTTTGTCAGTGTGTGGTCGTTTTGTACGTTATCGTTGGCCATAAATCTCCTCCGACGACTGCTTGACAGTCTTTTTCATGCAAAATCAGTTGCGCTACGCAACGAAAATATTTCTAACACTTGAATGATACCCAAAAACGGCGCTTAGTTTTACTGGCGAGAAGAGCTGTTTGAAGATTCTGAGGACTCTTCTGAACTTTTCTCGGCAGCCTCAGCATTTGCCTCGGCATCTGTTTGTCCGTTTAAACTAGATGGATCGTCTCCTGCATCAATTACTTTCATCATCTTTGCAAGTGCATCTTCATCTGCAATGACATATGACTGACCGTCAATTTCTGTTCCCTCGGATGGTACGTATGCCGTATAAATATCCTTGTCAGTGTTCATGCCAATCATCTGAGTGCCCAAAGAAATAATATCTGAGACAGATAGATCGGTAATAACCATGCTTGCCGTTGAATTGACAGTATTTGCAATGGCTACAGGGTCTCCTGTGTTCAGAATCTGGGCAATCATAGCCTTGATGAACGTTCTCTGATGGCGCATGCGGGTGTAATCGCTGTCTGCAAAAGCGTAGCGAACACGAGTAAAGAAGAGTGCCTGAGCACCGTTCAGTTTCTGAACACCAGGGTACAGTTCAACAACGTCGCTGAAGTTCTCTGTATCGCGCATGTACTGCTCAACGTTTACGGTTACGCCACCAAGAGCATCGGTAATGCCTGCGAGACCATCAAAGTTGACCTCTGCATAGTGAGCAATATGTACGCCGCACAGTTCATTTACAGCTTGTACCATGCCATTTGCGCCGTCATAGTAGTGGACGGCGTTAATCTTCATGTAAGAACCCTTCCACAAGACACGGGTATCTCGTGGAATAGAAAGCATGGTCACACGCTTATGAATAGGGTCAACGCGCGCCAAAATAATAGAATCCGCACGATATTCAGTCTCGCCAGGTCGACCGTCGGTTCCTAGAAGCAGCATATAATAGGGGTCGCTTGGTGCAGAAGGCTCCTGAAGCGTCTGACGAAGCTCAGCAGTAATGACCTGCGAGTTATTGAGCTGCGCTTGAACGCTTGCATACCAGATACCTGCGCCCACCAAAGCGGCAACAAAAACAGCAGCAAAGACGCCCAGAAGCGACCTGACTACCATCTGCTTTCTGAAGACACGCTTACGACGCTTGTGGTAGCCCTCTGCCTGCGTGCGACTAAAAGGAGAGTTACTAACCGCAGCGTTCTGCGACGTATTGGCTGCAGCGCTTGGTGCAGTACCTTGGGTACTTCCCGTAGCAGTATTTTGTGCAGTGTCAGCCGAAGCGCCCTGTGCGGCCCCGTTGTCGAGCAGTTTTGCATGCTTTGGTTTAGTTGACACAAACTATCCTTCGATAAAGTCGTCGTCTGGAATGGTAGTGCGCTGAGCATCTGCTCCCAGCGTGACGAGTTTCTCGACAAATCCTTCGTAACCGCGGTCAATGTGATGAATGGCAGAAACGATTGTTTCTCCCTCGGCCACAAGACCAGCCATAACAAGCGCAGCACCACCACGAAGATCTGGTGACTTGACCTGCGCCCCCTCAAAGCCGGAGACGCCGCGAACAATAGCGTGATGGCCCTCAATGGTAATATCGGCTCCCATGCGAGAAAGCTCAGACGCCAACATAAAGCGATTCTCAAAGACGTTTTCTGTAATGATGCAGGTACCCTTAGCCAGAGCAAGCAGCGTCATGGTCTGTGCCTGCATGTCTGTTGGAAAACCCGGGAATGGCAGCGTCTGGATATCGATAGCTTTAAGATCTTGCTGGCGAGAAGCCCTTGCCCACCTATCTCCGGTCTCGATGGTAATGCCCATCTGCTCATACTTCTTAAGTACCAGGCCAAGGTGATTTGGCTCGAAGCCGTGAACAGTAATAGGCTCACCAGTAAGCGCGCCAATAGCCAGGAAGGTACCAGCCTCAATGCGGTCGCCGACAACTTCATGCTCAACAGGATGCAGCTCTGTAACGCCGTGAATCTCAATAACAGGAGATCCGGCACCCTGAATGTTGGCACCCATTTTGTTGAGCATAGTAGCAAGGTCAACAATTTCTGGCTCACGAGCTGCGTTATCAATGACCGTTACACCCTTGGCAAAAACTGATGCCATCATCAGGTTTTCTGTTGCGCCAACGGAGGCAAAGGCTAAAGAAACGGTCTCGCCGGTTATGCCGTGAGGAGCGCTTGCGTGAATATTGCCGTGCTCAACCTTAAATTCAACACCCAAAGCCTCGAGGCCCAGGATGTGCATGTCAATTTTGCGAGCACCGATATTACAACCGCCTGGCATCGCCACAACAGCCTTGCCAAAACGAGAAATAAGGGGACCCAAAACAGCAGTTGATGCACGCATCTGTGCAACAAGACTGTAAGGAGTCTCCCAGCTTGTAATATCTGTGGTATCAATTTTGAGCTCGTGAAGACCAACGACTTCAATGCGAGCGCCTAACGTCTTGAGCACCTTGCCCATGACGTGAACGTCTGCAATATTAGGAACGTTAGTGAGTGTAGTAACACCAGGAGCCATGATGGTTGCAGCCATCAATTTAAGGGCAGAGTTTTTTGCACCCTCTACAGTGACCTCTCCTGTGACAGAACGGCCACCTACTACTTTTATGACGTCCATAAACCTCCGAAAACGACAGTGAGAGAATTTTACTCCTCAACCACTTGCTTCAGAAGTAGATTACACCAGTCTATCTTTTTTTCGTAGTAGGCACGACGATTATCGTCTTCTGGAAGAGAAAGCATCTGGTCAATGACGTCATCTCTTGTCTCACGCACAACATCTGCATCAATGTCATCAACGCGACGAGCATGATCTGCCAAGATAATGACTCCTGTTGGATCGATTTCTGCGTATCCACCAGAAATCACTATCTTGGTCATAGATTCTTCATTCTCTGGATGAGGCATGTGCAGTCTTACAACACCATCGCCAAGCGCAATGATTTCTGGTGCGTGGCCTGGCCACACACCATACTCTCCATCTGCTGAAGCAAGAATCAGACTTTCAACGGTTCCTTCGTAAAGGAGCTTATCTGGTCTGACAAACTGACAAGTCAACTCAGCCATGAGAAATCCTAGTTCTGTGAGCTATCCGAAGCGGACATCTTTGCAGCGCGCTCGCGAACATCTTCGATGGTGCCTGCAAAACGGAATGCCTGCTCAGGAAGGTCATCGCACTTACCGTCAATAATCTCTGCAAACGAGCGGACAGTCTCCTCAACGGTGCAGTACACACCAGGGTTACCAGTGAACTTCTCGGCAACGTGGAATGACTGAGAGAGGAACTGCTGAATCTTACGGGCGCGAGCAACGGTACGCTGCTGCTCCTCAGAAAGCTCGTCCATACCCAGAATTGCAATGATGTCCTGAAGGTCGGAGTACTCCTGCAGGGTCTCCTGAACTGCCATAGCAACACGGTAGTGCTCTGAACCAACAATGGATGGATCAAGAGCAGAACTGGAGCTGGCCAGAGGATCAACTGCTGGGTAAATACCAAGCTCGGTAATAGCACGAGAAAGAACGGTAGTTGCATCCAAGTGCGTAAAGGTTGTAGCAGGAGCAGGGTCAGTAAGGTCGTCTGCAGGGACGTAAACTGCCTGTACGGAAGTAATAGAACCTTCCTTGGTGGAAGTAATACGCTCCTGAAGCTCGCCCATCTCTGTAGCCAGGGTTGGCTGGTAACCAACTGCGGAAGGCATACGACCAAGAAGTGCGGAAACCTCAGAACCTGCCTGAGAGAAGCGGAAGATGTTGTCGATGAACAACAGAACATCCTGGCCCTGATCACGGAAGTACTCTGCAGTAGTAAGGCCTGCAAGAGCAACACGCATACGAGCTCCTGGTGGCTCGTTCATCTGACCGTAGACTAGGCAGGTCTTGTTAATAACGCCGGACTCAGTCATCTCGAGGAAGAGGTCGGTACCCTCACGAGTACGCTCTCCAACGCCGGTGAATACGGAAGTACCACCATGCTGCTGAGCCAGGTTGTTAATAAGCTCCTGAATCAGAACGGTCTTACCAACGCCAGCGCCACCAAAGAGGCCAGTCTTTCCGCCTCGAACATAAGGCTCGAGAAGATCGATTGCCTTGATGCCCGTCTCGAAAATCTCTGTCTCAGTAGTGAGCTCTTCGAAGAGAGGTGCTGGGTGGTGAATTGGATAAAACTCAACGTCTTCAGGAATATCTCCACCGTCGACTGGCTGACCCATGACGTTCCAGACGCGGCCCAGCGTAGACTCGCCTACTGGCATCATCATTGGCTTGCCGGTGTCCTTAACGCGAAGGTTACGCTGAAGACCATCGGTTGACGACATAGCGACGGTACGAACAACACCACCGGGAAGCTGAGACTCAACCTCAAGAACGGTGCTGACGTGACCAACAGGCGTGTCATCCTCTACCGTCAGTGCGGTATAGATGCTTGGAACAGGTCCGTCGAACTTAACGTCGACAACTGGTCCAACTACGCGAACGATTACGCCATCGTCAACGTGCTGATTGCGCTTGTTGAGAATAGCTTCCTCAAAGGAAGAAGTCTCTACTTGCATATCTGACATTACATATCCTCCAATGCTGCAGCACCACCGATAATCTCATTGAGCTCAGTGGTAATTGCGCCCTGGCGTTCGCGATTGTACGTACGGCTAAGAGCGCCTAAGACGTTCTCAGCATTATCAGTTGCAGACTGCATTGCACGACGGCGTGCACCATGCTCGGCTGCAGCAGAATCAAGAAGTGCGTGGAAGATGACCGTCTTGATATAAGCGGGCATCAACGAATCAAGTACCTGAGAAGCAGATGGCGAGAATTGATATTCACTCTTGTTATACGTCTTCACCTGTGAGAGGGCTTCTTCGGTACGTGGTTTATTAGGAATCGTGAGTTTATCGCGCGAAATAGGAAGAAGTTGCTCTGTAACCTGCTCTTGGTCAACACGGTTCTTTGCATGCCAGTACTTAATTACAACACGATCAATCTTACCCTTTATATAGCTGTCCATGATGTAGGAGGCAATACGATCAGCCTGGTCTGCTGTAGGTTCAGAGGAAATGCCTACATAAGACATGGTGGGCTTGATATTTCTGTACGTAAAGTACTCAGTTGGCTTGCGTCCGCAAGTAATTATCTCGGACGACACACCCTTAGCCTTAAGACGTGCTATCTCATGCTCAACCTCGCGCTGAGGCAAGATGTTAAATCCGCCTGCAAGGCCACGATCAGATGCAATGACTAAGAACAACACGTTCTTCTCGACTTTGTGCGCAGCAAGAAGAGGCTGTTTCTTAGGATTAAAGCTAGCGCTTGCAACGTTTGCAAGCATAAGGGTAATAGCTTCCTTATATGGCGAAGCAGCCTCGGCCCTATCAAGTGCCTTGCGGACACGCGCTGTCGAAATCATCGACATGGTGCGCGTAATCTGCATGGTGCTCCTGATGGAGCTCATACGCCTCGATATTTCGTGAAGGTTCGCCATTGGTAATTACTCCTGCAATGAACCCTGGGTTACTGCGTCAAAAGAGCCTGGTGTATCAGAATTAGCTTCTGCCTCATCCACAACCTTGTTTGGATGCTCTTCCAAGAACTTAGCCTTGAAGTGCTTAATGTGATCACTTAAGCGCTCTGCCTGCTCATCAGAAATCTTTCCGTTGCGCAGAGAATTGCGGAGCTGTGGGTGATACTCACTCATGTACTGAGCAAGACCATCACGGAAGAGAGCAACGTTCTCAAGATCGACGTCATCAATGAAGTTCTCTTTTGCAGCGTAAATTGCGCAAATCTGGTCAACTACGTCCAGAGCTGAGTAACGTGGCTGCTTGAGAAGCTCCATCATATGAGCACCATGGTTGAGCTGGTACTGCGTAGTTGCATCCAAGTCGGATCCGAACTGCGAGAATGCCTGCTTCTCACGGTAACTTGCAAGGTCCAAACGAAGGGTACCTGCAACCTGCTTCATAGCCTTGACCTGTGCATCGCCACCGACGCGGGATACGGAAATACCTACGTCGACTGCTGGGCGCTGGCCCTGGAAGAAGAGGTTAGACTGCAGATAAATCTGGCCGTCTGTAATGGAAATGACGTTTGTAGGAATGTATGCAGAAACGTCGCCTTCCTGCGTCTCAATAATTGGAAGTGCTGTAAGTGAACCTGCTCCGTTTTCATCGGAGAGCTTACATGCACGCTCCAGCAAGCGTGAGTGCAGGTAGAAAATATCACCAGGATATGCCTCACGTCCTGGTGGACGATGAAGCGTCAGTGACATCTGACGGTATGCAACTGCCTGCTTGGAAAGGTCGTCGTAAACAACAAGAACGTGTCCGCCTGGATGATCTTTGTCAGCAGGCTTTCCGTCCTTATCGTTATACATAAAGAACTCACCAATAGCAGCACCTGCCATAGGAGCAATGTACTGCATTGGAGCAGAATCAGCTGCGGTAGCTGCAACAATGACGGTCTTGTCAAGAACACCATGGCGGGAAAGAGACTCGCGGATGTTTGCAACTGTAGACGCCTTCTGACCGATGGCGACATAGATACAAATCATGTCGGTGTTCTTCTGGTTTACGATTGCGTCAATTGCGATAGCGGTCTTACCGGTCTTACGGTCACCAATGATCAACTCACGCTGACCACGGCCGACAGGAACCATAGCATCAATTGCGAGAAGACCAGTCTGAACTGGCTCGCAAACAGGCTGACGCTGCATGATGCCAGGAGCCTTGAACTCAATAGGACGACGATGTGTAGCGTGGATAGCACCAAGTCCATCAATAGGCTGGCCCAGTGGGTTAACAACACGACCAAGCATGTCAAAACCAGCTGGAATATCCATGACGCGGCCGGTTGTACGGCACTCATCGCCTTCCTTAATCTCAGAAACTTCGCCGAACAAAACAGCGCCGACTGAAGTTTCATCAAGGTTCTGAGCAAGACCGAATACGCTGTGGCCGGTAACGGAGCTGGTGAACTCCAGCAGCTCGCCTGCCATAGCGCTACGTAGGCCAGCAACACGAGCAATACCGTCTGCTACCTCAATAACAGCAGATACCTCTTGCTGGGATACGGTTGAATTGACCTTAGAAAGGCGCTCTCTAAGCTGTGCCATGACGGCATCTGAGCTTAGTGTTCCTTCCTGTATGGTGGTCTTATCAGTCATTACAATTCACTTTCAACGTGATCTGAAGAGAGCCTACTCTTAATGTGAGTGAGCTGTGTCTTTACCGATGCATCATAACGATGATCACGTGCCTCAACAACAATGCCACCCAAAATCTTGGGATTAACACGCTCAATGAGATACACCTGAGTGTTGAAGTTCTTCTCGAGCTTCTCGGTGACCTTTGCACGCAACTCATCATCAAGAGGCATTGTAGTAGTTACCGTTACTGTAAGTGTCTTGTCTTCTTCTTCAAGAAGCTCCTGGAACGTAGCGGCAACATCATTGATAAGGTTGACATCCTCACTCGCCTGCATAGCACCAAGAGTCTCAAGAACTTCTGGAGAGAACTTCTTTGCATGCTGAACCTGTACGAGGTCTGCAGTTGCACGACCCTCAGCGCGGCCAGCCTCCAGGAGTGCCCTGGTATAGCCCTCTACTTTTCTGTCTTGATCGTCTTTATTAGTGCTCATCTGGAGTACCTACTTCCGCAAGGTACTTTTCGGCAAGAGCACGCTGCTGCTCAACTGAAAGCTCGTTGCCAATAATCTTTCCGGCAATATCGACGGCAAGATCAACAACGGAATCAGAAAGCTCAGCCATGGCATGACGACGCTCAGACTCTACAACGCCCTTACCCTTAGTAATAATCTCGACAGCTTCTGCCTTTGCCTGCTCGATAATACGAGCACGCTCTTCTTCGCCCTCACGCTTAGCAGCAGAAACAATCTCGTCTGCTTGCTGCTTAGCTGCGTCGATACCAGCTGCTGCGATTTCACGATCCTTGTTGGCTTCCTCGCGAGCCTTTGCTGCAGCGTCCAGATCGCCTTGGATCTTCTCTTGACGCTTGTCAAGCATACGTAGAACGGAAGGCCATACAAACTTTGCTACAACAGCAAAGATGATCAGAAACGCAATCAGAGCAGGAACAAACTCAGCGGGCTTTGGAAGAAGAATATCGGCACCACTTGCACCCTCTTCAGCAAGTGCGACTGAGGGAGCCATTGCCACAAGTAGAGCAGCAGTTGCGCCTACTGTGCTGGCTTTTTTAACTCCCTTACAAATCGTATTCATGCATTCCTCCAACGTAGCGTTTTCGCTGTTACAAACAGTAATTTACTTAACCATCAAGGTAACAACGAAGCCAATTAGGGTAAGTGCCTCGATGAATGCGCAGCCAAGAATAAAGACTGTGAAGAGACGACCCTGAACCTCAGGCTGACGAGCCATGTTGTTAGCGGCACTCGTTGCTACGAAGCTAATACAAATTGCTGCTCCCATAACGCAAAGAGCATATCCGAAAATACCCACGATTCCTCCTTTTTCGCTCGCCCCTCTCAAGGCGACCAATATACATACCTATCATCAACTGAGCGTGGGCTCAGATGACTTCATCTTTTGTGCCGTTTGGCACCACAGTGTGGCAATGCCACCAACTAAGCGTTTTGCTTAGTGTTCAGACTCTACCAGCTGGATGTAGACAGTAGAGAGTAGGGTAAAAACGTATGCCTGAATGAAAGCAACAATAGTTTCTACCAAGTAAATGATAATCAACAGCAAGATCCAGAAAATCGAAAATCCTGCCTGGGCGGCTGTTGATGCGGAGAAGTTCTCAATCGCTGGCATAAAGTACATAGATGCAAGAATTGCAAACGTACCCATAACGATGTGACCTGCATACATGTTGCAGAACAGACGGACAGCCAGAGTAACCAGACGAAGGAATGTTGAGAAGACCTCAATAACCCAGATAACTGCTGCGATAACAGGATTAACGCCCTTTGGTGCAAGACTCAAGATGTAACCAATAACACCCATCTTTTTTGCACCTACATACATAAAGTATCCAAGGGAGCAAAGACCAAGAGCGGCGGTGACACCAATGGTGCCAGTACCTGGGTGTGCGCCAGGAATAAGGCCAATAATGTTGTTAATCAGAATAAACATAAACATGGTAATCAAGAATGGGAAGTGTGTGCGCCACGTTTCTCCAAGAGAAGCTTTGCAGACGTCATCTCTAATGTATTCAATCAGATACTCAACGCCATTAACAAAGCGTCCCTGAGGAGCAATGCTCTCTGCCTGCTTCTTCTTAAACCTAAAGCAGACAATCAGAAAAATCACAGCAGCGATTAAGAAATAGAAAATGTAGTTCGTGAAACCAAAGGTGGTGTTACCAACCAATGCGTGTGGCAAAAAACTTTCGAGCAGCTCGGCCATCTCTGCTGGCAACTGCGCAAGAACATCCACTCTGTCTCAACCTCCCCATACAATCTGCAACCATTTCAGATTGCCCGTCACTGCTCAGCATACTTGAAACGCAACGTAAGATGCCAAGAATATGCCACTTGGAGTATATTATCTACCACTCGGCGTGCATATTTGCGACGAACGGCGATACTAGCACTAAATGAATGCATAGTCACGATTACAAAATCAAATAATTGACTTATGCTCAAACTCTCACATTACTGACACATTTCGTGTTAGCTGCCGTTATTGATTCATTCAACTATAACACTAATAAACTGCTGTTATGTTGCTTTTTTCTTGATAGATATAGTTATGTCCAGATAAAAATAGTTGTATCAATATCCCCTGGTATTCACAAAGTTTTTGATATATGCCAACCGTTATTTCTTCTCGTAAAGTGATGATTTGAAAAGAAAAATGATCCAGTGCGCATGTTCTGCGGACACTGGATCATGTACTAACTTACGTATTCGCAACTCTATTAGATTGCGAGAAGGACGAGGGGCTCCTTACTTGGTGCCGTAAATACGGTCGCCTGCGTCGCCAAGTCCTGGAAGAATGTAAGCATTTGGGCTTAGCTGACGATCAACGGTGCAGGTGTAGAGGCGTACCTCTGGGTCAAAGTCCAGAGTTGCCTTGACACCCTCAGGGCAAGAAACAATAGTCAGGCAACGAATGTCCTTGACACCTGCTTCACGCAGGAACTGAATAGCAGCAGTGAGAGAGCCACCAGTTGCCAGCATTGGATCAACAACCAGGCAGGTGCGGTTCTCGATATCTGCAGGGAACTTGCAGTAATACTGGTGAGGAAGATGGGTCTCTGGATCACGGTACATACCAACATGGCCAACGCGAGCAGATGGAACCAGCTCAAGAATGCCGTCAACCATACCAAGGCCAGCACGAAGAATTGGAATAATAGCAACCTTCTTACCAGCAATGCGCTTAGCAGTCATGGTCTCAAGAGGAGTCTCTACCTCAACGTCCTCAAGTGGGAAGTCGCGCATGGCCTCATAGCTCTCAAGAATTGCAAGCTCGTTGACAAGCTCACGGAACTGCTTAGTGGTGGTTGTCTTGTCACGAAGAATGTGAAGCTTATGCTGAACTAGTGGGTGGTCAACAACCGTAAGTCTGGACTCATCGTAATCTGCCATAATGCTCCCTCCAAGAGCTTGACCTGCGTTTTATTTGAATGCGAGCAACTTTAACCTAGTCTCTACATTCCCTGCAGGTTTGCGTACGTATTTCTTATGCAGCACTGTTTATGCGCCGCTTACTTACTCAGCGTCAACGCCCTTAAAGTTAGGGTCATCCTCACGCATGATCTTCTCGACACGTCCCGTATGACGGCCGCCTGCAAACTCGGTGCTTAGGAAGGTATCCACAATAGCCTCGTTGACAGCAAGATCAGTGAATCGACCAGAAAGGCCAATGACGTTTGCGTTGTTGTGCTCGCGAGCAAGCTCTGCAAACTGAACAGTCTGAACAGGAGTTGCGCGAATACCAGGGACTTTATCAGCGGTCATGGCAATACCAATGCCGGTGCCACAAATCAGAACGCCGCGATCTGCCTTGCCTGCTGCAACGGCGCGAGCAACCTTATCTGCAAAATCAGGGTAATCAACTCGGTCGTCATTTGCTGGACCAAAGTCCAAAACCTCGTGACCAAGCGACTTAATGTGCTCAATGATAGGATCTTTCTGGATAAAGCCAGCGTGATCGGAACCAACTGCAATACGCATACGTATCCTCCTCAGAAAATTCACTCCTATAGAGAGTACCGCATGCAGGCAAAAGCTGCAGCCAAAACACATAAAAGGGATAGGATTTTTTATCTATTTTGCAAATCCCGCAGTGGCGAGAATATCCTCGGTTGTGATGGCGCCTTCGCGCAAAATGCGCGGCTCATCGCCCGTGCAGTCGACAATGGTAGACGCAATAGCAAGAGGTGCTGGACCTCCATCAAGCGTCAGATCCGCTTGCTCAACAAGGCCTGCCTCAAGACCACATCCATCAACTGCAGAAGGAGCTCCGTGCGTATTTGCACTGGTAGTTGCCAGAGGAGATCCAAGCTGCTCAGCAATCTGACACACAAGCGGCGAGTTGGGCATGCGAAGCGCAATAGTCCTGTTATCTGGCAAGACGTACTCATCAGGAACGTTCTCTGATGCGGTAACCACCAGTGTAAGGGCTCCTGGCCAATATACTTCTACCAGCTTATTTGCCCAGCTGTGCGTAATGTGAGCGTACTTCTGCAGATCGGATTTACTGCCCACAAGCCAGGGAAGCGTCTGCGTTGAGGGACGCTGTTTAATCTCAAAAAT